>CALHZK010000001.1 GCA_938040655.1 uncultured Candidatus Saccharibacteria bacterium
CGAGCCGCCAAAGAGCTATCGACTGCCGAGAAGATGCATGCAGCCTTTGCCTTTGGTGAGCTGGTCGACGCGCTGCTGCAGCGTTTTAAACCGTACGTCGAGCATGACGGTGACTATGCCCACCTTTTGCTATGGGTACCTGCGAGTGGCCCTCGCCAGCCACGCTTGGAGGTGAAGATAATGTCAGAAGAGCAGGCGCCAAACGACCCGCACAAAAAGCACCACGCAGTGACCGAGAAGTTTGTTTCTATTCTCACTCATGGCTTGACTAACCAACCGCGTGACACGCACCAATACTCGCGGCACTCTGACGAAGCGGTCCACCGCCGTGATACAAGTAGCCGGCCGGTGAGGCTTCATTTTGAGGAAGGGGTAGACATAGCTACAGTACTTGCGGCAGCGAAAGCATTTCATGAAAATGAGCAAAAGAACATCAAGCTAGAAGAAGAGACGGGGCAAAACAGTCTGCCGGTCGACTGTGAAGAAGTCGCCGGCTTAGCCCAACTGCTTGCCCAGGCGAGGCCATGACGCGAAAGGCCTGAGCGAGCTGGATTGACTTTCTGATGTATATAGTATATATTAAGTGAACTGCCACTAACTCTCATATGTAAAGGAGTATTCTATGGAGCTATCAAGACATAAACGACCTGGGGGGGTGAAAAGCGACCAAACAACTACCTTGCTGATGGTCCGCTTTATTTCGCTGAATCGGTAGAAAATCGAAGAGAATTGACGACCGCCGAAAAGAAGGAGGCTGTGTGTAAATTCTCTTCACTCGTGGAAGAGTTATTGCTTCGGTTTGCTGATAATGTGCGTCTTTATGACGGTATTCTTATATCCGGGGAAAAAGAAGCACAAGTTTGTCTGTACGCGCCACTGGGGTGCGATGGCGAACGAGTTCATGTGCGTGTTGGTTCATTGTCGAGAAAAGATGGAACCACCGGTCAGTATATAACCCTGGGCGATGATAGATACGATAAACATCGGTATTATGTGGATAGTAGGTGGGGCTCAAGTGACGAGGTACTGCGCTATGACAAACTTAGTCCGACACCCATAAAAGTCCGAAACGAACTATTTATTTATAAAAAAAGGTCTCAGGAGAAGATTTTGGAGAAGGTTTTGGAGAACCTTTGTGATGCGTATAATGAGTTAGAAAATCAAAAACTAGAAAGAGAACTAGGGATAAATGATCAACCAGTTAGCCCAGACGAGATTAATGAATTGGCAGCTGCACTCATGGAACATGCAGAGCATATATCTTCGTGGTATGAATAATATGACAAATTATTGGCTGAGCTGAGCTTGTCTATGTAGCCACATTCTTCGCCTTCAGTTCGCGCTCATAGCGCTGCAGCTGGTCGATCAAGTCGTCGATATCCCCGTTTAGGCAGGCGGGGATATTGCTGCGGCTGTAGTGGATCCGGTGGTCGGTGATACGGTCTTGTGGGAAGTTGTAGGTGCGGATCTTTTCGGAGCGGTCACCAGTGCCGACTAGCGAGCGTCGCTCGGCGGTCAGTTTGGCATTTTCTTCGTCGATTTTGATCTGTAGCAGGCGGCTACGCAGCACCTTCATGGCTTTCTCTTTGTTCTTTATCTGGGATTTTTCGTCTTGGTTGGTGACGACCAGGCCGCTTGGCAGGTGAGTGATCCGCACGGCCGAGTCGGTCGTATTGACGCTCTGGCCACCGTGGCCACTCGAGCGGTAGATGTCGATGCGGAGGTCATTGGGATTGATGGTGATGTCTGTCTCTTCCGCTTCGGGCAAGACTGCTACTGTGGCGGTGCTGGTGTGGATGCGTCCCTGGCTCTCGGTAACGGGCACGCGCTGGACGCGGTGTACACCGCCCTCGAACTTCAGCTGGGCATATGGTGCATCACCCTTGACCATAAAGATGACTTCTTTGTAGCCACCCGAGTCATTCGCCGACTCGCTGATCAGCTCTGTCTTGTAGTGGTGAGCCTCGCACCAGCGTAGGTACATGCGGTAGAGTTCGGCGGCGAAGAGCGACGCCTCATCGCCGCCAGCGCCGGCCCGGATTTCCATGATGATATCTTTGTCGTCATTGGGGTCTTTGGGGGTGAGGAGGATGAATAATTCTTCTTCTAACTCTGCGAGGCGGGCTTCTGTCTCGGCGACTTCTGCCTTGGCGAGCTCTGCCAGCTCATCACCGCCGGTCGCGAGCTGTTTTGCCTCGGTCAGCTGCTGCTCTAGTCGCTGCCGCGCTTCGCCCTTGGCGATGAGCAGCTCCAGCTCAGTGAAGCGCTTGTTTTTGGCTGTGAAATCTGCTGCGCTGTACGCATCAGGCCGCGCCAAAAAATCAGCTAGCTGTGCCCGCTCAGCATGCAGACTATCAAGATCAAGAAAAATACTCGCCATAGCTACAAATTATAGCACAGACTGGTCTAAGCCCGGGAGTGCTCATGCCGGACTCTACAAAGAGCTCCCATGCGGGCGGCTATTGACAGAGGTAGATAGAGAGGATATGATAAAATTAATACTAAATGTAAATAAACAAAATTTACCACTAATTCAGATAAAATATAACGTATAGGGGGTCTATGCAAGAGAGAGGAAGTAGTATGGCAAGTGAGCGTATCGATACGATCGCACCAGCACTGGCAAGCCCAGAATCGCTCACCAAAGAAGAGCAGTGCCAAGCGGCTGATGAGTTCGTGGTGGCGGTACGTCATCTATTTGACCGGCGTGATAATAATGAGAAGAAAGCGCAGCGCTGGCCGGCAGGTGCCTCTGGGGACTCTAGTAAGACCAGCTTATTTCGCAAGCAATCAGATTCGCTTTATCTAGATAGTGGCCCGCTCGGAGATGGATCTGAGATCAGTGTGATGGCGGGATACCTAAAGAACGATAACTCATCGTCCCTTGTCGTGCTGACTGTTGAGATGATAAACGCTCAGGGCCGCCGCCAGGAAGGGGTACGCTATGAGCTGAAAGACAGTAATGACCCCGACAGGGTAGTGCAGCGGTATGATTTGTCTGGATCCGCCTATCCGCTGCGTCGGTCTTCTTCTGAGGTGCCAGTGACCACGTTCAACTTTGATAGATCTAACCACCAGCCAACCCCGGTTGGTCAAGAGGAAGTCGCCAAGCTGAGCTCACTACTCGAGAGTCTTCAACTCAGCCTTGAGCAGCCAGCATAGGCCGGGCCTGCGTATCCTATGTGGGGTGGTTGCCTCCAATTTTTCGAGGTGGTCCACAGAAGACAGCCCTCATTGTATAAAAGAAAAGCGCCGCTGATGTGTCATAGGCGGCGCTTGGTTTTTTGCGAGGTGAGGCTGAGCGAGATAAAGGGTGGATTAGGCAGCCTTTTTGATATCGTCGTCGTCAGTGGTAGTCACCTGTTGAGCTTTGGCCACGGCGGCAGCGTTGCGTTTTTTGGCTTTGTTCGCTAGTGCAGCTTTGCGTGCCTTGGCAGCAGCTTGGCGTGCCTTGAAGCGGTCGACCCGACCTTCGGTGTCGATAATCTTTTCTTCGCCGGTGAAGAATGGGTGTGACGCACTAGAAATATGCACCTTGACAAGCGGATAGGTCTTGCCATCTTCCCAAACGATAGTATCTGTGGTGTGTGCCGTTGACTGTGTCAAAAAGGCGAAGCCCGCTTGATCGTCGCTAAATACGACCGGGCGATAGTTTTGTGGGTGAATACTGCTTTTCATAACTGTCATATTCTACCAGAGATACGCCCCTAGTGCAAACGGTATCGAGAAGAGGGGTGCGGCCGAGTCTTTTGTACAATTCGCCTGGCTGTGGTATAATCGCCAGCGTAAGTAATTTTAATGACACAATCTGTCTAGCACTCCAAACCCGCTAGCAGATGAGGCACAAGGAGAAACGCGATGTCTGTAGCAGTAGACATTAAGGCTTTGCTGGAGGCCGGTGTCCATTTTGGGCACAAAACCAGTCGGTGGCACCCAAAGATGGCGCCGTACATTCATTCGAAGCGGCAGAATAGCCATATTATCGATTTGACCAAGACGGTAGCGGCGCTTGATCAGGCGTTACCAGAGCTTACCAAGATCGCGGCGAGCGGCAAGAAGGTGCTGTTTGTCGGCACCAAAAAGCAGGCTAAGGATGTAGTCCGTCAGACTGCAGAGCAGATCGGCCAACCATACGTCGTCGAGCGATGGATCGGCGGTATGCTGACAAACAGCGCGACGATCACGCAGCAGATCAAAAAGCTGAAAAATCTTGAGAAGCGGATGGCCAATGGCGACCTCGAAAAGCGCTACAACAAGCTAGAGGTGCAGCGGTTCCAAGAAGAGATCGACAGCCTCAACATCAAATACGGTGGCATTAAGGATCTGATGGGCAAGCCAGGTGCGGTCGTGGTGGTCGATGCATTGGTCGATGCGAACGCGCTGCGAGAGGCAAAGACGCTGGGGATTCCAGTCTTTGCGATCGTCGATACCAATGTAGACCCGACTGGTATTGACTATGTGGTCCCTGGCAATGACGATGCGATCAAGGGGCTAGCGCTGCTGCTTCACTACTTTGCTGCCGCTGTCGCCGAGGGCGCCGGTACCGTCAAAACAGCCCAAAAACCAGCTGCACAGGAGGAGAAATAATTATGAGCGTATCAGTCGACGATATCAAAAAACTACGAGAGATAACTGGTGTCGGCCTGACAGATGCCAAGAAGGCGCTGGTAGAAGCAGATGGTGATTTCGATAAAGCCCTCGCGGCGATGCGCCAAAAAGGGCTGACCAAAGCTGAGAAAAAGAGCGACCGCGAGGCTCGTGAGGGGCTGATCGAGAGCTACGTCCACTCGGGCCGGATCGGTGTGGTGGTCGAAGTGAACTGTGAGACTGACTTCGTGGCTCGCTTGGCAGATTTCAAGACATTGGCGCATGAGGTTGCAATGCAGATCGCTGCGATGAGCCCGAAGTACGTCAGCGAGGCGGATATTCCAGCTGAGGAAATTGAGCGAGTCAAGACCGAGCTGCTAGCAAGCGACGCCCTGGCAGATAAACCAGCTGAGATGCGCCAGAAGATTGTCGAGGGGCAGTTGAAGAAACACTTCGCTGAGCAAGTGCTGCTCACCCAGGCATATATCTTAGACGATAGCCAGACAGTCGAAGATCATATCAAGGCAGCGATCGCCAAATTGGGTGAAAATATCATCGTCCGTCAATTCAAGCGAATTGAGCTAGGCGTCAGCGAATAATAGAGAAGGTCTTTGCAGCATGAACGAGACTGTACCAGCCGGCCTGGCGGATGATTGCTATGGCGGCGAATTGTCTCATAGCTACGGCTACGATGCGCCTCCTGCCTTACAGGAGATCGACGAATTTGAAGCTCGTGTGCAGGCGCTCCCGCCTAGCCCCAATACTATTCGCTTTTGCCTTGACTGGCTGAGCGAGCTACCGGGTGAGTCGATGCATACATACGAGAGTAATCGCCGCGATGCTATCCAGCTGACTGGGCTGTTTGGTACACTACGTGAGTTGATCCATGAGCGCCGGCCTGAGGTTCATGAGGTGATCACGGCGATGGTCGACTATTATGACGATGCGGCGCATGACCCTCGGCACTTGCAGGAGATGGTCAATCGGTTAGCCGAGGAGGCGACGACCTATCTTCATGAGGGGCTGGTATTTGACCTGGAGCGCTACGATGCATTGACGAAGGGCGGGTTTGTCGAGAGTGCGGTCATGCCGGATGAGCAGGCGATTGACGTCTTGCGGCGTTTGCAGCGCAACACGCGGCCGGTTGATTGCAGTCGGCCGCCAGTCTTGCAGGACGAATATGCGAACCAGCGCCTGGAGTGGCTGGCTGGTGCGCCGGATAGCCAGCAGCGCCACGCACGTCTCCAAAAGGCGACGGATTATTGCAATGACAGGCTGATGCATGCGTACGAAGATGGCGCAGACACTCAGCGTGGCGAGGAGTATGGCGTTCACGCTGACCTACTGCGAGAGATCGCCTGGGTCGAAACCAAGCAGTTTGAGTATTTGCAGCAGCTGGCTGGGGAAGATCAAATTCGCTTGGCGAAGCAGCCGCTGTATCAATCGATCTTGTTGATGCATGATTTGACACACAATTACCAGTTTGACAGGCGGGAATGGCAGGCCTTTCTCGATCGGCTCATCCAACAGGGTGACCACGCGGCCCGCCAGATGGTGTTTGACCGAGTGATTGCACAGGTGCAGCAGTGCGCGGCAGATTACCATGATCAGCCGGGCCGCAAAGATCGGCTGTGGTCTGGGGTGACAGGGCGACTTCTTGATTTGTACTCGCTTCGACCAGCCAAGACTGCTGCCGGCCAAGCCACCAGTCGACCGGCTCGCTAGCCGATGAGCATACACCCTAGGCAGTCGTCGAGATGACCAGGCAGTTATCTCGCCTATGGCGGGTGTCGGTGGTTGTCAGGATAAACTGGTGCTGCTGGATAGCTTCTTGCAGGAGCTGCTCCCGGCGTGCATCAAGTTCTGAGAATACATCATCCATCAGGATAAGTGGCCGCGTGGCTGCGCGTGCGGTTTGTAGCTCAAGCTCGAGCAGCTTAAATGCGAGCATAATTGTGCGCATCTCCCCGCGTGAGGCGACCTTGGTGGCTGGCTGGTCATGCAGGAGGATGAGGAAGTCCTCGCGCTGCGGCCCGACTGAGGTGAAGCCACTGTGGAGCTCATATGAGCGAGTTTGTTGCAGACGGTCAAGGAGTGACTGCTCGTAATGCGCGAGGGAGACGCTTGGTAAGTAGCTCATGGCAAGGGCGCTGTGATGGCCGGCAAGTACATGATACAGCTGGCGAAGGGCGGCACTCTGTGTGTCTAAGAAGTGGGCTCTCGCCTGAGCGACCTGGCGGGCCAGCTGGACAAACTTGATATCCCAGGCGAAGAGATGCTCTCGCCAGATATGAGAAGAAGGCTGGGGGTGTTTGAGGAGTTCATTGCGCTGCAATAGGGTGCGCTGAAATGACCGCAGCGTGGTCTCGTAATGAGGGTCGAGCCGACCGAGCAAACTATCAAGAAAATCACGCCGACGCCTGGGTGATGAGCTGAGTACTTGTAGTTCATTTGGCTCAAACAAGACGACCGGTACGCGGTGCTTTTGTGGGAGGATTTTGGCTCGACTGTCGTTGATAGTGAATTCTTTTGTCAGGATACCTTCGGCAGATCGTTGCAGCTGTAATCGCCGGTGAGCCTGATCAGTCTCAAGGTGGATCACGCTCTGGGGCTGCTGATGGCGCATACAATCAGCCAGGCTCCCGCGAAAACTATGCCCACGCAGGGCGATATACACCGCCTCGAGGAGGTTCGTCTTGCCGGTGCCATTTGGGCCAACAATAATCGTACCGGTCGAGCTGAGCGGTGTTTCGTAGAGATGATACGAGCGGAAATTATAGACCTTGAGCGTGGAAATTATCATTATTCTGCTATTTAGCGTAGCATAGCTCCCGGTGGATTTGGTATACTAAAGAGAAATAACTGGAGGAACATAGATAATGTTTGACACCCAACCGTACGAAGACAAAATGACACAGGTACTGCAGCACTTACAGGATGAGCTAAAAAAAGTCAGGACCGGCCGCGCTCACGCGGGCATGCTAGAGGGAGTGATGGTCGAGGCGTACGGTGTGAAAATGCCGCTCAATCAGGTCGCAAACGTCACAGCGCCGGAAGCACAGCTCTTGGTGGTGACACCGTTTGACCCGAGCAATATTACGGCTATTACCACAGCAATTCGTGATAATCAGGGGCTAGGTTTTAACCCGTCAGATGATGGCCGGGTGGTACGGGTGCCCGTGCCGGCGCTGACCGAGGAGCGGCGCCATCAGTTGGTCAAGCAGGTGAGCGAGAAGATAGAAGAGGCGCGGATCGCCCTGCGGACAATTCGCCAAGAAGCTCTCAAAGAAGCGAAGCGGATGAAAGAGGCCAAAGAGCTGGGTGAGGACGATGTCAAACGAGTCGAGAAAGAAGTCGATAGCCTGATGAGCACTATGCACGACCAAGTCGAGGCAATCTTTAAAGCCAAAGAGAAAGATGTATTGACGGTCTGATGGGGCGGCAGGTTTCAGAGCACGAAAGCATAGTCCGCGCCGAGGCAGTGCCACGCCATATTGGCTTCATCGTCGATGGTAATCGCCGCTGGGCCAAACGGCACGGCCTGCCCGCATATGAGGGGCATTTGGCGGGTTATAACGCGCTGAAGGATGTCTTGCTAGAGACGCTGCACCGTGGGGTCAGGTATGCTAGCGCCTATGTGTTTAGCACCGAGAACTGGAAGCGATCTCAAGAGGAAGTTGGTCATTTGATGTCGCTCTTTTTGAAAATTCTTGAGTCAGACGTCGCCCTCTTTTTGCAGCACCAGGTACGCCTCCGTGTCATTGGGTCGCGCCAGGGGCTATCCGAGACGCTGCAGCAGGCAATTCACCGCGCCGAGGAGCAAACTGCTCACTTGACAGACGGCGAGCTGTTGCTTTGCCTGAACTACGGTGGTCAGTTAGAGATCGCTGATGCCTGCCGCCAGATTATCCAAGAGGGTATCGCAGCTGACCAGGTGACACCGGAATTGATTGGGCAGCGGCTGTATGCACCAGAGGTGCCTCCATGTGACCTGATTGTCAGGACAAGCGGTGAGCAACGACTGAGTAATTTCATGCTGTGGCGGGCGGCCTATAGCGAGCTGTATTTTATCGATAAAAACTGGCCAGACATGACCACTGCTGATGTCGACACGATTTTGGCAGAATATGCGACGCGACACCGTCGGTTGGGGGCGTAAACGATGTTGGTAACGCTGGCAGGGGTGTTGATCGGTTTGGCTATCTTGGTGATGCTCGTGGTAGTGCATGAGCTTGGCCATGCCTTGGTCGCCAAGCGTCATGGCGTGGTGGTTGAGGAGTTTGGTATCGGGTTCCCGCCGCGGGCCAAAAAATGGCAACCAGCTCAGAGCTTTTTGGGCAAGAAGGTCGTCTTTAGCCTCAACTGGTTGCCGCTGGGTGGTTTTGTCCGCCTCAAAGGTGAGTATGATGCCGCTCGTGGTCAGGGTAGCTATGGCAGTGCCTCCTTTTGGGTGAAGACGAAGATCCTGCTTGCAGGGGTGGCGATGAATTGGTTGACTGCGGTGGTGCTCTTCACTGTGTTAGCGTTGGTTGGCATGCCGAAGCTACTGCCTCACCAGGTGACGCTGCCGTTTGATACTGTTGTGTCACGGGCACCGCTGACGGTGATGCAGCTACAGGCAGATTCGCCAGCTGCCAAAAGTGGCCTCAAAAAGGGTGATCAGCTGATCTCAATCAACCACACGCCCGTCACTACTGCTAACGACTTGCGCCAGCTCACCGAGCGGCTAAAAGGCCAGACGGTGACAGTGCGCTATAGCCGGCAGGGCAGCCAACAGCAAATTACCACCACGCTCAATACGCCACAGCAGGCGCAGCGGCAGGGCTATTTGGGGGTGGTGTCTGGCCAGCCGGAGACGATTCGTAGCACTTGGTCAGCACCACTTGCTGGCGTGGCAACAACTGGCCAGCTGACCTATGAGACGGTCAAGGGATTGGGTGATACGCTCTCCAAGACGTGGACCGGCCTTGTCGGCCAATTTTCTGGCTCACCCGCTGCCACGCAGGCGGCCCGCGCCGATCTGGCGTCTGCCGGCAAGAATGTAGCTGGGCCGATTCAGATTCTGGGTGTCTTATTTCCTTCGGTGATCGATGCTGGCTGGACCCAAGTTGTGTTGCTGGCGGCGATTATTTCGCTGACATTGGCGGTGATGAATATTTTGCCGATCCCGGCGCTCGATGGTGGCCGCTGGTTCACTATGGCCGGGTTCCGCCTCTTCAGGAAAGAATTGACACAGCGGCGCGAGGAGATCGTCCAGACGGTCGGTTTGTTATTACTTTTATTACTCACATTGGTGGTGACCTACAATGATATCAAGAAATTCTTCTAAACGTCATCTGCCTCAGCGCTGGTGGTACTGCCTGCTACTGCCAGCCTGGACCTATGCGGCCTTCTTTTTGGCGCAGTGGCTAGTGGTCGGTTGCCTGCATGGGCTAAAAGCACTTGGTGTATCATTTCAGGCGGTCAACCAGACTGTCTATGGTGCGGTGGTGTCAGTGGTGGTGTATGTCATCAGCTTGGTGCTCGTGGTCGGCGTGCCAATGTGGCTATTTGGTCGCCGGACGACCGCCCGAGATCTCGGAGTAGATAGTCGGCCAGCCTGGCCAGATATCTTACTAGCACCCCTCGCGGTTGTCGCATACTTTATTTGTTCAAGTCTCGTGATGATGCTGGCGGTTCGGTTTTTGCAGGTTGATACGCAGGTCCAACAGCAGCTACCATTTCACCCACAGATGGTCACGAGTCAGTGGGATCTTGTGTGGATTTTTGTGACCCTCGTGGTCATGGCGCCACTGGCTGAGGAGCTTTTGTTCCGGGGGTATTTGTATGGCAAGTTGCGCAAAGTGACGCCAATTTGGTTGGCTATCGCTTTGACGAGTTTGCTCTTTGGGGCGGCCCATTTGTGGGCTGGCCCGGGCTCGTCGCAGTTGCAGTGGGCTGTGGTGATCGACACCTGTGTCTTGAGCGCCTTTTTGTGTGTCACCCGCGAATATACCGGTGCGCTATGGACAAGCGTGTTGCTCCATGCCAGCAAGAATGGGCTGGCCTTTTATCTGCTGTATATGAGTCCAGATCTAGTGAGGCAACTTAAGCAAGTGAGTATGATTTTAGGAGGAGGAATCTAGCGATGCGAATGAGCCAATTGTGGACCAAAACATCCAAAACTGCACCCAGTGACGAAGTGTCGAAGAATGCCCAGTTGTTGATTCGGGCTGGCTTTGTCTATAAGGAAATGGCTGGTGTCTACGCCTACTTGCCACTTGGTGTGCGGGTGCTCGAGCGGATCAAGCAGATTATTCGGCAAGAGATGGCGGCGCTGGGTAGCCAAGAGATTGCCATGACGACGCTGCAGCACAAAGACGTCTGGCAGACAACTGGTCGATGGGATGACCAGCTCGTTGATATCTGGTTCAAAACACAGCTGAAAGATGGGACAGCGATCGGTCTGGGCTGGAGCCACGAAGAGCCAATTGTACAGATGCTGCGGCAGTTTATGCATAGCTACAAAGATATGCCGGTCAGCGTATACCAGATCCAAACAAAGCTGCGCAATGAACTGCGGGCCAAGAGTGGTATTATGCGGGGCCGGGAGTTCATCATGAAGGATATGTACTCATTCCACACGTGCAAGGAGGACCTCGATGCCTACTACCAGCGAGTGATCGCCGCCTATCAGCGCTGCTATGACCGGCTAGGGATTGGCCACGACACGTATGTGACGTTTGCGAGCGGCGGCGCTTTCACCCAATTTAGCCATGAATTTCAGACGGTCTGTTCGGCTGGTGAGGATTATATTTACCTCCATCGCCCGACCCACACGGCGATCAACGAGGAAGTGCTGGCACAGGCGACTCGCCAGCTTGGCATCCCGCAGCATGAGCTCGAGCGGGTCAAGACCGCAGAGGTCGGTAATATCTTTAATTTTGGTCGTCAAAAAACTGACGATATGGGGCTTTATGTGACAGACCAGCAGGGGCAGCGGCAGTCGATTTTTATGGGTTCATATGGGATCGGTGTGTCTCGCGTGATGGGGGTGATTGTCGAGAAGTTTGCTGACGAAAAGGGGCTGGTGTGGCCCGCAGCGGTTGCACCATATACCTTTCAGCTGGTAGCGATCGGCCAGGAGGGTAGCGCGCTGGCTGACCAGCTCTACGACGAGATGACGGCGGCCGGTGTGGCGGTATTGTACGATGACCGGGCGGAGCGGCCAGGTGTCAAATTTGCTGACGCCGAGCTGATGGGGGCGCCATGGCGGCTGGTGATCAGTGATCGAGCGCTGAAGAGTGATGGGTTATTTGAGCTTGTTGAACGCTCGACTGGTGAGATACGGCGGCTCCCGCTGGCGTCGCTCCGTGAGTTTATGCACCAGCAGCGCCAGCTTGACAGCTGAGTCGGCAGCTTGCTATACTCAGAAAGTTTCGCACGAGAACGTAGATAATGATACAGGGAACGCTATATGTAGGGGTCCTGTCAGGTAAAGTAACACTAGTGAGGGAGATATCATGAATAAAACATATCAAATTACTGAGGCTGGTCGGCACGAGCTCACAGAAGAGCTGGCGACACTGAAGAACCAGCGCGGGGCAGTGGCGGAGAAGATCGCAGCCGCTCGTGACTTTGGTGATTTAAGCGAGAATGCGGAGTATGACGCAGCACGAGAGGAGCAGGGGCTCCTCGAGACCAGGATCGCCGAGATAGAGGATATTCTGCAGTATGCAGTGATCATTAAGCCGTCAGATGCCTCGGTGGTTGGTTTGGGCAGTACAGTTGAGCTGACATCGGCCGATAAGACGGTCGTTTACACAGTGGTCGGGCCGGTCGAGGCGGACCCGCTGCAGGGGAAGATATCTGATGAGTCACCGATCGGCAAAGAGTTGATCGGCAAAAAGGTTGGCGACCAAGTGACGATCATCACGCCAAAAGCCGAGATCGTCTACACGGTGGCGGCACTACATTGACGAGCGTCTAAGTATGAAATGGACTCGCCATATGCATCGGCGCTGTCTGCTATAATGAGAACATTATGGCCACATTACGCGATTACCGAGACGAACGATTACGAAAGTTAGCAACTCTACGCCAGTTGGGGATTGACCCGTACCCGGCACATTCTCGCCGTACTCACTGCTGTGCTGAAGTGATCGCCACCTACGACGAGCTAGCTGGGCACCAGGTGGTAGTGGCGGGGCGTATTGTATCGATTCGTAGCTTTGGTAAGTTGGCCTTCATCACCTTGCGCGATCAGTCAGGCGAGCTGCAGCTGTATTTGCAGCGTGACGAGGTCGCAGAGCTCGATGCTAGCCGCGGCATACTTGGCATGAAGCAGCTGAAGCTGCTGGATAGCGGTGACTTTATCGAGGCAAGCGGTGTGATGATGACCACGCAAACTGGCCAAAAGTCAGTCGGCGTGCGTGAACTACGATTGCTGACTAAATCGCTACGGCCCTTGCCCGAGAAGCTCGAGAATAAAGAAGAGCGTTTTCGCCGCCGCTACGTTGACATGAACGTCAACCCAGAAGTGCGCCAGCGGTTTATTCGTCGCAGTAAGTTTTGGAAGGCGACGCGTGATTATCTAAACAGCCACGGCTTTATCGAGGTTAACGTGCCGGTGTTGGAACATACGACCGGCGGGGCTGATGCCAACCCGTTCGTGACCCATATGGACGCCCTGGCTGGCCAGCAATTTTATCTGCGGATCAGCCACGAGCTACCACTAAAGCGCCTGATCGGCGCTGGGTTTGAGAAGGTGTATGACCTCGGCCCGCGGTTTCGCAATGAGAATTATTCCGATGAGCACCTGCCAGAGCACATCGCCATGGAGTGGTACGCGGCCTATTGGGATTGGCAAGCTGGTATGCGCTTCATGGAGGCGATGTACAAAGAAGTATTAGAGAAGACTTTTGGTACACTGCAGTTTCAGCTAGGCCGGTTCACGGTGGATATGAGCGGCGAATGGGAAGTCTGGGATTATGCCGAGGTGATCAAGACGCAGTATGGAATTGATGTATATAATACCACGATTGATGAGGTGGCTGCCACGCTGAAAGCGCATGGTTTGGAGGTGGAGAAGACCGATTCCATCCCGCGTGGTATTGATAAGTTGTGGAAGAATATCCGCAAAGATGTGGCAGGGCCCGTCTGGCTGGTCAACACGCCGAAGTTTATCTCGCCGCTTGCCAAGACTAATCCTGATCGCCCACAGACAGTGGAGCGGTTCCAGCCAGTGATTGCCGGCAGCGAGCTTGGCAATGGCTTTAGCGAGTTGAATGACCCGATTGATCAGCTCAACCGCTTTGTGGAGCAGCAGCAGATGCGCGACGCCGGTGATGATGAGGCGATGATGCTGGATATCGATTATGTCGAGATGCTCGAGTACGGTATGCCGCCGGCCTGTGGCTGGGGGTACTCTGAGCGGGTATTTTGGATTTTTGAGGGTGTGACCGCCCGCGAGGGTGTGCCGTTCCCGCAGCTGAAGAGTGAAATCGACGAGACGACTCGGGCGATATACCCCGATGTACCACTAGCATAAGCAGGTGGAAAACGACGATAGTCAAGTGGGTGGGTGAAAAGTGTACGAAGCATACTGTGTTACTCTCGTGGCTGCAACCCAACTTTGCGACTCTTCGTGCGACTGAGGCGGTCGCGGGAGCGGTATACAATGCTCCCACTAATGATGCTCACCAGTGCGATCAGCAAGAATAGCCACGACGGCAGCTCGTCACCGGCCAAGGAGGAGCTCAAGGTATTGCCAAGTTGGCGGCTTGGGGTTGCTGCTGGGCGCTCATCAGTCCGGCATTCTGACCAGATAGCGTCTGGGTAGGCTGTCGCCAGCAAATACCAGGCAGTTGACGCGACCGAGTAGGCATTTGTCATTTGGTTGGCGGTATCGACATCGGTGACATACAACCAGGCACCATGAGAGTTTTGGGCTGGAGCGGCATCTTGGACGGTGGTTTGAGCCTGCTTTTTTTGCCCGGCGATGTTGTAGGCGTGCGTGACGCCAAAGGTCCCCTCGAGCCAGACGGTTGGTGTGTACGTGCCGGTCAGATAGGGGGTGAAACCCTTGGTGCTGCCACGACTAAGGGTAAAGTGGCGGCTATAGGATAGGGCAGCTTCGGCCTTGTCGTATTGGCCAGTGGCCTGGAGGAAGATTGACCCCCAGCTGGCGGTATCGAGCGCTTTGTTGTGGTCGCCGAGGCCTTGGTCGAAGCGGTGCTCAGCGGTGTTCCAGAGCTTTTCGGTGATAGCCTTGGCTAGCGCATCAGCCTCTTGGCGGTAACTGTCGTTTTTGAACACTCGGGCAGCCCGCTCGAAGACATGCCAAAGGTCGGTATTATGCTCGGTGGAGTGCCATGTGATCTCAAATGGTTTGGCTGCATCGTCGTCGCGCAGATTGGTGCCGCCACGATAGAGCCCAGCGCCAGGGCCGGTGGTAGTTTTTTTGCTTTGCACCCACTGAAATGCCCGCTGGATAGCCTGGTTGACATTATTGATATTGCCATAGCGCTCTTGATAGCGAATCAGGGCGTAGAGTGCAAAGGCGATACCGCCGGTATAATAGCGAGGCTGCACTAACTGAGGGTTGAGCTGATGAGCGCTCGAGGGAAAAGCACCTTGTGATTGGCCACTAGTCACCTGAATTGATATAAGGCCGGCTGCCAGTTTATCGGCCATCGCTTTGTCGTCTGCGCCGATTGCCACGAGCAGCGCGAGAGCTTGGTCGTAGGTGAACGAGTAATGGGCGCGGCGCGTATCGTAGCCATCTTGGCCAGGGGAGAACTCATACGAGCGGATGAGGCCGCTCAATGTAGGCTCAAAGTACTCAGCCAGCACCTTGCCGGTGCGAGTATTCACCAGGCGGAGTAGTTTGTGGCCTTTTTTGGAATTTGGAAACCGAAAGGTCTGACTGGCCGTTGCCGGCTGCCGGCCAGTGAGATAAAGTGTGTCAGTAAATGCATAGGACTCAATAGACAGGTCGCTGTACGCTGGCTTGGCAGCGTGCTGACTCAGCTGAAACGACCCCTTGAGCTCACCAGTGTAATCGTACCCATAAGCTGCTTGCATGGTGATTGTGCTGCCATCGCCTGCTTGGCGGAGAGGCTGCATCATCGCACGAAGATGGTCGAGAGCCCGCTTCGCTCGGTTTTTGTCGTCAGCTGTGCGCAGGGGTGTTGCTTTGAACTGTTTGGTGCGAGGGTCGCAGACGCTTGGTTTGGGGGTTGCCGCCGCCGGCTGATATGCCGCAATAGCTACTCCTACCGCTGATACGAGCACACCAACACTGATGCTAATTCGCTTCACCTGACTCTCCTAAGGGGTATCGCTGCCATTGACTTTATGAGGAAAGTATAGCATAGTCTGCCTATTAGTGCAATTGAGGCCTGAAGTGCTAGCAATTCTGTTATAATAAGCGATATGAAACGATTTTTCTATAGCATTAGCATCGCTATGGTGCTGGTGATTAGTGGGGCGATGACGGGGGTGATGGCGCCATCTACCTCGGCGAAGTCACGGCCGACACGGGCAGATAACTTCGTCATTCGCCGCTACGATGTATCGATGCAGTTGCAGCGCGACCAGCAGCGGCATGCACAACTGACGACTACTCTGAAAATTACCGCTGACTTTCCACCGCAGCAAAATCACGGTATTGCGCCAATATTCGTCACTCAGTATGATGGCCACTCGACACAATTTGAGCTTCAGTCGGTGACCGATGAGTATGGCCACGCCTTAGAGCATCGCTGGCATGGCAATGAGCTCAGGATCGGCAGCGCATCTACCTACGTGAGCGGCCAAAAAACGTATGTCATTCGCTACAGCCAGCGCGATGTCACCAAATGGTACCAGGATGTTGGCCGACAAGAATTCTACTGGAATGCCATTGGTACCGACTGGCGCGTGCCGATTGACCAGGCGACGGTGTCGCTGCAGGTCAGCCCCGACCTGACCCAGGCGACGCAGACTGACTTGCAGTGCTATCGGGGTCTGGTGGGCAGTCAGGCCAAGTGTCAGGTGAAGACAGATGAGCGGGGCGTGATGAGTGCCACGATATACAATCTGCCGCGCTCGGCCGGCGTGACTGTGGCGATTGGTTTTCAGGCAGGAACATTCGCCGACTATCAGCCGACTCTCGGGGAGAGGCTGCTGGCTATCTGGCTGTCAGTGCAGCTTGTCGCTTGTCTACTAGCAGGGGTGGCCGCGATTGTGCTAGCAGCTGCCTATATACGGTCGGTTCGCCGGACGAAAGAGCTGGCGCCTATCGTACCAGAGTACATTCCACCCAAAGATGCAAGCCTGAGTGTATCGGCTGCGATTGTTGGCTCCTTGGCGGGGGTGCGCGGCTCAGTCATGACCGCGCAGCTGCTTGATTTGGCTGTCCGGCACTATATTCGTATTTATCAGACAAAACCGAAGCGGCTGTTGAGGCCGGCCGAGTATGAGGTTGAAATTATGCGGGCGGTTGATTCACTGAAAGACGAAGAGCAGGAATTGCTTCGGGATATGTTTGGCAAAACACCAGCTGTCGGTGCAGTGCTCAACCTAAAAAAGCTGAGTAGTGACTCCGCCTACGCTGGTCGGATTGTTGACAACGACCGCAAGCTGCGGCAGTTGATCACCCAGGATTATCAGCTCAAAGCGCTCAACCCGGCCCACAAAACGCGATTTCGTCGCTACAGTTTGTGGCTGCTGGTGATTGGATTGCTATTGCTGTCGCCAGCACTGCTTGGGCTGGCGCTGGTGGCCCGGCTGATGGCTAGTGGCAAGGTGTTGACCGACAAGGGGCTGGCACTGCGGCGGTATCTATTTGGCCTCAAATATTATATTGGTGTGGCTGAGGCAGAGCGCCTCAAGTTATTGCAGAGTCCAGATGGGGCTGCCAAGGTGGCGGCAGCGGGGGTGCAACCAGATGACCAGAAGCAGCTCGTAAAATTATATGAGCGAGTATTGCCATATGCAGTCCTATTCGGCCAAGAGAAACAGTGGACTAAGCAGATCGGTCACTACTACGAGCAGGCCGGTACGCAGCCAGATTGGTACCGTGGCGATGGCGCCTTTAACGCAGCATTATTCGCCAGCAGTATCAGCCAGTTCACTAGTGTCGCGGCCGCTTCGACTAGCCCAGCTAGCTCTGGCGGCTCGTCTGGCGGCGGTTTCGTCGGTGGCGGCGGCGGAGGCGGCGGAGGCGGCGGCTGGTAGCGAATGCCTGATATTCTGACACCGTTCATCACGGTGGGCTTACTGGTATTGAGTGGGGTGTTTTCTGGCCTTAATATCGGCTTGATGATGGCTCGGCCAGACGACTTGCGGCGCAAAGCACAGCACGGTGATGAGATCGCTGCTCGCGTTTATCGCTACCGCAAAGATGGTTATTATCTGATATTTTGTATTTTGCTTGGTAATGTTGGTGTCAATACCGCGATGTCGATCTTGCTTGGCAATATCACGAATGGCGTGGTCGGCGGTATTGTGGCGACGCTATTGATCACGCTGTTTGGCGAGATTTTGCCGCAAGCTATCTTTAGCCAGCGTGGCTACCGGCTGACCCGCTATTTCTTCTGGCTGCTGGATATCATCTATGTGCTGTTTTGGCCGCTGGCCCGGCCGGTTTCTCGCCTACTTGGCCGCTGGCTCGGCCGGGAAGGGCCCGCACTCTATAGCCACAATGAGCTCGAGCAAATCATTCGCGAGCACGCTGCCCACGCTGATAGCACGGTCGATTACGACGAGGGGCGGATTGCGACCGGTGCTCTGCGCTTTAGCAAGAAGCGGGTAGCCGACATCGCCACACCACGCCGCCATGTCTACTGTGTGAATCGCGATGACCAGCTAGATGCGGCACTCCTCAGCCAGATAAAGCGTGCTGGCCACTCGCGTATCCCGGTGTGCCACGACGGTGTCGTGGTTGGTTTGTTGTATCTCAAAGATATTGTGGGGCGGACGCTCCCGCTCCCGATTAGTCGAGTATCTCGCGACAAGGTGCACCATATCGATGCACGCTCTGGCCTTGACACGGCATTGAGTCGGTTTATCCAGACACATAGCCATCTCTTTGTGGTGACTGACCAGCGGGGCAAGCAGGTCGGCATCATCACCCTCGAGGATGTGATTGAGCAAATCATCAATCAGCAAATCGAGGATGAGTTTGATATCGCTGCCAAAACACAGTGATTGATATTGACATTATCTACTACCTTGTATAACATAGTATTATTATAATAAATATAAAGGAGTATGATATTGCATGAAAACTGACACAGTCGGTGCTGACAAATACGCTGAGACGATGGCCGTACAGCTACGTAAGGGGTTTTTGGCATACTGTGTGTTGCTTATTTGTAGTAAGCAGCGTCGCTATACCAGCGAGCTGATCCAGCAGCTTCATCAGGCTGAGCTGATGGTGGTGGAGGGGACAATCTACCCATTACTTTCACGGCTACAGCGAGATGGATTGTTGGCTCATGAATGGCAAGAGAGTGAGCAAGGGCCACCGCGCAAGTACTATCGTATCACCGACTACGGTAGGCACGTGATGGAGGCGCTGGTCATCTATATCGACACCCTCAATACGACACTACAGACACTTCAGAAAGGAGTATCATGATGAAGGAAGTAACCCGGATTTACTTAGCGAAGACCGCCTATGATATCGAGATCACGGCCAAAGCGTCGCTCCAAAGTTATCTCGAGAATATTGCGCGAGCGATGGATTCAGACGACGCAATGCGTGAGATTGAAGCACGGATGGTTGAGCTACTGACCGAGCGTGGCGTGACGCCTGGTGGCGTGATTAGTGATGCCGATGTCAGCGCGCTCCAGCACCACATGGGTGAGCCCGGTGAGTTCTCCGAGAATGGTGCGTCGGCCCAGCCGACCGGCCGCAAGACAACGGACGACCCAGCTAATCAGCCGACACGGCGGCTGCTGCGGGATCCTGACAATGCGGTTCTCGCTGGTGTGTGTGCCGGTATCGCTGCTTATCTAAAGGTTGACCCTCTGTGGGTGCGGATCGGCTTTGTGCTGCTGCTATTCGTCACGTTTGGTATGTCGGTGATTATTTATATTGTGCTATGGGCCAGTCTCCCAGAGGCTCAGACAGCCGCTGAAAAGCTGCAGATGCGCGGCCAGCCAGTCACCTTCGACTCGCTGAAAGCCCAGTCGGTGACGGTAGCTGCGGCGGGCTCGACGAGTGAGCGGCCGGCGGTGCGGTTTGTCCGCTATGTGGTCGCATTTATGCTGCTACTGATGACCTTGGCAGCGATGCTCGGTGTGATTGTCGGCAGTGTGGTGGGCTTTGATATAGTGATGGCTCTTCAGGGCTGGGCCACTCAGTCGTGGGCTTGGGGCTTATGGGGCTCGCTACTGGCTGGCGGCATCATGCTGATAAGCCTGCTGGCACTGCTGACGTACAGCTCATTTACTTGGCGCATCAAGAAACCGGTCGGCATGAGTATGTTGGTGCTGCTGGTTGTCGGCACGTTGAGCCTCTCTAGCGTCGCCCTATTTGGTATGCAGGCTGGCCGTGAATTTTCCTATGAGTCAGAGCGAATGACCACACACCTCCGCGTGCCACTTCCAGATACGACTGGTGTCAAGCAGGTTGTTCTGGAGCATGTCACTACCGATCGGCCACTACGCCAGCGCCAGGTGAGCCTGCGGCGTGCCGGCACCGAGGAAGCCTTGCGAATCGAGGCGAGCTACCTGGCGGCACCGCACACCAGTAAGCCAGAGATTACTGCGACCACACAGGGCGATAAGCTGATCGTGACAGTTCGCCATACTGATAAATCGTGTGCGATGAGATTTGAGACACTCTGCGAGGTACTGCGCCATGATATACAGGTTCGGGTGTTTGGGCCGTCGCAGCTAATAGTTAATGAAACTGATCGCTTCGGCCGTGATATATTGTCAAAATAAGTCACTTTGGTGACGATATGCTGCCAGGATAACAGAGGTATGTAGTTGCAATATTCTGATATTCTGGCAGTACAGTGGTATAATGAGGAACGATGAACTTTCTGCACGCGATCATCTTAGGTATTGTCGAAGGCGTCACTGAATTCTTGCCGATCTCTTCGACAGGCCACTTGACTATTACTGAAAAACTACTTGGGCTCGATATTTCACACCCCGGTGTCGTTGCCTTTACGGCGGTCATTCAGATCGGGGCAATTGCTGCTGCGGTACTGTATTTTTGGCCCGATATTTGGCGAATTCTATGCGCCTGGTGGCGCGGTTTATGGTGGCGCCGGGCACGCCGCAATCCAGACTACGCCTACGGCTGGGCGATCATTATTGGCTCGGTACCGATTGCGCTGGTTGGCCTCCTATTGAAGCACCATGTCGAGACGACGTTTCGCGGCCTATGGTGGGTCGCGGCTGGCTTGCTAGTGTGGAGCGGTGTGATGTGGCTGGCTGATCGCTGGGCGACTCGCCGGGCCAATGAGCGCTCTGAGCGCCAGGCGACGTGGCATGATCTCCTGGTGATGGGTCTGGTGCAATGTATCGCCTTGGTGCCGGGGATCAGCCGCTCTGGTGCGACGATTTCGGCCGGGCTGTTTCGTGGGTTTGACCGATTGTCAGTCGTCAAGCTGAGCTTCTTTTTGGGGATTCCTGCGCTGGTGGCATCTGGCTTGCAGCAGGCGATTAGTCATGTCGCGCAGATTGGTCAGGCACCGGGCTGGGGGATGACTCTCGTGGCGACTGCGGTGTCGTTCGTGGTGGGGTATTTGGTCGTGTCGTGGCTGATCAAATTTATTACTCGGCATGATTTTGCATACTTCATTTGGTACCGAGTTGGCCTTGCCCTACTGCTGATGTATTTACTGATAAATCATACGATTAGCGCGATATAGCAATAACTATAGAAAGGAGTCCGTATAGATGATAGAAGTTTCGCACATCACCAAAGTCTACGGCAAGAAGAAAAATCAATTCACTGCGCTTCATGACGTCAGCTTGACTGTGCCAGAGCCGATGACGGTGGCAATTCTTGGTAAGTCTGGCTCTGGCAAGTCGACATTGATGCACGCAATCTCTGGATTAGACAAGCCGCAAGAAGGGCAGGTCATGATAGATGGCCAGGATATATTAGCGATGAAGCCTCGGGCGACTGATAAATTTCGGGCGCAGAAGATGGGGTTTATCTTTCAGAGCTTTTTTGTTGAGGGCGGCGAGAGCTGCTACGACAATGTAAGCCTGTCATTGGAGACGGCGCGGTTGCCGCGGTCGCAGCGCAAGGCTCGGATCGAGGCAGCATTGGCGGCGGTCGAGCTGTCTGACAAAATAAAGGTTCGCGCGCGTGATTTATCTGGTGGGCAAAAGCAGCGGTTAGCGATCGCTCGCGCTATTGTCGGTGAGCCGGCGGTGCTGTTTGCTGATGAGCCGACTGGTAATCTGGACTCGGCGACCTCGGCACGGATCGAGGACTTGCTATTTCAGTATCAGCGTGACCACCAGGCGACACTGATCATTGTCACGCATGATGAAGAGTTGGCTGCACGTTGCCAGATGATTGTCCGCGTCAAAGACGGGCAAATTGAGCAGATTGAGTCACAGGATCAGCCTGACTCTGACCCTGACCCTGCAGCCACTAAGACAGCGACCAAGGAAGGAGCAGCCAAATGAAAACATTTGATATTGTCCGGCGAGCTGGCCGTAACCTTCGGCGTGCCAAACTGCGCACTCTGCTAACCAGTGTGGCGATTGCGGTTGGTAGCTTTGCGATTATGTTGAGCTTGATGGCCGGCGAAGGAGCGCGCCAGTATATTGACCAACTTATCAGTAGCAATGTCGACGCCAAAGGGTTATTCATCGTCAAAGACGAGAAGCTGGTCACGATGCAGGCAGGTGGCCAACAGGCTGATCTCCATGAGTATAATCCAGATAGCTTGAGCCTCCGGGGGAGAGAGTATCAGGCATTGGTACAAAAGGATATTGACGCCCTCAAGCGCCGAACTGATATCGAGCGAGTTGAGCCAACGTATCAGTTGCAGCCGAAGTATGTCAGCTTCTCTGCTCAGCACGACAAAAAGTACACCAGCAATGTCCGAGTGTTTGACAGCGCATTGACGACTGAGGTGGTCGCAGGGAAACAGCTCGGTAAAGGCCGTGGGTTGGCGGCTGACGAGGCAGTGATTCCAGATAGCTACCTGAAGACGCTCGGCTTCGGCCAGGCCAAGGAGGCGATCGGCACAAAGGTGACGATCACCGTAGTGCAAACTCCGCAGAAGGTGGACGACGCAACGCTTGGTCGGGTATTTGCCGAGAAGGGCCAGGCCGGTGTCAATGAGCTGATCAACGGCAAAGAACTGCACAAGACATTCACGATCGCTGCGGTGGTGCGCAAGTCGTCGAACCAAAGCCGCGCCTTGACCGGAGTGGCACTTGACAGTACGGTCGCCAAAGAGCTGAGTGACTATACAACCAAGGGAACCGACCGATACCAGAAATACATGGCAGCGACCGCGGTGGCCAAGGGTGATCCAGCCGCCACCAAACAGGCTCTGCAAAAAGACGGGTACTCGGTGGCGACAGCCAAAGATCTGCAGCAGATGCTATTTCAGTTTGTCGATTTATTGCAGGGGATAGTGCTGGGATTTGGCCTGCTGGCATTGATCGTCAGTATCTTCGGTATCGTCAATACACAGTATATCTCGGTGCTGGAGCGGACTCAGCAGATCGGCCTGATGAAAGCACTTGGCGCCAGCCGGCGTGATGTCGCGCGATTATTCCGCTATGAGGCGGCCTGGGTCGGCTTCTTGGGCGGACTATTGGGTGTGTTGATCGCCTGGGGTGTCGGGGCAGCCTGCAATCCATTGATCACTCGCTCACTTAACCTCGACCAGCAGCAATCACTGTTGATTTTTCAGCCGCTATCAGCGGTGGGTGTGGTGCTGGCGCTGATGCTTGTAGCCATCGTGGCCGGCTTTTTGCCGAGCCGTAAGGCAGCCAAACTGGACCCGATCGAGGCACTTCGCACCGAATAAGTAAAATAGCATTGTCTTTCTCATAGTGCTTATGCTACACTAGCGGGTAGTAATGTTAGTTCAATTGGTAAGGATGGGACAATGAGAGAAGACACGAAGAAATTCGCCAGTCGTAAACTAGTGGTGGGATTGTTTATCTTACTGCTGATTATCATCTGGTTACTATGGTGGTGGCCATGGGGTGGCTCGTGGAACCACAAGGGTGTACGGCCAGAACAAATTAGTATTCGCCAGAGTGACGGCAAAATTCAGTATCAGCTACTGAATGGGAAGTGGCAGGATATCACGACAGTAGCAGCCCTCCGCGGTGAGAAGGGCGAAAAGGGTGAAGCTGGCCCGGCTGGCCCAGCTGGTGAAAACGGTAAAGACGGCGCCAAAGGGCAGGATGGCAAACAGGGTTCAAATGGCGCCCAGGGCCGAGCCGGAGCAAATGGCCGTGATGGCAAAAACGGTCTCAATGGCAAAGACGGCAAAAATGGTCAAAATGGTGCGGCGGGAAGTAATGGTCCTGCCGGCCCACAAGGCCCACAGGGTCCACAAGGTGCGCAAGGCCCTGCCGGTCCTGCTGGTCCAGCCGGCGCGCAGGGTGCTCAGGGTCCTGCCGGTCCTGCTGGCCCACAGGGTGCGCAGGGCGCCCAAGGTCCTGCTGGCCAAAAAGGTGAAAAGGGTGATACAGGCCCAGCCGGTCCGCAAGGTGCACAAGGTCAAAAGGGTGACACAGGCCCACAAGGCCCACAGGGGCAGAAAGGTGACACAGGTCTTACTGGCCCTGCTGGCCCTGCCGGTCCACAAGGTGCGCAAGGCCCTGCCGGTCCTGCTGGCCCACAGGGTGCGCAAGGCGCCCAAGGTCCTCAAGGTCCTGCCGGTGCCAAAGGCGAGCAAGGTGAAAAGGGGCAAAAGGGCGACACTGGCCCAGCTGGCCCACAAGGTGCACAAGGTCAAAAAGGTGATACCGGCCCGGCTGGCCCACAAGGTCCACAAGGCGCCCAGGGTCCTGCTGGCGCCAAAGGGCAAGATGGCACGAATGGCCGTGAAATTGAGCTCCAAAAAGGCCCTCTTTATATTCAGTGGCGATACAAAGGCGACGCTTCCTGGACTAATCTCATTGCGTATACTGACCTGAAGGGGCCGAAGGGCGACAAGGGTGATGCTGGCCCACAAGGCGCGCAGGGTGCGCAAGGAGCCCAGGGTGCACAAGGCCAAAAAGGTGATACCGGCCCGGCTGGCCCAGCCAATAGCCTATCGATCGGCAACGTGACAAAGACTGCCTGCGCGCCGACTGCTTCTATCACTGGCACCGCACCGACACAGACTCTCAATCTTGGTCTACCGGGGCTACCAAATGGCGGGAAAGCCGGCCAGGTACTGACTAAGAACTCAGCCAATGATTGCGATGCGTCTTGGAAGGATCTTGCGCAGGAAACCATCTTTACCGCACGGCTGGATAACGGTGTGCTCACCGCCTTGCCGCAGAATCAGTTTGTCGCTATTCCGCTCAAGCGAGTAGTGACCAACAACGGTGGTGGCTCATGGAATGTTGCCACAAGCCAATACACTATCCCATCTGATGGTGTTTACCTGATCACCTCGACGATCCGCCTCAGCGATAGCGCACAGCCACGCAACCTCTTCCAGGCAGTGAATACCACACTGACTGACATACCAGAGGGTACCTGGGCGACAAACGCCGTGGCAGGTGGGAGCTTCCGCTTCACTATGCCGTACACTCGCGTGGCTCGGTTCACTGCCGGCACCAAATTGAGCCTCTATACCTATTCTGATGGCCAGCCAGCGAACATTACTGATGCTAGCTTGACGATCATGAAGTTCTCCAACTAAGCAGTAGAATTACCAATCACATTTGACCGCGTCGGTGCTATAATAAAGCCATGTTAGACATTCGCTTCATTCGAGACAATGCCGACGCGGTGCAGGCGGCGGCCGACCACAAAGGCTACGAGGTGTCGATCGCTCAGCTGCTCCAGGTCGATGACCAGCGGCGGCAGTTGCAGCAGCAGGTTGATGCGCTTCGCCAGCGCCGCAATACACTCTCGGCGCAATTGAAGGGCGGCCAGCCCGATATCCAATTGATCGACCAGGGTAAGCAGCTCAAAACTGAGCTGGCTGGCCACGAGGACCGCCTGCGGTCAGTCGAAGCACAGTATAATCAGCTGCTTCAGGCAGTGCCAAATATCACCCTCCCAGATGTACCATTGGGCGGTGAAGCTGACTCGGTGGAGGTGAAGCGCTGGGGTGAGCAAACGACTGGCGCTCTCGACCATCTCGACTTTGCTCTAAGGCGTGACTGGGTAGATTTTGAGCGTGGCGCAAAAGTCGCTGGTGCGAAGTTTTATTACCTTAAGGGTGACCTGGCGCTACTCGAAAACGCCATTACCCAGTTTGCGCTTCACTTCTTGATTGAGCGCGGCTTTACCTACATGACGGTGCCAAACGTAGTGAACTCGCGCACCTCGGCTGGGGCAGGCTTTGCACCAAAAGGTGCTGCCAGCGATGACCAATATTTCGTCGAGGGAGAGGACTTGACGCTGATCGGTACAGCAGAAATGCCACTGACTGGGTATCACGCTGATGAGATATTGGATGAGGGAGCGCTCCCGCTGTTTTATGCCGGCTATAGCCCGTGCTATCGCAAAGAAGCCGGTACCTACGGTAAGCACACCCGCGGTTTATTCCGGGTACATCAGTTCAATAAACTAGAAATGTACGCCTTTTGTACGCCAGAGCAGTCAGCTCAGACGCACCAAAAAATCTTGGCCCTCGAAGAGGAATTATGGCAGGCGATCGGTGTGCCATATCATGTGGTGAATATTGCAGCGGGTGACCTCGGGGCGCCGGCAGCCAAAAAATACGATATCGAATACTGGTCGCCGGTTGATCAGACCTATCGTGAGCTGACCAGCTGTAGTAATTGCACTGATTTTCAGGCACGTAATTTGAACATCCGTGTCCGTCGGGCGGATGGTCGTATCGAAGTACTTCATACGCTGAACGGCACGGCAGTCAGCTTGGCGCGAGCTTTGGTGGTGATTCTTGAGAACTTCCAGAACGCCGATGGCACACTGCGAATACCAGCGGTCTTGCAGCCATACATGGCTGGCCGGGAGACTATGTGATGAAGCGGCAATTGCGCCGCCTCAGCCGTACTGGCTATCGCTATCTTGCTAAACCACTGTTGTTTCGTCAGCGGCCCGATGCATCGCATGCGCAGATGATTATCGGTGCGCGGGCACTGCGCTTGGTGCGAGGTGAGAATCTGCTGCGGGGCTGGCACTACCGCAACCCACGCCTTGAGCAGCAGCTACTGGGCCTAGAGTTTCAGAACCCGATCGGCCTATCGGCTGGTTTGGATAAGAATTTTGATCTCCCACCGGTCGCTAAGCGGATCGGGTTTGGTTTTGAGATTGGTGGGTCGACGACCGCTCAGGCTTGCCAAGGCAACCAGAAGCCATGGTTTCATCGGCTGCCAAGTGAGAAGTCGATTGTTGTCAATGTCGGCCTAGCCAATAACGGTATCCGCCGCAATATCCGCCGCATTAAGCGCTACCCACGCCGTTTGTGGCGGCAGTTTCCGCTGAGCGTTTCGGTTGCCAAAACCAATAGCCCAGAAGTGGTGACTGAGGAGCAGGCTATTGCCGACTACTGCCAGAGTTTTCGGCAGCTAGAAGCCGCCAATTGTGCGGCGATGTATGAGCTGAATATTAGCTGCCCAAACGCCTATGGTGGCGAGCCGTTTACCACAGCAGACCGGTTGGATCACTTACTGACGGCAATTGACAGTCTGCAGCTACGTCGGCCGCTTTTCATCAAGATGCCGACCGACAAAACACTTGATGAATTCGAAGAGCTACTGGCGGTGGCGGATGCGCACAAGGTTGCTGGGCTGACTATTGGCAATTTAGTCAAGGATCGCCGTGCTCTGATCGATGAGTCGGTGCTGGCTGGTGATATCAAGGGTAATCTCAGCGGATTGCCAGCGAAGCATATTACCACAAATTTGATTTACCACGCCTATGGGCTGTATGGCGACCGTTTTGTGATTATCGGTGTCGGTGGGGTATTTACCGCCGAGGATGCGTATGAAAAAATCCGCGCCGGAGCAAGTTTGGTGGCGCTGGTGACTGCTCTGATGTTTGAAGGGCCTCAGGTGGTCGGTGAAGTCAATGAAGGCTTGGTCGGATTATTGAACCGCGATGGCTACCGCAGTATCGCCGAGGTGATCGGTGCCGCCCACCGCGACAAATCAGCCTAATATATCGAGAAAATCAACAAAGATGCTACAATGAATGCATAAGGAGGCAATATGATCAAAACTATCACGATCACTGGCGTCAAATACGAACTGACCGACAAGACGAAGAGCTATGTCGAGAAAAAGATCGGCAATCTTGATAAATATTTGCCGCGGCACGCCCGCAAGAGCGCGACTGCCGATGTCAAGTTGAAGCAGCTTAATAACGCCAGTGGTAACAAGTATGAAGTCGAGGTTGTATTGACTGTGCCCGACAAGGTGATCACTGCAAAAGATTCGACCATGAACGTCTTGGCCGCGGTCGATATTGTTGAAGCAAAACTGAAGGGTCAGGTGCGTAAATATAAAGACGATGTCTTAGCCCATGTTGGCCGTAGCCGCGGTCTGCTGGCTCGCCTCAAACGTAGCTTTCAGCGTGAGCCGTAGCTACTCCTCGCGCCTGCCGCCAAACCACTTTCAAAAACCTCTTAAAGTCGCTATAATAAGAGCAGTTTTTTGAAAATTGCTGAAAGCGAGGGAATAGAACAGGTTATGGCAACAACACAACAAAAAGCGCTGAGTAAAATTTTTGGTGACCCGCAGAAGAAGATTCTGAAGCGGCTTTATAAGCAGGTCGCGGCGATCAATGGGCTGGCTGACACCTATAAAGCGATGTCTGATGATGAGCTGTCGGCACAAACTGATGTCCTGCGTCAGCGTCTGAAGCAGAAGGGTGTCACGCTCGACACTATCTTGCCAGAGGCTTTTGCGGTGGCTCGTGAGGTGGCGGAGCGAACCTTGGGTATGCGGCCGTTTGATGTCCAGCTGATCGGTGGCATGGTGCTACACGAAGGCAGTGTCGCCGAGATGAAAACCGGCGAGGGGAAAACGCTGGTCGCGACACTACCGAGCTACCTCAATGCCCTCGAGGGTAAGGGTGTGCACATCGTGACAGTCAACGATTATCTCGCGCAGCGCGATGCCGGCTGGAACGGCGCCATGTTTGACTTTTTGGGTTTGACGGTTGGTGTGATTATCAACGATGCATCGTTCCTCTATGACAAAGAGTACGATAATCAAAATCACGACGACCCTCGGATGCGTAAGCTCCGACCAGTTGGCCGCAAAGAGGCGTACGCTGCCGATATCACCTACGGCACCAACAATGAATTTGGGTTCGACTACCTGCGCGACAACATGGTCAATGACGTCGAGCTGCTGCGTCAGCGTGAGTTGAATTTTGCCATTGTCGATGAGGTTGACTCAATCTTGATCGATGAGGCACGGACGCCGCTGATCATTTCGGCGCCGGCTGCCGACAACCCAGAGAGCTACTACACCTTTGCCAAAATCGCTGCCCAGCTGGTACCAGATGACTATGTACTAGAGGAGAAGCGGCACGCGGTGTCGCTGACCAATCAGGGGGTCGAGAAGGTGCAAAAGCTGCTCGGCGTAAAGAATTTATACACCCCAGAGCATATGCGGAGCGTCTATCACATGGACCAGGCTTTGCGAGCCCAGACACTATTCACACGAGACAAAGACTATGTGGTGACCAACGATGGCGAGGTGATCATTGTCGATGAGCATACTGGCCGCTTGATGCAAGGCCGCCGCTACAATGAGGGGCTGCACCAGGCGATTGAGGCCAAAGAAGGCGTACCAGTGCTGCAAGAGAGTATGACGTTGGCGACAATTTCGTTCCAGAATTATTTCCGCTTATACCATAAACTGAGCGGTATGACTGGGACGGCATTCACCGAGGCTGAGGAGTTCCAGCAGATTTATTCGCTAGATGTGATCCAGATTCCGCCGAACAAACCAGTTATTCGCGAGGATAAGGAAGACTTAATCTTCAAGACAGAGAAAGCCAAGCTCAAGGCTGTGGCTGAGGCGATCAAGGAATACCATAAGCAAGGCCGGCCGGTGTTGGTAGGGTCTGGCTCGATTGCCAAAAATGAGATGATCGCGAGCTACCTAGCAAAAGAGGGTATTAAATTTGAAATGCTCAATGCCAAGAATAACGAGCGCGAAGCAGCGATTATCGAAAAGGCGGGGCAGAAGGGGGCAATTACGCTGGCTACCAACATTGCCGGGCGTGGCACCGATATCAAACTCGGCCCCGGCGTCAAAGAGTTGGGTGGCCTGGTGGTGATCGGCTCCGAGCGGCACGAATCGCGCCGGATTGATAATCAGCTGCGTGGCCGTGGCGGCCGCCAGGGCGACCCAGGTGAGACGCAGTTTTATGTGTCAACTGAGGATGATTTGATGCGCATCTTCCAGGGTGAACGAATTGCTCTCCTACTTGACCGGATGGGTTTTGACGACGATACGCCAATTCAGCACCGGGCTATGTCACGGACGCTCGAGGCAGCGCAAAAGCGGGTCGAGGGCTACAACTTCGATACGCGCAAAGATGTTGTGCAATACGACAATGTCATTAACCGTCACCGCCGGGTTGTCTACGCGATGCGGCGGCGTATTCTTGAGGGCGATAATATCCGCCCTGAGATCCTTCGCCTATTGACCGACAAAGTCCACGAATTGACCGTACTGCCGGCGAAAAACAATCCGAAGTTTGTTGAAGAGTTTCAGGCTATCTTCCCGGTCGATGAGGCGGCAATTACCAAGATAGGTGCCGAAAAACGCGACAAAGTACGCCTGCGGCAGGCGCTTGCCCTTGCCAAAAAAGCCTACACTGACAAAGAAGCAGAAATCGGCCCAGAGGCACTGAGAGGCGTCGAGCGTGAGGTCTATATGGCGATCCTCGATACGCTATGGATGCAGCACCTCGAAAACATGCAGCACCTCCGAGAGGGTATTTACCTACGCAGCCATGGCCAGCGCGACCCACTGGTAGAATATCGCGCAGAGTCACAAAAGTTGTTCGATAGCCTCCAGGATAATCTCCGCACCGAAGTGCTGAACACAATTTTTACGATTCACCAGTCTGACGCGATGGTCAGTCGGTCTCAGGATGATGAATACGACACGGCGCTGACTCGATTGGCAGAGACAGCTGTCGAGCAAGGTGTCAATGAGGCAGGTGCCGGTGAGGCAAATCGTGACGGTGATTTTTCGGTCAAAAAATCGAAGTCGACTCACGAGTCGAACAAGGCAAAGAATGCTGCACGCAAAAAGAAGAAGGCTCAGCGCCAAAATCGCAAAAAGCATCGCAAATAACAATCATACCGGCCAGCAGGAGTGACAGATGAAACATACGGTTGAGGAAATTACATTAAAAAACGGTGCGCGCGGCTTACTGATTGATATACCAGATGCCACGGTGATGAGTCTGCAGTTTCATTTTCGGGCGGGTAGCCGATATGTGCAGGACAAGCAGATTTATGAAACGGCGCACATTATGGAGCATATGGCGTTTGGCGCAAATGAGAAGTTTCACTCTGAGCACGCCTATGAGCAAGAATTTACCAAAAATGGGGCGTATCACAATGCCTACACCTCCGACTACTCGATGGTTTACGAAGCAGCTTGTGCTGACTTCGAATGGGACCGTATATTAGAGCTGCAACGTCTGGCTGTCACGACGCCGCGGTTTAGTGCCGAAGAGCTCGAGGCAGAGAAGGGTAATGTCCGGAGCGAGCTGACCGGCTATCTGAATAATCACAATCGGGTGATGTGGCCGCGTATTCAGCAGGCGCTCGGTGAGGATGTTTTGACGTATAACCAGCGCCTGAAGACGATCCACACAATCACCCTGAAGGATATCAAGGAGCACCATAAGCGCACCCATACGCTGCGTAATATGCGCTTTGTGATTGCTGGCAAGCTGACTGGCCGCAAAACGGTTATTCGTGAGGCGCTCGAGCGTTGGCAGTTAGAGTCGGGTGAGCGATTCGCGATTCCACGGAGCGAGCTGTCTGGCGCTGCGCCGATCTTGATTCGCCGAAAAGAGGCTTCTAATTTGACATTCGGTTGGTCAATGAGCCTGCCGCGCGAACTGACCGACGAAGAGGCCGATGCGATGGACTGCCTCAACCATATTTTGACCGGTACAATGAGCTCGCGTATTTTTGGTGCAGCTCGCAAAAAGGGCTTGGCGTACGGTGTGTTTAGTGACACCTCGGTCGGCTTTTATGATTCTGCCTGGGACTTCGGTGGGCAGGTCAATTTAGAGACGGCCGAGGAGTTGTTTGCGATTATTGTCCGAGAGCTCGCACGGGTGGCCGAAGGCAAGATCGCTGCGGAAGATATCGAGAATGCGAAATCCTACGCCCTCGGCCGCTACCAGATGGGGGCGCAGACTGTGGCCCAGATCAGCAATTTTTATACCGGGCGCTATTTTGCTGATGATTTCGTCAAGGATTATGCCGGAGTACCGACGGCTATTCTGGCGGTGACAGACGAGCAGATTGTCCGGGTGGTTCGTGAGTTTTTGGCAGCCCGCACGTGGGTGCTGGCAGGGGTGACGAGCGGTCAAAAAGAGCTCTTGACTCGCTTGCAGCAGACGCTCGAGCAGCTGTTTATCAAATAAAAAGCACAGCGGCCAGTCAGGGCTGCCTGGTTTCGCACACTGTGCCATGAAGGGGGAGAATATGAAAATTGTGATCGCTGGCTATGGAGTAGAGGGTGTATCAAATTTGAGATATTTCCAGCAGAAATTCCCGGAAGCTCAGCTGATAATCGCCAGTCAAAATACGCCTGCCAATGTGCCGGCTGGAGTGGAGGTGTGGACGGGCGACTCAGTATTTACTGAGCAGCTGGCTGACGCTGATATGGTAGTTCGCTCGCCAAGTATTGCACCGCAGCGGATCAAGACGTCGGGTAAGATTTGGTCGGCAACGAATGAATTTTTTGCTACCTGCCCAACCAACCACACCATCGGCGTGACCGGCACCAAAGGTAAGGGTACCACCTGTAGTCTGATAACTTCGCTATTGCGAGCAGCTGGCAAGACGGTGCACTTGCTGGGCAATATTGGCGTGCCAGCACTCGATGTCGTGGAGCAGATTCAGCCCGAAGACTATGTCGTCTATGAGCTATCTAGTTTTCAGCTATGGGATCTTGAGCGGTCGCCCGACCTCGCAGTGGTACTGATGATCGAGCCAGATCACCTAGATGTTCATGGTGATTTTGCGGTATATTTGGACGCCAAGAAGAATATTCGCCGCCATCAGACTGTTGCAAGTCGAGGCTGTATATATCACCCGACAAATAAATATTCACGCGATGTAGCGATGACGCCGCCAGAAGGGCTCGGCTCTCACCAGCTGGGCGATCAGCGACCGGCCGGCTCGCTGCGTGTTGCGAGACGCTACGCGGTGCCAGATGACGAGCAGGTGTATATTGATAACGGTTTTTTCTGCCAGCAGGGCCAGCAGATTTGTTCGGTAGACCACCTGAAGCTACCGGGTGCACATAATCTTGAAAACGCCTGTGCGGCGATCAGTGCTGTCATGAGCCTTGGTCTGCCGCTGACTGCTCAGCAGGTGGCTGCCGGACTCGAAGGATTTAGTGGCCTACCACATCGACTGAAGCGTGTCGCTCAGGTGCGAGGAGTGGCCTATTATGACGATAGTATCGCCACTACACCGGGTAGTGCGATTGCGGCGCTGCGGGCGTTTGCGGCGCCCAAGGTGCTGATCCTTGGTGGGTCTGACAAAGGAGCGGACTACGCTGAGCTCGCTGGCGAGGTGGCGCAGCAGGCGGTCCGGGCAGTCATCGTGACTGGCGATAATGCCGGCAAGATAGCTCAGGCACTCGACCAAGCCAAGGTCGCCGCACCAGTGCTGGTGCGGCAGCAGGCTACGATGTCTGACATCGTAGCCCAGGCGGCTGCAGTCGCAACTGAGGGTGATGTGGTCATCCTCAGCCCGGCCGCTGCCAGCTTTGGTATGTATAAAAGCTATGTTGAGCGTGGTGAGCGGTTTGTTGCTGCAGTCGCAGCGCTTTCGGAAGGTGCATAGGCCAAAAGGCCGGCCAGCCAAGGTGCTGCCAGGTGGACGGCGTGGCTAGTGAATCTTGCCTGACGGCTACAATTTACGCAGCCGCTTGATATACTTCCGGCTTCAAGACGCCGATGTAGGGGAGGTTGCGGTAGTGCTGGCGAAAGTCCAGGCCGTAGCCAACCACAAACTCATTTGGAATAGTCAAGCCGACATAATCGGCCTGTACTGGCGCGATCCGCCGCTCCGGCTTATCAAGCAGTGAGCAGACTTTGACTGTGGCAGCACCGCGGGCGTTGAAGAGCTCGAGCAGCTTTTGGAGGGTCTGGCCAGTGTCGACAATGTCTTCTATCAGGAGGACATGTCGCCCAGCTACTTGGCTATCGACATCTTTGAGAATCGTCACAGTGCCTGATGATTCGGTCGCCTCGCCATAGCTTGAGACATCGATGAAGTCGATCTCCAGCGGGCAATCCATTGTCCGGATAAGGTCGACCATAAAAGGGGCGGCACCTCGCAGCACGCCGATCACCAGCGGATTCTTACTCTGGTATTCCGCGGTCAGCTGTCGGCCGAGTTTTTCAACAGCTTGTTGAATCTGCCCGCTGGTAACTAAAACTGTGGCAATGTCATTCTTCATGAGCGCCATTGTAGCAGCCTGAGGTAGCGTGGCGCAACTGTGGCCGAGTTGCTATACTATAGTCGTATGCAACCACTCAAAAAACGTATTCAGGCACTGCAGCGAGAGGTCGAGCAGGCCAAGACTACCTTGGATTTTCCTACCTTAGAGCACGACCTGGCGATGCTGGATGAACAATTAAATCAGCCGGAGATCTGGCACAACCCAGAGCGAGCACAGGCACTGGCGAAGAAGGCGGCGAGCATGCGCCAGACGGTCGAGCCGTGGCGAACGCTGAGTGTGCAGCTGGCGGATATCGCTGAGCTGATGGAGCTGGGCGACGATGACCTGCTGCCAGAGTTTGAAGTGCAGGTAGCGGCGCTAGAGCAGGAATTCGGGCAGCGCAAGACCGATCTTCTATTTGCCGACCCCTATGACACTCGCGAGGCGGTGGTGCGTATCTCGGCCGGTGTGGGCGGGTTGGACGCGCAGGATTTTGCAGCTATGTTGGAGCGGATGTATCTGCGCTGGGCCGAGAAATCAGGTATGAAAGCCGATACGCTCGAGCGCTCGACTAATGATGACGCGGGGATAAAGACGGTGGTGCTAGAGATTGCTGGGCCGTTTGCCTATGGAAAACTGCGCTCAGAGAATGGCGTGCACCGGCTGGTACGGCTGAGCCCATTTAATGCTGATAATCTACGCCAGACCAGCTTCGCCCTGGTGGAAGTGCTGCCAAAAATTGATGCACCGGACGAGATCGCGATTGACCCGAATGATCTGAGGATTGATGTCTATCGCTCGGGTGGCAAGGGTGGCCAAGGTGTCAATACGACTGACTCAGCGGTGCGAGTGACACACCTACCGACTGGCATCACGGTGGCGATCCAGAATGAGCGCTCACAGTTGCAAAACAAAGAGACAGCGCTGAAGATTTTGCGCTCGAAGCTGCTGGCGATGAAGCTGGAGCAGCACGCCGAAACCCTGTCTGATCTGAGAGCCGGAGAGTCGGCCAATTGGGGGAGTCAAATCAGAAACTACGTCCTACACCCGTACACACTGGTCAAAGATACGCGCACCAAGCACGAAGACCGCGATGCTCACGGGGTGCTTGACGGCAAGCTTGATGAATTCATGATGGCCTATCTGACAAGCCAGAACACCTAGCGCAGCGGGAGCTATTTGTCAGTCGTCGACCGCTTTGCCGGTTTTGCCGGGGCGGCAATAGCAATAGCTAGGTGGTGGACTGTCATGAGCCAGCTGGCCAAGCAAAAGACGGCCATGGCGACCGAGAAGTAGTAGAGGTGAGCGAGGAGCCGCTGGAGGACGCTGTAATCGCCGTGGCTGAGGTAGTAGCCGAATTTGGCAAGCCCGATGTAGCCGTGTGTGGTGAAATTGCTGCAGCAGTAGCATAGCCAGCTCAGGGCTGCCAGGCAGAAGAATAGGCAGGTCGCCACTAGGCAGGTCGCTAATATACGGCGCTGCTGTGGCCACTGAGGTGCGGTCAAGGCGCCTTGCTGCCAGCGCTGGCGGATGAGAGCGACACAGTACGGCGCACTACCCAGCCCGATCCCCACAATTACGGCCACCAAAACGAACAGGCTCGCCTGATACACCATCACGACCGCTTGTGGCGGTACACTTGTCCGGTAGAACAACTGGACAAACCCGATCACACCCAGGGCGACACCACCGATCAACCCGCTGATCAAGGGCAGATTCTGTATCGCAGCAGGCAGCTGATGACGCGACGTGGTCGAGCTGGCCCGCGGCGAGAACGCCCGAAGGCGCTGTAGTTGGCACCACAGATGACCGATACTGCCCAGTACGACCATCGCGAGCCCGGCCATGGTCAGTGGCCACCGTAGTGGGTGAGCAGTGAACTGCTCATGAGCGCGAAACCAGGTGTCCTGAGGGCGGGATGGGTCGTACGTATTCGGGAGGAATTGCCCGAGAAACGACCCCTGGTCATGCATCGCCAACACTAGCCATCCGCCAAGCAATATGGTGATGACGGCCAGCCAGCTAAGAGAACGTCGTGATGGAAGAGATAGTTTCATAAGGCACTCCTGTCGTGAATAAAACCACATAGGTTAATAGTTTGGCTAATTATACCATGTTTTACAGATTTGCAATGTCGCATTGAGCGATAAAAACTGCTATACTACCAGGTGTATGATTCTGTTGGATAGGGTAACCAAAAATTACGGCAAAACAAACAAACCAGCGCTCAACCGGGTCAGTGTCCATATTGATGCGGGTGAGTTTGTCATTTTGGTCGGTACCTCGGGTGCCGGTAAATCTACGCTACTCAAATTGCTCACCCGGGAAGAAAAGCCGACTTCTGGCAAAATTGTTGTCGGTGGTATCGACTACGACAACCTCAAAGACAAGCACATCCCGCTGCTGCGCCGCAAGATTGGTGTGGTGTTTCAGGATTTTAAACTTCTGCCAAATCGAACCGTCTTTGAGAATGTGGCCTTTGCGCTGGAGATCGCCGGGATGACCAATCGAGAGATTAAATCAACTGTCCCCAAGGTGATCGACTTGGTGGGGCTGAAGGGCAAGGAGAAGAACTTTCCTAATCAGCTTTCTGGTGGTGAGCGCCAGCGGGTAGCGATCGCTCGGGCGGTGGTACGCCAGCCAAAAATTTTGATCGCTGATGAGCCGACAGGTAACCTCGACCCGCGGCACAGTTGGGATATTGTTCGCCTACTCGAGAAGATCAACAAATACGGCACGACCGTTCTCTTGACCACTCACAATGTTGAAATCGTCAATAAGCTGAAGCGTCGGGTTATCACGATCGACCATGGTAAGATTACCTCTGATCAAGCGAAGGGGAGTTATAAGCAATGACCAAGAAGCAAAAGTCAGTTGACCACAAAATGGCTCGCCGGGCAAAGCTGCGCCAGCGCCGATTATTGACCTTTATACGGATGTGTCGCTATGGGGTGAGCAACTTTAGCCGTAACGCCTGGTTGACCGTCGCTGCCACCGCGGTGATGAGTATCACCCTGATCATTATCTTGATGACCATGGTGGCTCGCCAGGTGTTGCTGGATACGGTCGCCAAGGTGGCGCATCGGACGAATGTGTCGATCTACCTCAAAGGGAGCACTGATCAGCGTGTCATTCGCGAGCTGACTGCCCGGCTGAAGAAGCTACAGAATGTCGAGGATGTCAGCTACATCTCGGCCGAAGAAGCTCGGCAAGAGCAGGCGCGTAGTTACCAGAATGACCCAGATGCTCTGGATGCGATCCGCGAGTCGCACAATGAGATGTCGGCGACACTGCGGATTTCGGTCAGGGATTTGAACGACCGCACCTCGCTCAATAAATTTATCCAAACAGATGAGCTCTACAAGCAGCACAAAGATCCACGCAAAGAGTCTTCTTTCTCTGGTGAAAAGCGCCGAACTATCGATAAGATTGGTGACTGGGTGCGGATCGCGACGGTGGCTGGCTCGATCGCCACGACTATATTTGTCATTATCTCCTCGCTGGTGGTCTTTAACACGATTCGAATGGCTATCTTTAACCGCAAAGATGAGATTCAGATGATGAAACTAATCGGCGCCGAGCGGGGCTTTATTCGAGGGCCGTTCATTGTCGAGGCGGTGATGTATGGGTTTATCGCCGCAATTATTGCCTCGGTGGCAGGGTATAGCTTGGTGATGTGGCTGAAGGGGCCGCTGACCAATTACGATGTGCCGATGACCAGTGTCGTGACAATGATGACAACCTATCTGCCGCTGGTGGTGCTGGCGATGATCGGCATCGGGGCGCTGATCGGCGTGGTGTCATCTTGGATTGCCACGCGTAAATATCTCAAGTTATAATTTATAACGCTTATGCTAAATGTTGACGCGTACTCACGGCCTGTGCTACAATAGTGAGTAATGAAACACCTATCCACCACATCAGTTTCATCATCTCTCGCTGCCAAGGCGACGCTTGTGGCGATGAGCGTGATGGTCGCGAGCGCTGGCGTACTCCAGTTTGGCTCGACAGTATTAGCACGTAATTACGAGGCTGAGATCCGCGACAAGGAGCAAGAGAAGAGTCGGTTTGACTCTGAGGCTGCTCGCTTGGGCCAAATGGCTGAGACCTTGCAGGGGCAGCTCGACAATTTGAATAAGCAAATTGCTGATATTCAGGCGCAGATTACCGCGAGCCAAAACAAGCGGGCTCAGTTGGTGGCTGAGATCGCCAAGAATCAGGCGAACATCGAGAAAAACCGCAAGATTATGGGTCAGATTTTGTCTGACATGTATGTGGATGATCAGATTTCACCGCTGGAAATGCTGGCTAGCTCGCATAATATCGGTGACTTTATCGACAAGCAGGAGCAGCGCAGCAGTTTGCGCTCGTCGCTCAATGGTAAGATCAAAGAAATCAAAGCCCTGCAGAAGCAGCTCGAGCAGAACAAAAAGGCAGTCGAGAATGTTATCAAAGACCAGGAATCGCAGCAGGCGCAGTTGTCTGCGAAGCAGGCGGAGCAGGCCAAGCTGGTCGCTGACACCAAGAATGACCAAGCAGCCTATGCCCAGTTAGCCTCACAGCGCAATAGCGAGATTGCGAAATTGCGCGAAGAGCAGGCGGCAGCTAACCGGCGAGCCAGTGGTGGTAATATCCCTGGTGGTGTGCCGGGTGGCGGTGGCTACCCAGGCCTTTGGGCGAATGCGCCGCTTGACTCCTATGTTGACCCGTGGGGTCTCTACACTCGCGAGTGCGTCAGCTATGTTGCCTGGAAGATTCACAGCACTGGCCGCTACGTACCGAACTTTGGTGGTGCGGGTAATGCCAACCAGTGGCCGTCGACTGCTGCTCGCTACGGCATTCAGAGCGGTAGCACGCCGAAAGCTGGTGCCGCAGCCGTCATGTATGTCGGTGCCTATGGTCACGTCATGTATGTTGAGTCAGTGAATGGCGATGGGACGATCACTGTCAGTGACTATAATCTCGCCTGGGATGGCCTCTACCGGCACTATAATCGCTCGGCTTCTGGGTTGACTTACGTGTACTTCTAGCGCTGGTTTCGTGAGAACAAGTTGGACAGCAGGCGCCCTCGCTGAGGGCGCTTTTATAGTGCTTGTGATATAATAAAATACATGACAAAGAAAGAGAAGGCAGGCCGGCGGCGGCTGATTTGGAGCGGCGTGGCAATTGCCGTGGCCAGTTTTATCGCAGGGACACAAATTGATCGAATTATGGCGGTGGTAGCGCCAGCGTTTTCGCACCAGTCGGGTACGCTTGATTTGGCCAGTGTCCAGCAGACGTATCAGCAACTGAAGCAGAATTATGATGGCCCACTTGATGAAAAAGCCTTGATCAATGGCGCGAGTCGAGGGCTGGTGGCCGCTGCTGGTGACCAGCATACCGTGTATATGGACGCCAAAGAGGCCGCTGAGTTTACCAAGTCGTTGAATGGCTCTATCGGTGGTGGCATCGGGGCAGAAATTGGCACGCGCGATGGCCATGCGGTGATTATCCGCCCATTAGCACAGAGCCCAGCTGAAAAAGCTGGCATCCAGGCCGGTGATGTCATCGCCAAGGTGAACGATGAGTCGACAGCTGGCTGGACGGTCGATCAAGTAGTCGCTAAAATTCGCGGTGAGGCTGGTACAACGGTCAAACTGCAGTTGCTGCGCGGCGGTGAAGAAAAGCTCATTTCGGTGACTCGGCAGGAAATTACTGCACCAGCGGTCGAATCACGCATCGAGGGCACCACTGGTATTTTGACAGTGCGGCGATTTGCTGATGATACAGCAGCTGCGGCCCGTCGCGCGGCTGAGGGATTCCAGAGCGCTGGTGTGACCAAGGTGATCCTCGACCTTCGTGGTAATCCAGGAGGGACGGTAGCCTCAGCTCAGGCGCTGGCAGGGCTGTGGCTGAAGCAACAGACGATCATGACTGAGCGGCGCGGTACTCAGATCACCCAGACGGTCCAGTCGGTTGGTAAACCACTGTTTGAGCATACGAAAACCGTTGTCTTGATCAATAATGGCAGCGCCAGTGCCAGTGAGATTATCGCTGGGGCGCTTAAAGAACACGGCAAAGCCACCCTGGTCGGCGAGAAGAGCTACGGCAAGGGGAGTGTCCAGGTGGTAATCGGTTTGGCCAGTGGTGCTCAGCTGAAGGTCACTGAGGCGCGCTGGTATACGCCAAAGGGCAAGAATATTGACAAATCCGGTATCCAGCCAGACGAGACGGTGACGTTGACTGCCGAAGACACCAACGCTGGGCGCGACACTCAACTCGAGAAGGCCAAGTCGCTATAGTATAACGCTTGTGTTTTTATTGGTTGGGCGCTACTATGGAGGTAGTATGACCAATCAAAAGAAGATTTTATTAGTAGAGGATGACGCATCGCTGGCGGCAGTGTATCGGGCTCGTTTGGCGCTAGAGGGGTTTGATATCCGTGAGGCGACCAACGGCGAGGATGCGCTATCGATGACCGTTGCCTACAAACCTGACTTGATATTGCTTGATGTGATGATGCCAAAGATTAGCGGCTTTGACGTGCTGGATATCTTGCGCAACACGCCGGAGACAACCAATACTCGGGTGATTATGCTGACAGCGCTTAATCAGCCTAAGGACAAAAAGCGAGCAGAGAGCCTGGGGGTAGATGAGTATATGGTCAAGTCGCAGGTAGTAATTGGTGATGTGGTAGACCGGATCAAGCACCATCTCGGTCTGGCGTCACACACTTGACTCGATAGTAAAATGACCTCCGGTGGGAGGTCATTTTTCATCGGTCAATTATGCGGTAGAGCAAAGCTGCTGCTTCTATCGGGCGAGGTGGGCGTGCACTAGCCGACGCATACCTGGGTGCGACGCTCGGTTTTACCGGTGAATTTGGCTTTTTTCACACGCTTGAAGCTGACGACACCGGCCTTGGCCGCGTGAATGGTGTAATTACGGCTCATATAGGTGCCATCGCCAGCGATTTTAGTCGCACCAGTCTGCCGTACCAGTACCTCACCTGCATTGACTTTTTGGCCACCGAACCGCTTGACGCCGAGGCGCTGGCCGGCGTTGTTGTGGACGTTCTTACTCGAACCACCTGCTTTAACTTTCGACATGATAACTCCTTAAAGTTGCTAAACTAATCTGTACCAGTATAAGCAAGTTGCCCCGGAAAGTCAAGAGGGCCAGGCGCCCAGCAGTGTGGTCGACTAGCAGGGTGTCAGGCAGGAGAGAGGATGAGCAACTGGCGGCCAACGACTTGACCCTCTCGATGATAGATCAGCTGCTGGCGGTTGTGCTGGTGGTAGCCAAGATCTGCCAGATGATGCAGTAGCGGTAGGTGGGTGATCCGCTCGCCAGCGCCGTGCTCGCCAGTCCCATACCAGGCGGGTACTGCGATGCACAGAGGGGTGCCTGGTGTGAGCTGTGGTTTGATATTGATCAAGAATTGACTAATCACGCGATTACAGGTACTGACTACGTGGCGGAGCGTATCGGGCTGCGGTGGTGCTGAGAATGGCCGGCCGAGGTAGGTTTCGCACACCACTGCATCGAGCTGGCGGGCGTATGGCCAGTGGTGAGTAGTGGCGTCGGCTTGCTCAATTGCTTTGATAATACCAGGTGGCTGATGAGTGGTGGTCAGCCAGGTCAGGTTGGTAGTGGTGTCGTCGATCATCTTATCACTTATATCGCTGCCGTATGCCTGGTAGCCGCAGAGGAGGGCCTCTTGCAAGATTGTCCCGCTGCCGCAAAATGGATCAAGAATAGCCGGGTGCTGCCAAGGAGTGGTCGAAGCTCCTCGTGCGAGGTTCAGCATAATCTGAGCTAGTTTGGGTGGCAGCATGCCGACAAAGGCATCACGGCGTGGCCGGTCGCGGTCGCGGCGGCGGTAGGCGGTGATGTTTTGGGCACCGCAGCCTTCGGCGATCAGCAGCTCAGTTTTGGCGCGGAGGATGATGAGCTCGCGTTTCTTGGGCGAGCTGCCAAGTTTATTGTTGTGGACGGTTGCAGTCGACAGGGATATGTCAACATTTGGCACTAATCTGAGGGATATTCCACGGCGTTTCAGCGACTGTTTGAGTAGCAGCCCGGTTTTTTGGACATCGCGGGGAGATACACGCAGGTGGTAAGCACTCACCCCCAGGCTATATTTGCCAGGCTCATGAAAGCGAGTGCGGTAGTGATGGTGGATCCAATGTGAGGCTGCCACCAGGGCCTGACGGTCAGACGAACGGGCGGGCATGCGGTGAATGACTCGGCCGTATTTGATAACTCCACCGAGGCGATCAATCTGGCAAACCTCTGCCGTGACGCTGGCTGATTGGTCGGTCAGCCGTGTGACGTGTGTGGCGCCGAAAACTGCTTGTAGTTCGGCAAATGATATATCGGGTTGACGACCGAGCAGCATGATAAACATATGCTTAGTATAGCACTTCGAGACGCACTGGTCGGATTATCATTCTCCCACCTGGGCTTACTGGCAGGGTTCGTGGTATAATAAGGCAATGACAGTGAAAAAATCGAAGCGGCTGCGTGAGACGTTTCTCTCGCCGCGCTTTTTGATAAGCGTGGTGACTGCGGCGGTCCTCGTCTTGATTATCTACCTTTCGCGCCATGAGCTGCTGAAGGCATGGGGTTTGTTGGGCCGAGCCGACATGTGGCTCCTGCTCCTGCTGCTGCCGATCCAGATCGCGGTGTACTATGTCGGCGGTGAGATGATTTTTTGCTATTTACGCGATAAAAAATTGATCCAGCATGTGTCGCATTTTGAGCAGGCTCGGATCGCTCTTGAGCTGAATTTGGTGAATCACCTCTTTCCCTCTGGCGGGGTTAGCGGTATATCGTACACCAGCTGGCGGATGCACAAACTGGGCGTCAGTACCTCGCGCTCGACATTCGCTCAGCTGATACGGTACATTACTGGGTTTATGGCGACGGTGGTGCTGCTGATTATATCAGTCTGTGTGTTAGCGCTTGATGGTAAGGTGAATCGGTTTATCGTCGTGGCGAGCTTTTTGTTGGTGCTGCTTGTCGTCGTGATGTCGGGCCTGGCGGTGTTTGTCTTTTCGTCGCAGCGGCGCATGCACAAGGTCGCGCGCCGGCTGACCAGAGGGCTCAACAGGCTGATGTACTGGCTGACGCTCGGTAGGCGCCGACATTGGCTCAATATCAAGAATGTCGAGCGATTTTTTGCCGATATGCACACGGATTTTCAGCAGCTGTCAAAAGATCGGCGACTGATTGTCAAGCCGTTTTTGTGGGGGCTGGTCTACACCACGCTTGATGTGCTGATGTTTGTCGTGGCTTTTTGGGCGCTTGGTGTGTCGGTCAATCCAGCGGCTCTGGTGGTTGGCTACGGGATTGCTACCTTTACCGGTGTGGTGGCGGTCACACCGGGGGGTGCAGGGTTTTATGAGACGATTATGATCGCCTTCTTGGGTGTCAGTGGTATGCCGGGCGATGTAGCGATCGCTGGTGTGGTATTGACCCGCGCAATCTTACTGACGGGGACAATCTTATGTGGCTATTTGTTTTATCAGCATGCGTTGATTAAGTACGGAAAGCCACATGAACCCAAGATTCAGCGTTAGTGATTTTTTAGCCGTGACCAACCAAGCACTTGAGGCGGCCTTGACTGGCGTCGAGGTCGAAGGTGAAGTCAGCCGTTTGACGGTCAACCACAAAAAGTTTGTCTTTTTTGACCTCAAGGATGCTGGCGGCACAGTCAACTGCTTTATGACAGTTTGGCAGCTCCGAGTCGCACTGGAAGACGGTATGCGGGTGGTGGTGCGGGCGTTGCCAAAACTGACTGACTGGGGCAAGTTTAGCTTGACTGTCCAGCACGTGCAGCCACTTGGGGCGGGCGATCTCAAGCGGAGCGCTGAGCTGCTGCAGCAGCAATTAGCAGCGGAGGGCTTGTTTGACGATGACCGCAAGCGGCCGCTGCCGAGCTATCCACGGTGTATCGCCGTGGTATCGAGTATGCAGGCGGCTGGCTATGCGGATTTTATGAAAATTGCTCACCAGCGCTGGCCAGATGTTCGCTTTGTGGTGGCTCATGTACCGGTGCAAGGGGCGCAGGCAGCAGATCACATTATCCGGGCTTTGACGAGACTAAATCAATCAGCTGAGCCGCTCGAGGCAATTGCCTTGATTCGTGGTGGCGGGAGCGCCGATGACCTAGCGGTGTTTAATGATGAACGGCTGGTGCGAGCAGTTGCCAGTAGTCGTCTCCCGGTGATCACTGGGATTGGCCATCAGACGGACTGCACCTTAGTTGATTTGGCGGCTGATGTGCACGCTGCCACACCGAGTAATGCTGCACAGCTACTGCTGCCAGATAAGCAGCTAGTACTGCAGCGGGTGCAGGCAAGTTTACTGACAGCCGCCCAGCAGGTACGGCAAGCGGTTGAGCGGCAACGTCAGTGGTGGGGTACCCAGCGGGCGCTGGCGCTGGCAGCCTGGCAGCAGCGATTAGCGGCAGCCCGGCAAGGTATGGCGCTGCGCCGACAGCTGATCGCGCAGTATGACCCAGAGGCTGCGCTGCGGCGTGGCTATGCCGTGATTGAAGGCACCCAACGAGTCGGTAGTATTGTGAAAATAACAACTGATAGTTATTATATGAAAGCGAGGATTGAGCGCAGTGAGCAACGACACCACCATTGAGCAACTAATGGCCGAGCTAGAGACGAAGCTGGCTTGGTTTCAGAGTGAGGACTTCCGCCTAGAAGAGGCCCAGCAGCGGTTTACAGAATTGCGGCAGTTGGCTCAGACTATTGACGAGCGTCTGAATCATCTGCAGCAGCAGATCGACGTCATGGCAGAGGAGTTTGCGCAGTGATTGGCTGGTGGATTATCGGGGGTATTGTCCTCCTATTTGGCCTCACGGCGCTGACTGGTGCGCCCTACGTGCCGTCGCGGCCAGCTGATGTCCGCCGGCTATTTGCTGAGGGCTATGTCTTGAGTGCTGATGATGTGGTGCTGGATATTGGCTCCGGGGATGGGCTAGTGCTGCGAGAGGCGGCGCGTTCTGGCGCCACGGTGGTCGGGTATGAGATAAACCCTCTCTTGGTGCTGATATCGCGCTGGCGCTTGCGCAAAGTGCCGCGGGCGCATGTCTATCTGGCGAATAGTTGGTGGCGGTCGCCACTTCCTAAAGTGACAGTCATGTATACGTTTGGCGATGGGCGTGATATCGGCAAAATGTTTCAGCTGGCGGAGCGTCAGGCAGCTGCCCAGGATAGCCCGGTGACCTTCATAAGTTATGCCTTTGCGGTGCCGCAGCAGACGCCGATCGCTCAGTCTGGTGGCTATTTTTTGTACCGGGTTTCCTGAGCTTTACACCTCAGTAACCATGAGCTATACTAAACGACATGGTACTATATCGAACAACCCACTCACAGCGGGGATATGTAAACGCCTGGATGGTTAGCACGATCGGTGTGCTGGTGATGTTTTTGATCGCTGGTGCATTGGCAATCTGGGCCTATATGTCATACGCACAAGAAAAAAACACTATTGATAGTCAGGTGAAAGTTGCCGAGGCAAAAGCTCGTGAAGAGCAGTCCAAGGCTGACCGCGACAAGTTCAATGAAGAAGCCAAAAACCCGCGCCGTGAGTTTGTCGGGCCGAGCGAGTATGGCCGCGTGTCTTTCTTGTACCCAAAGACTTGGAGCGTCTATGTCGAGAGAGATGGCAGCGATCGGGGCGACTATAAGGCCTATCTGCACCCAAGTATTGTCCCGCCGGTGGGCGGCAAAGATAGCCGGTTTGGTATGCGGCTAGAGATTTTGAATGATAACTTCGATAAGGTGCTCAATCAGTACAGCGGCCAGATAAAGAAGGGTGATTTGACCTCGAGTAGTGTCCAATATAACGGCAATGCCGCCACTCGTCTTGACGGCGCCTTCAGCAAAGACTTGCGAGGGTCAGTGGTGCTGATGCGGGTCCGTGATAAGACAATTCGCTTCTCGACTGACGCTGACACCTTTAAGCCGGATTATCAGGCAATTCTTGATACGGTAAAATTTGTTCAATAGTTGACATATTTGATATACTGATGGCATGGCGCATGATGAATACAGCGGAGGTGGTAGTTTCGATGCGCTACCAAGTTTTGTGGTAGCTGCTCATGAATTGAAATCCCCGCTCGCATCATTGCGACAACTTATCTTAGCCCTCGAAGGGGATAATCTTGATGAAGAGGTGCGGCGACGCCTGCGCCGACAGCTCAGCCAGACCACAGAGCGAGCGCTGCAGCTGACAAATGACCTCACCTTTACGGCTAACTTGAACCCTGATCGGTTTCCATGCCAGCCGCTTAATCCATTGTCGGTTTGCCGTCAGCTTGAGGTGGATATGCAAGCATTGGCACAGATGTATAACCACGAGATTGTCTGGCCGCACAAAAACAAAAAAGCCAGGCAAAACACTGCCTTGGTGGTGGCAAATCCAATGCTCTTATCACGAATTTTGGCGAACTTTTTGGACAATGCGATGCGCTATAGCCAGGATGGTATGCCGATCGAACTGAGCGTCAGTCGCGCACCCGAGCAGCAGGTCCAGTTTAGTGTGCGAGACTACGGGCCGATGATTAGTCAGAAAGAATACGATCGTATGTTGGATGAGCTCGAGTCGCGTAAGTCTACCAAAACCAGGCCCGACAGCAGCGGTTTGGGGGTGTTTATGGCGGCGCAGTTTGCCCGATTTATGAATGGCAGTATACATGCTCGTCGCCACAAGGATGGGATGGAATTCTTGGTCAAGTTGCCGATGAGTCAACAAATGAGCTTTCAATTTGACCTGGCTGTATGAGAAAAAAGGTGCTAATCGTCGAGGATGACATTATTTGGCGAGAGCTGCTCACGAGCTATATGCAAGCACTAAATATTGAGACGCGGGCGGTGGTGTCTGCTGGCCAGGCGATTGTCATGATCGACGAATGGCACCCAGATGGTATCGTCATGGATATGCTGCTGGCTGGCGAGACTGGTATGGCGCTGCTGAATGAAATGCGTAGCTATGGCGATCTCGCACAGCTGCCGGTAGTCGTGTGTAGTAGTCTGGCACTATCGCTTGAGCAGCTACTGCCATTTGGCGTGCGGGCAGTGCTGAACAAAACGACCATGGTGCCCGCCGAAGTCGCGCGGGTGCTGCGGAGCGTCTTTGTATGAGCCAGAGCGAGCGGCTCAAGGCGATTGTCCTCAAGCGGACTGATTATGCAGAGGCAGATCGGATCATCCAGCTTCTGACGCCACAGGGCCGTCGGACAGTGATCGCCAAGGGAGTGCGGCGGCAGCGATCCAAGCTGGCTGGTGGTATCGAGCTATTCGCGGTGAGCGATGTGGTTATCCGGTCTGGTCGCGGCCAATTAGAGCTGCTAACGAGTGCGCAGCTGATAGCGTTTTATCGGCATATTATAGAGGATTATGAGCGAATGCGCTTTGCCTATAATGCACTCCGCTTGGTGGCTCGGGCCAGTGAGCAGATTGACGAGCCAGGTTGGTTTGAGGTGCTGATGGCAGTGTTCGCCCAGCTAGACCAGCCGCTGGCTTCTCGAACGCTGACCGAGACATGGTTTTACCTTCGCTATGCCAGCCTACGGGGTGAGGAGCTCAATCTGATAAGCGACGCCCTCGGTCAGCCGCTTCGAGCTGAGAAGACGTATATGTATGACTCAGCTGAGCGGGCACTCCGGCCAAGCCGGCAGGGTGACATCACGGCTGACCATATCAAGCTGCTGCGACTGATGGCGACCTCGCCATTGACTGCGCTGAGCCAGCTGGGCGGTATTGATGCGGTGATCGATCAGTGTTGGCTGCTGGCCCAGGCTCATGCGGCAGAGTGATTGGTGGTATAATCAAAACAATTAATGATGGTCACATCACACCTGGTGTGAGAAAGGATGTCTGCTGATATGGCACATGTCACAATGGAAAATCTGATCAGCCTATGTAAGCGGCGCGGCTTTATATATCAGGGGTCGGACGTCTACGGCGGCCTGTCGGGCACCTGGGATTACGGCCCGCTAGGTGTGCAGCTGAAGCGTAATATCATGAATTTGTGGTGGCGCCGGTTTGTGGATGAGCGCGACGATATGTACGGTGTGGATGCGGCGATTTTGATGAATCAGAAGGTTTGGCAGGCCAGCGGGCATGTCGATACTTTCGTTGATCCGCTGTGCGAAGATACGGTCAATCACCGCCGCTACCGCACCGATCACATCCTCAAAGACAACGGCGTTGACGCCGATGGTATGACCATGGCGCAGATGGATGCGGCGATCGCTGAGCGTGGCATCAAAAGCCCGGATGGCAATCCACTGAGCGCATCCCGCACCTTCAATATGATGTTCAAAACGCACGTTGGCGCGACTGAGAGTGAGGATAGTATCAGCTATCTCCGCCCCGAAACCGCCCAAGGCATCTTCACTAATTTCAAAAACGTCGTCGATAGTTTCTATCCTAATCTGCCGTTCGGTATCGCTCAGCAGGGTAAGGCGTTTCGCAATGAGATTGCGCCGCGCGATTTCGTCTTCCGCTCTCGTGAGTTCGAGCAGATGGAGATTGAATATTTCGTCGACCCTGAGCATTGGCAGGAGGCGTTTGAAGAGCTGCTGGCGGCGACGCATGAATTTTTGGCAGAACTAGGCTTGAAGCAAGAGCATATCCACGAGCTGGACGTACCGGCGGAGGATCGAGCGCACTATAGCAAAAAGACGATCGACATTGAGTACGATTATCCAATTGGTCGCGAGGAGCTGATGGGCATCGCGTATCGGACTGATTTTGACTTGATGAATATCCAGCGGGTCAGCGGCAAGAGTATGGAGTACACCGTCAAGGGGACGAACACAAAATTTGTGCCGCACGTCATTGAGCCATCGTTTGGCGTCGAGCGGGCGCTGATGGCGGTGTTGTCGGGTGCGTACCGTGAGGACGAGCAAAATGGTGAAAAACGGGTGTATTTGGCGCTGCCAGAGCACTTGGCGCCGGTCAAATTTGCCGTTTCGCCACTGCTGAAAAACAAGCCAGAATTGGTAGAAAAAGCCCGCGAAGTCTACGCGAGCCTCGCCAAAGCTAACCCTGGCCGGGTGATGTGGGACGACAACGGCAACATCGGCAAACGCTACCGCC
>CALHZK010000002.1 GCA_938040655.1 uncultured Candidatus Saccharibacteria bacterium
TTTCAAGCGGTCAACCAGCCGGGCAATCTTTGATAATTTCTGTCCAATCGCCACGTAAACATTGACCACGCCGGTTTTCTGCCGCGCCTGATTTATCATGGTGTCGATAGCAATGGCGGTCTTGCCAGTCTGGCGGTCGCCGATGATCAGCTCGCGCTGGCCGCGACCAATCGGAAACATAGCGTCAATCGACATAATTCCGGTCATCAATGGTTCGTGCACCGATTTGCGGCCCATCACGCCGATAGCCTCGCGTTCAACTAGGCCGCGCTGCTTAGTCTTGATCTCCGGCCCGCCATCCAGCGGCCGACCCAGCGGGTCAACCACCCGGCCAAGCAACTCGTCGCCGACTGGCACGCTCAGGACTTCGCCTTTGAGCTTAACTTTATCACCAGCCGACACGCCTTGATCGCTGCCCAGCAGCACCGCGCCGATCTCATCTTCCATCAGATTAAGTGCAAACGCTTCAACAACACCTTCGGCAGCCTGAATCTCGAGCACTTCTGAATATCCCGCCTCGCGCAAACCATGCACCCATGCCACACCGTCGCCAACGCGTGTAACGATGCCAACTTTCTCCAAACCTTCAGACACCTCGAGCTGGGCAATCGCCTGGCGCAATTCGTCCGACAATTCTGTCACTGTAATATCTGCCATTCTTTTCCTTTACTTTATACCCTTGAGGGCTGTTAGTTTATGTATCACTGTGCCGTCAAATTGGCTGCCTGGCAACTCAATTTTGAAGCCGCCGATAACACTCGGGTCAATTTGCTCGCGGATATGCATTTCCGAGCCGCTCGGCGCGAACTGCTTGATAATCGCCTGGCGCAACTGGCGCGAAAGCGGGTGAGCGGTCGTGACAGTTGCCACAACTATACCGCGATCAGCTAGCTCCTCCTCGATAGCCGCGGTGATCTGATTGAGATCGCGCACCTGGCCGGTTTCAATCAAATACGCCGCTAGCTGCTCTATGATACGACCTTTGTCGCCAGCAGCTAAACAGCCAGCCACGTACGCCGCCAGCTTTCGTTTCGAAATTGCGCCAGAAGCCATGCTACTTGACCTCCTCGAGTTGCTTTTCAATTAAGCTAGTATCTCGGCTAGGGTCAACCGTGTCAAGCGTAACTTTCTTCGTTGTGTCAACAACTAGATCTACCATTTGCCGACGCAGATCTTCTTTGGCTTGCGAAATTTCTGTCTTGACATTATTGCGCGCCGATTCCAAGATAAAGTCCGCCTGGGATTTAGCTTTTTGCTCCGCCTCAGCAACCATATTAGACGCTTCGACTTTAGCAGTAGCGACAATAGTTTGCGATTCTTGGCGAGCTTTTTTGAGGATGACAGCAGTCCGCTCTTCGCTCTCGCTGGCTGCTTTTTTGGCTTGTTCGGCTGCTTCTAAACCTTCTTTGATCGAAGCATCTCGCTTATCAAGTGCCGCTAGAATCGGCGGATAGACCCACTTCTTTAGTACTAATAGCAAAATTATGAAAGCAATCGTCTGCATCGCAAACAGCCGCCAGTCAATACCAAGCGACGCAAACAAATCGCTACCACCAGACCCTGCCGATGCAAAATATTGCAAGTTATCCACTACTCAGATCCCTTACATCACTTTACCGACAATAGCCGCCACAAAACCGATAATCGCCAATGCATCAATGAACGAAATACCGAGAATCATCATCGTGCGCAAGTCGTTAATTTTCTCTGGGTTACGCCCTGCAGCGTTCATCGCCGAAGCGCCAATCCAACCACAACCTAGCGCTGCAAACGCAGCTGGAATTGCATATGCAAGCGTAAATGCTAAACTTTCCATGATTTATTACTTCTCCTTTTTAGTTATTACCTATAAATTTACTCTGCTCCTCCAGCCACTAATTTCACGCCAGAAGGAGTCGAAGTTTCAGAATACGTATGTTTTTCCTCATCATCGCCATGATGCGTCAATCCAATCGAAATAAATACTGTCGATAGCATAAAGAAAATATATGCTTGAATACTACCAATGAACAATTCAAAAATGTAAAAAGGTTGCAAAACAGCCGTCATGGCCATTTGCGTCAAATAGGCGATCATTGCTACCAATATTTCGCCAGCCAATACATTTCCAAACAAACGAAACGACAAACTCAGCAAGCGTGACAGCTCAGCTATCAATTCCAAAATACCGACAAAAGACATAATGGGATCGCGGAATGGATTGACGAAATATCGTTTCAGATTACCGACAAAGCCCAACTCGCGCACAGCATAAACTTGCGCCATAACAATCGTTACTGCCGCTAGCGCAAAGGTCATGTTCAAGTCGGCATTCTGACCGCGAAACAGGGGAGTACTATGCTCGCCAACCGTCACCGGCCCTACAATCGGCAACAATCCTAACCAGTATTGAGCCGCGATGAAGAAAAACATTGTAATTACTAGCGGCGCTACCCGTCGCGCCCATTTCCGATCAGTAATAACCTGGTTTACGGTATCATATAGACCTTCAAAACACCATACAACCAAGCGCGTTGCAAAGTTTGCCTTCTTGCGCCCCAGCACCGCCGACCGCGTTCGAAACATCAACCAAACTAGCAGTAACAGTCCAAGTAATCCTACTAAATTAGCATTAGTAACCGGCCAACCGGCAATCGATAAAACCTCGTCAGCTTTCACTGAAATATGCGGTAAGGCTGCGAAATACATCATTTTTTACTAGTCCTTCTAATCTGACGATGCACTAACATGGCTGAAATTACTGCTCCAACAAAAAGGCCAGATGTCATCAACCATGGTTTAAAACCGAGCTGGCTGTCTAGCCATAATCCGGCAAAGAATAGTCCCAGTGTCGGCACAAACATCCGCCACGTCACGCTAATCATTGTCATAGACAACAATACAAAAACTTCGCGAGACATAATATCATCGCTGACCCGCGCCTCGGCGGCACTATCAACCTTATTACCCATACCGGATTATTGTAGCAGCATTTGCCACCGTATGTAAAGTGTATAATGGTTCATATATGCCACGCAAAAATCGCACGCCGAAACATATACCATACCAAAACAACAGCGCCCGCGCGCCGCAGAAAAAGCGTTTCGTCAGTCGCCAAGCTGCTCAAAACGCCATCAAAGAGCTGCAAAAATATCACTTAGATCTCGAATTAGATATTTATCAATCACCGGCAGACGGCGGCTGGTACTTGACAAGCCATAAATCTAGCGTTCAAAAATAGCTTGCATACACTACATATTGTGTATATAATGGTTACCGTTACTAATAGAAGGGTAGAAATATGCAAAGTCAAGCAACCGAGCAAGTTATCATCTATAGCGCCGAGTGGTGTTCTTGGTGCAAAACCGAGAAGGAATATCTAGACCGCCTTGGCGTCAAATACACAGTTCGCGATATCGACAAAGATGGCAGCGCCATGAGTGAGCTTCTCTCTAAAGTTGGCGGCAAGACCAGCAGCGTCCCGGTAACTGATATCGGCGGCGAGATTATTCGCGGCTTTGATCGCGCCAAACTCGATGCCGCGCTAAAAGAAAAACAGCTTATCAGCTAGCTTCGCCAATTTGCACAATTACACCGCCAATTTTGCGCCGGAAATAATCGTCGTGGCTAACGTACAAAATCGCGCCGCTGTAGCGTTCCAATGCCAACTCCAATTCCTCAATTGAAGGCAAATCGAGATGATTAGTCGGTTCGTCCAAAATCAGCAGTTGCGGATCATTCGCCAGCATACTTATGAGCTGGAATCGCGCCTTTTGACCGCCGCTTAACGAAGATAAGGGAACACTACCATCGCTCTCGACAAACAAATAATCGCTCATCAGCTGGCGGATTTTGGTATCGTTAACTTTTAGACCGCGGTCGAGATGCATCTGTTCAATCGCTTGCGCTAGCGGCAAATCCAAATAAGTCGGCGCAATCTCTTGCTCATAAACACCAATCCGAATATGCGGATCGAGATGAAGCAAGCCAGTATAAACGACAGGTATCAGCCGAGCGGTGTCTCTATTTGCAACCTGTACGTCGAGCAGTTCTCGTATCAGCGTCGTCTTGCCAGCGCCATTACGGCCGCGCAGCTCAACCGCTTCGCCCTCACGCAAATCAATATTCACGCCCTCAAACAATATCCGCTCGCCGACCCCAACCGCCGCGTCCTCAACCCGCACCAGCACATGCTGACTGCGACTGGCCGCATCCTTCATCGAGAGCCGAATATTGCGCGCCTTGAACTTGCCGTAGCGCTCAGCCGATTTATAATCAAGCTGCCCAGCCGACTCCTTATCAATCCAAAACGTCGGCTTATCCATCTCTGATAGTTCCGCCAGCTCGGCCCGCGCCTCGTTCTCCAGCCGCTTGAACTTCTGGATGGTGCCGGGGTTGCGCGACTTTTCTTTCAGCCGCTGATAATCCAGCACCTTTTGCCGAAGGTTAGTCATCCGCTTCTCAACCTGCTCAAAATTATTCATGCCCGCCGCCGTTGCCTGAGCATTCTGCTTGAGATAGGCGTCATAATTACCACGGTAACTGACTGATCCACCGTCTTTGAGCTCAATAATTCGATCCACCCGGCCCAGCACGTCACGGTCGTGCGTGATGATCAGCATGGCCTGGCGCGGCTGCGAGCTCATCCAGTCGATAAACTGTTGCTTGGCCACATAATCCATGTGATTAGTCGGCTCGTCAATCAGTGCCAAATGCGCGCCCGAGTGCATAATCTTCACAATCTCCACCAGCCGCTTCTGACCGCCCGACAGGGAACCAAGTGGCCGCTCGCCGCATCCGCTCAGCTGAAAATTATCGAGCTCCCTCTCAATCTTCTCCTTAATCTGGTAAAACCCTTTCTGGTCAAATCGCTCCAGCGCCTGGGTGTACTCCTCAATCTTACGCATATTATCGCCCATGGTCTCGGGATATTCATCAATAATTTTCTTTAAGCTCGCATATTCTGGCAGCCCCGCCAAAATGTAGCTCAGCACCGTCTGATCACCCAAACCGTGATGCTCCTGCGCCGTACTAGCCACCGTGATACCGCGGCGAAAAATCACCTCACCAGTATAGTCGGTGTCCGTGCCCGCCAAGATACCAAACAACGTCGACTTGCCGACGCCATTGCGGCCAACCACGCCGACCTTCTCACCATCATCCACGCTAAACTTGACGTCACGCATCAACGTCTTGTCGCCAAAACTCTTCTCTTGAATCGAAATATCTGCGATCATTCAGCCCTTTATTGTAGCACACTGGCCGAATAGACCCCTGAGAGTGATGACGAATCCGCCACAATACGGTATAATATCCTGGCATGTCAGGTAAAAAATCTCAGCATACGCAACCCTCTGCCATTATCAATCGGCGGGCCCGGTTTGACTACCAGCTAGACGATGAATTAGTCGCCGGATTAGTACTGACTGGGCCAGAAGTCAGGGCTGCTCGTGAGAACCATGTCCAACTCAAGGGCAGCTTTGTGGCTGTCAAAAATGGTGAGCTCTGGCTCAACAACGCCAGCTTTTCGCTCAAGCTGACTGAGCGAGGCCAGTCACCCCACCGAACGGTCGACACCAGCCCTCGCAAACTACTCGTGGCACGCCGCCAATTCAGCCAGTTTGCAGCAGCTCGCCAGCAGGGTATGACGATCGTCCCCGTCAAATTACTGACCGGCGGTCGCTATATTAAACTAGTCATCGCCCTAGGGAAGGGTAAGAAAAAATATGATAAACGCCAGACTATCAAGCGGCGCGATATTGAGCGTGAACACAAAAGGATACTCCAACGATAATGCCTGAGAGTGTCACCCTGCCAGGTGGGCTAAAAATCGACTATTGGTCGCACCACCCAGACAAAACGCCAACCATCGTGATGTTTCACGGTTTTACCGGCTCGCACAGGGGATTTCGGTGCTTTGAGCCGCTGCTATCCGATTTTCACTTGATTATTCCAGATATTCCGGGGTTTGGCAGTAGTGACCTGCCGCAGCAGCACGATTGGTCGATCGAACGATTAGCAGTCTTGATGAACCAATTTATTGCTCAGTTAGATTTGCCGCAGCCACCGATCTTGCTTGGCCATTCGATGGGCGGGCTGATCGCCAGTAGCATGATCCAGCAGCAGCCGACACCGCATCGACAGCAACTCATTGTCATCAGCCCAGTGCCAACTGCTATTTCTGGCATCACCGATCAGCGCTGGGTTGGCTACCTCTGTGGTCGGCTATATTATGGCTTCGGCGCCAAGACAGGCAGGCTAGGGATGCGAGTTATCTCTAGTAAATTTATGTCGCGATTCACCGCGTTTGGCTTGATAAAGACGGCAGACACCGATATCCGCCGGCAGATCTATCAGCACGGCTTGTATGACCTCGATGTCTCGAGCACTGATTTCTACCGAGCTATTTACCAAGAAATCAGTCAACACGGCATGATCAACTACGCCGACAGTCTACGCCAAAAAGACCTACTGCTGATCACTGGGCAACAAGACAACGTCACACCACTCAAGCATATCGAGTACCTTGCACAGGCAATCGACCCCCAAAGCCTTGTGACAATCCCCGGAGCCGGCCATCTGATTATTTACGAAAAAGTCCCTGAAACAGTTGAGGCTATCACTCAATTTATCGCAGACAAGTCGATGAGCTAATATAGTAGCAAGAGACGCATACAGATTATATAATAGAGCGTATGAATATTTTATTTGATGCCCGCTGGATTCGTACCGATGCGCCAAGCGATGGCCTGAGCCGCTACTCGAGCAGTCTCATCCACGAACTCGCAAAACGTGATGACATCAACCTGACCATTCTGATCTACGACAAAGCACAGCTAGGGCAGCTACCAGAGGTGGCATATTTGATGGCCAATAACCCTGCTCAGCTATACCGAGAGTTTTTCATCGCCCGGCTGATCAATCCACACCACTTTGATATTGTTTACTCGCCATCCTTCTTCATGGGCTCATATGGCCGTCGCTACCGCTTAGTGCTGACGATTCATGACCTGATATTTTTCACATACCAGACGCCGCCACAGTGGCTAGCCTGGGATATCCGCCTCAAATGGCGATTGTTTCATTCGTCACTCTGGCCGATGCGTCGGTTCCTTAATAGCGCCGATGTGGTCGCCACTGTCAGCCAGACTGCCCGGCAAGAGCTCGCCGAGCGCCGCATGACCCGCCGGCCTGTCTCGATCGTCTCAAATGCAGTGGCACATAGTTTTCGCGATAACAGCCCAGCCGACCACGCCAGCTCTCGCCATGTGGTATATATGGGCGCTTTCACGCCATACAAAAATGCTGAATGTTTGATCCAGGCAATTGCGCAGCTGCCCGGCATGATCCTTGACTTATGTAGTAAAATTCCTGCCAAGCGCCGCCAGCAGCTCGAGGCGTTCATCGCCCAGTGCGGCGTCAGCGACCGAGTGATTATTCACGATGGCGTCAGCGATCAGCAATACCGCCAGCTTCTGCGAAGTGCCCGCTGCCTGGCGACTGCCAGCCGAGCCGAAGGGTTTGGCTTGCCAATCATCGAAGCACAACACGCTGGCGTGCCAGTCGTCTGTAGCGATACGCCAATCTTTCGCGAAGTAGGAGGGGAGGGTGCGCTCTATTTTGACCCTCGTTCACCAGCTCATGCCGCCGCCCAAATCGAGCGTCTCGCCGACCCTGAATTGTCACGTCAGATGATCAGGCAGGGGCTACAAAATACCAACCGCTACAGCTGGGCCAAAAGCGCCGAGCAGGTTGTCGCTATTTGCCATCATGTGCGCGGCCAGCAGCCGCATCGTCAGCAGACCGACGCGCCGCTGGATGGTTGTCGATAACATTTTGGTACAGTTTGACCAATTTACGGACCTGGCTACGCTCAGTGAAGCGGCGAGCCAATTGCTTACTCTGCTCACCAAAGGCTTGCCGCATCAGCGGATCTGCCAGCAGCTTGATGACGTGCTGCGCCAGATCGGCCGGATCATTCTCAGCAAAATAGCCATTGATTCCATCTTTGACAACCTCCGAAACCGCAGTATCAATCAGGACAATTGGCTTACCAGCGTGTGCCGCCTCGTGTAAGACCCACCCCTGGGTGTCTTTGAGCGACGGGAAGGTGAACACGCTGAGCACCTGGTAGGCGACACCAAGCTCTTCTCGTGGCAGCGCACCGGTAAAGATAATTCTATCTGGGTAATGCGTCGCAGCAGCCATTTCTTCGAGTGTTTTGCGGTACTCAAAATCACCGACAAACAGCAACTTTGACTTTGGGCGAGCCGCCGCGATATAGCGGTCAAACGCCTGGATGAGGATCGGCAGATTCTTCTCCTCGCCCAGTCGGCCGACAAAGCCGAACACTTCATCATCCTCGGCCAGCCCCCATCGTGCCCGGAATGCTTCGACGTCCTGTTTCTTCGGCTTTGGCAATGCATTGACACCATTTGGCATCAGAGTGATATCGTAGTAATATTCATCATCCTGCCACGACTCGAGCTGATTTTGACTCTTGCGCGACAGGGCGATCACGGCGTCAGCCTTGCTGTGGAGGATTGTCATCATCCGCTCGATGATGTCTTTATTCCATTTCGTCACGCCACCTCGTGGCCGGTAAAGCTTGACCACCTCGAGCAGATCCTGACCGCGCAGCTTGACTGATAGCGGGAAGACAATCCCCGCCAAAGCCAGGGCGCCCGGCAGAACAGCCGGGTAATGATCGACGAACTCATAGAGGTCGGTGCAGTGTTGTATCACCAGCGGGATATCAGCTTTTTTGGCGACGCTGACCCCCAGCAAACCGATCTGCGACGGGGTAAAGATATGCACCACATCGAGGTTCATATTGGCGATTTGCCGCTGGACAATCGGCGGGAAGAACACCGAGGTATCGTAGTCATCAAAAAACGCCCCTTTGATCGAGCGAAAGCGGACGATATGGCTATTGTCATCTTCGTGGAGCAGCTCTGCCTGCTTAGCTGGGTGAATCGACTTGGCAGGGCAAAACACGTAGACCTCGTGCCCTATAGCTTCTAGCTCGCGCTTCAACGACTCGACGACAAAGACGATCCCGTTTATCGACGGCCGATATGTATCAGTAAAAAGTCCGATCTTCATAGCCTTATTATACCACTATTAAAATAAACTCTTGTACAAATCAAGCAGCCGCTGTGCCCCAGCCTTGCTGTCAAACCGAGCAGCGATCTTCGCGGAGCGATTTTGGGCGGCCCGGATCAGCGCCGGATCCGACGATAGCTGCTTAACGCAGCGCCAGAAGTCATCATCATCTTTGGCCATCACAGCGCCGTCTCGGAAGGTGTCATCGTAGTCGTGGATGTCGCGCAGGACGACCGGTAGCCCAGCAGCCGCCGCCTCGACTGTCACGAAGCCAAAGGTTTCTTGCTCGCTCGGCAGCACAAAAATATCTGCCGCCTTATAGTAATCGGCCACCTCAGCAAACGGAATCACCCCGGTAAATCTCATATTTCGTGGGGGGTGTTTAATCATCCGCTGCATCGCATAATTATCGGCAGCAGCCACCCCAAATGGCACCCCACCAACCCAAATGAACTGGCCCTCGGGCATTTTTTTGGCCATATCAAGAAAGATGTCGACTCGTTTTCGTGGCTGTACTTGGCCGACTCCCACCACCACGCAGGCGTCTGGGCTGATCTGTAGCTTCTGACGAATTCTGGCCTTCTCTTGGGCAGAAGTCTGGTAGCGTGCGGTATCGATTGTGTTATATAACACTTCAATTCGCCGCGTGACCCCCATCTGCTCAAGCTCGGTTTTGGTGTAGCCAGAGACCGCCAGCACGAGGTCTGCCCGATTGTATAAAAACGTGAGCCAAAACTTAGCAAATGGCCGCCACAACTTGGCCGCTTTAAACGAGCCAACGAGGCTATCTGGCACCAGGTGAGCAGAGACAACCCGCTTCTTGCCAGAAAACAGCAGTTTACTGACTGCGTACAACCCCGGCGTGTGAATATGCACCACATCGAACTTCCCCTTGGCATTGGTCGCAATCTGTACGTCGGCCACCCGTTTTTGCAATGAGTCACGCATTTCAACATATGCAGTATGAACACCATGCCCCTGGACAGTAAACTCGCTCTCAGAGACCATATTCACGGTCATTTTCTTGCCACTCTCTTCACTCATATGTAATAGTATAGCAAACAAGGCAAGCCCGCGGCCGCCGAGTCGACTTCATCAAACTACTTTTTCAAGGTATAATCCATCATATGAGGCTATTCTCTTGGAACGTCAACGGTATCCGCGCAGTCATCAAAAAGGGGGCATTTGCGCAGTTTTTGGATACCTATCAGCCAGACATCATCTGCCTGCAAGAAACCAAAGCGAGCCGCGACCAAGTCGAGCTCGACCTACCAGCGTATCATGAGCATTTTTATGCTGCACAAAAAAAGGGCTATGCCGGTACAGCAATTCTTTCTCGAACTCAGCCCCGGCAGTATCGCGACGGCCTCCCAGATACGGTGATCACACAATATGGCCTCCCCGTCGATCGCTACGGTAACCCAAACGACGAGGGGCGAATTATCGCTGCTGAATTCGATAGCTTTTGGCTTGTCACCTGCTATACGCCAAATGCCAAAGGTGATTTAAGCCGCCTCCAGCTCCGTGCCAACCACTGGGATCCAGCCTGTCTTGCTTATCTAAAAGAGCTCGCGGCTGGGGCCTATAGCCAGCCCAAGCCAGTCTTATACTCTGGTGATATGAACGTCGCACACACTGCGATCGACCTAGCCAACCCTCAGGCAAATACCGGCAAACACGGCTTCACCGCCGAGGAGCGCCGCGGCTTTCAGCACTACCTTGATGCCGGTTTCGTCGATACCTTCCGGGCGGCCTTCCCAGAGCAAACTGGTGCGTATACCTGGTGGTCACACTGGGCAAATGCCCGAGCTCGCAATATCGGCTGGCGGATCGATTATTGGCTTGCTTCGGCCGATATCGCCCCCCGAGTCACTAACCCAGCCATCCATCCACGTCAAATGGGGAGCGACCATTGCCCGGTCAGTATCGATATCGAGGTAGGGTAGAGATGTATCCGTATTGGCAGCGGCAAACACCTGAACAACCCTGTTATCCAGACGCCGAATGGCAGCGGCCAGAGCGGCGCGACCAAGCCGGGAAGCTCGGTATTATCGGCGGCAATGCTTTAGGGTTTGCTGCAGTGGCGCATAGCTATCAAGCGACGCATCACGCTGGGGCGGGGCAGGTGCGAGTCATCCTGCCTGATGCCCTGCAAAAAAGTGTGCCACCTCAGATGACTGATGTGCTATTTGCGCCGACCACTCCTTCTGGCGGGATGTCTTCAGAGGCCATCGCAGCCCTACGTGCCCTAGATAGCTGGGCTGATGGTATCTTGCTGATCGGTGATGCTGGCAAAAACAGCCAAACTGCTAGTCTATATGAATCCTTCTTGCACGACACCCAGCGGCCAGTCGTGCTGACGCGCGATGCAGTCGACCTCGTGCAGCACAATGCCGCAGCCCTGCTCGAAAAGCCACAATTATTATATGTCGTCTCACTAGCACAGCTCCAAAAAATGTTCCGCGCAGTGTATTACCCAAAGTTAGTGACGTTTCATATGCAGTTAGCTCAGCTGGTCGAAACGCTTCATAAATTTACCATCACCTACCCAGCGACGATTGTCACCTTTCATGCAGAGCAGCTCATCATGGCGCAGGGCGGCCAAGTGATCACCCAGGCCTGGGCGACACCACTCACTATCTGGCGAGGCACTGTCGCAAGCTATATAGCTAGCCACCTGCTGTGGCTTGCCCACACCCCTTTGGCCGCTGCTGCTAGTGGCGCTGTGCACGTCCCCCATCCGACGCTCGCCAGTCGGCTCGGCCAATAATTCAATATAAAAAAGACCTGGAGCGACCTCTGGTACCGCGGGCCGGACTTGAACCGGCACGAGCGATTGCTCACCAGATTTTGAGTCTAGCGCGTCTACCAATTCCGCCACCGCGGCACGAGAGAGCACTCCAAATCTGCTTTTCATACTAGCACACTGGGTAGCTGGCTGCAACCAGTACTGCTTTATCTTCCAGCTATTATGCGGTATAATTAGACTGATGAACCCGACGAATAATCAGTCGAGCGGGCGGTCAGGTAATCCGTCTCATCCGTCATATCAGCCCCGTACCACCACGCCACCACCACGCAATTATTCGACCCAACGTACTGCAGCTGCCCAGTTGATCCGTAAGCAGCTTGATTCGATCTACCGTGGCCAGCCGCCTCGTCAAGTGAGGCCCACCTCACCAGCCAGCCAGCGGCGACCCTACAGTCCACCACAGGCTACAGCTCAGCATACCGTGCCAAGGCCTCAGCCAGCTCAACCAGCCCAGCCATCATCACCACACCAAAACACTCAACCGCCAGCAAGGCCAGTGAAGCCCAGTCAGCAGGGGAGCCCTGCCGGTGTAGCCACTCAGGCCGCCCAGGCCACAACCACTCGATCTACCGCAGCAGCACAGCAGCACTTACCGACCCAGCCACCGTCGCCAGCTCAGCCCACGCCCGCTCCCCAGTCGCCCCAGGTACAGCAGGTACAGGATATCCCCACGACCTTGCAGCGCTCAGGTAGTCAGCACACTCCCCACGCAACCGCCGAACAGTGGCGCCAGTACCACACTGCCTGGCAAAAATATTACCAAATGTATTATGAGCGCTACTACGCCAATCATCTCAGCGCCAAAGAAAAAGAGCTAGCCGAGCTTGCCAAGGCGCAGGCCACACAGCCAGACCCCGCCGAAGAGACCGCTATCAAAAAACTCCGGGCCCAAATTCGCCAGAAAGTCAAGGATGGCGCTCGCAAAGCCACTGCCTCACGACACTTTATCCCAGTGCTTACCGGCCTCACTGTACTCGTTGTCTTACTATTCCTGCAGTACAACCGTATCATCTTTGGCGCCGTCGCCGCGTACACTACCCCTGGAAACATTGACCCACAAAATATCATTGTCGACCCAACGAATAATGTGGCAGTCGCCCCGGAGCCTCGGATAATTATCCCCAAAATCAATGTCGATGCACCGGTGGTGTATGGTGCAGGGTCAGATGAAAAATCACAAATGAAGGCTATGGAGAAGGGGATCGCCCATTTCGCAATTGCTGGCGCCAGCGCAGTGCCTGGCCAGGTGGGCAACGCGGTGTTCGCCGCTCATTCGTCAAACGACGCCTTTGCCGCCGGTGACTATAAGTTTGTGTTCGCACAGAACGAGAAGCTCGCCAAGGGTGACTTGATCTACATGAATTACGAAGGGAAGCGCTACACCTACAGCATCACCAGTACCGAGGTCGTGTTGCCAGACGCGGTCAGCAAAGTCCAGCTCAAAACCACCAAACCGATGCTCACACTGGTCAGCTGCGTACCACTTGGGACAGCCGAGAAGCGCCTATTGGTCTTCGCGGAGCAGATCAGCCCCGACCCAAGTAAAGCAGCGCCGAGCACCAATACAACCAGCGACACCGGCAGTTCAAAAGGTATCCCTGGCAAGCCAAATCAGACGGTTATCGAGCGGCTATTTCACCGCTAAACAAGGTGCTACACCTCGGTGAGAGACCGCGATTTTTATACTCTTCCGCATATTGCCCATATAGATCACTATCCTGCCACACTGCTTTGAGCCGGGGTAGGGGAGTAGGGGCTGAACAGCTGCCGGTACCTACCGCGGCAGAAACTGACAATATGAAAACGTAAACCCCAAGCGAGTGAATAGCGTGAATATCGCGGCCCTGTTGATTTATTCGTTGATGGTCATCGATAACCGCTGTAATTTGACCGTCTCGGCACCAGCCGGCTTAAGCAAGACAAATATATACTTTTCATCACGCGAGAGCACCGCATCGAGGCCGGCGGTCGCTGGAGTCAGCTGGCTACGATTGGCGCCATCAAATTCCTGCATGACCAGCGAGCCTGATTGATCGACATGCCAGAGGTGGAACTCATCAAGCCATGCAAGTGGCGTACCGTTCGGTAGGGAGATATATGATGAGCGCGATAGCCGCTCTATGTCATAGCTCATGTAGCCAGTCTGGTCATTCACCACAATAAACCGGCCGTTGTTGCTCATGGTCATTTTGGCAACTGGCCGACCAAAGTCAAAGGTGCGACTGTTTTTCAGAAAACGCTGCAGTGCCTCACGATCTTCTGGGAGCTTACCGCGATATATTGTCACGTGGGCACCTACGCTCACGACCACTGTGTCTTTGTGGAAATAGTGTGACACCCGGATATGGACCGGCGCAGACTCTGCCGCCGAGAGTGTACGGATTACCTGAGGTGTTTTCCAGCCCTTTTTCCAGACACCGGCGTCGCGGTGGCCATCTTGTGCCGCCGCCACATAGGCCAGGGTGTCATTGCCATACATAGTGAACGACTGTACTCCTTGGATGAGCGGGCGAGAAATCGTCGCATCAGCAACCCGCACCGAGCGAACGTCACCATTCGACTGCAAAATATACATGTCATTGCCATTTGTGCCACTAAACGATGCATACTGGACATCCAAGCCTACCACCTGGGTTACATCGACCAGCTCGGTCGGGTGTTCACGGTCAAGCCGTAGCCACTGAACCGACCCTGTGGCGGTAGTTTGCTTGCTGGCAGCTGCGTCAGCTTGCTCCTTGGTGGTGTAGGTGTGTTTGACCAGGGCAAAGCGGCCGCTGGTATCCCATTCGCTGATCACAAAGGCATGCGTGGTTTCTGCGTGATCATACCCCTTGACTACTGACTTATCGAGCGCCTGGCTGGTAAACTTTGGGTTTTTGACATCACGGAGATCACCCCAGACGGCAGCTGGCGTGGCATGCTGAGTACTGATACCCAATACATACTGGCCAGCTGGTGCAAATTTCACTGCTGAGAGCTGGGCGAACTCGTGCATCGTAGACACCTTTTTTTGCTCTGGTATTAGTCGGGCATAGTTGAGCTGAGTGACTGTGTCAGATTTGATTGTCATGTTTTTTTGCCAGGATTGATAACCCTTGAGGGTCATCCGAAATGTGTGCGGGCCCGGCAAGACGGTATTTTTGGTACGCGTCACCTCGAGGTTCATCCCATCGACACTGACCAGCGCACTACGCGGAAACGAATCATACTGCACCAAACCGGTCTGCTCGATAGTATGCCGAGTAAGATCAAGCCGGTAGCCGAGCATTCGGAACATCAAAATAAATAACAACACAAACGTGGTGATCGTCATGATCGCATAGACAAACGTCCGACGAACCACTTCTTTTTTATGGTTTCTACGATGATACATATCAGGCGAATTATATCACAGACCAGCCCTTGCAGGAACCATAGGCGCTTTAGTATGATAAGAGAAATAAGCTGACACACCTCAGGAGCTCACCCGATGACAACCGACCCTAGCCACCCGCCCAACTCGCTGCATAGCCCAGCGCCAAAGCCGCACCAGCAATTGGCAGGCGGCGGTACGCCGTGGCGGCGCAGACTAACGGCCTGGCAGTGGCTCTTGGTGGCGGTCATTGGGCTGAGTGGGCTTAGCCTCGGTGGCTATTTGGTGTATCTCAATCTGCCAGCTGTTTCGGTGCGTATAGCGGCAATACAGGCGGGTATTCAGGCAAAACTACCAGGGTATCAACCAGACGGGTATACGCTCGACCGATCAATCAAGACACACGATGGTCGCGTCTCGCTGACCTTTCGCTACCGTGGCGGCGGCGACAGCACGTGGTACACGATCTCGCAACAAAAAAGCAGCTGGGACTCGGCAGCGGTCAAAGAGTCCCTGACTCGCCAGCACCAAACTATCACCACTATCTTGATCAATGGATTGACCGTTTATCGTACGGACCAACTCACTACCTGGGTGAACGGCGGTATACTCTACCATATCAGTGGCCCCGCTCCACTTTCACGCCAGCAGGTCCAGCGTATTATCGCCAGCCTATGAATCATGTGAATGAGGCCAGGGTGGGGTATAATAGATAGCATGACAACTATTCGTACTCGTTTTGCTCCAAGTCCGACCGGCTATATGCACATCGGTAATCTGCGAACCGCGCTGTTTGCCTGGCTGGTCGCGCGCCATCATGGTGGTCAATTTTTGCTGCGAATCGAAGATACCGACCAAGCACGCTTTGTGGAAGGCGCCGAAGCCACTATCCTCGAGACGCTCAGCTGGCTCGGCCTAGACTGGGATGAAGGCCCAACCGCCGATGGCCACGAAATTGGCGCGCATGGGCCCTACCATCAGACAGATCGCCGGGCACTCTACCAGCAGTGGGCTGAGCGCTTAGTCTCGCAGGGTCTCGCCTATGCCGACCCCTACACACCAGAAGAGGTGCAAGCTTTTCGCCAGCATGCTCATGCTGAGAAACGAGCTTTCTTATATCGTGACCACCGGCCAGCGAACCCGCCAGTGTGGGATGGTTCGCAGCCACTCCGCTTTCGCGTGCCGACAATCAAGCGCTACACCTGGCATGACCCAATTATGGGGCAGTTAAGCGCCGGGCCTGAAGCCTTGGATGATTTTGTATTGATGAAGTCAGACGGTCTCCCGACCTACAACTTCGCCCACATTGTCGATGATTATGAAATGCAGGTCACCCATGTCATTCGCGGGTCAGAATATATCGCCAGCACACCAAAGTATCTGTCACTCTACGAGGCTCTTGGGCTAGAGCCGCCGGTACTCGCCTGTGCGCCGCACATCATGGCACCCACCGGCACCAAAAAGTTGGGGAAGCGCGACGGCGCCAAATCTGCCACCGAGTACCGCGATGAGGGGATTCTACCAGAGGCGATGATGAACTTTTTGGCACAGCTCGGCTGGAACGACGGTACAGAGCAAGAGATTTTTAGCCGCCAAGAGCTCATCGACAGCTTTCGCTTAGACCGCGTCCAAAAATCTGGTGCTCGATTTGATGAGCAGCGCCTGCTTTGGCTCAATGGCCAGTGGATTAGGCGACTACCGCTAGATGAACTCTCTCAGCGAGTGGCTCGATTTTGGCCAGCCAGTGCTCAGCAGCACGACGAGGCGTACAAAACGCAGGTGTTGGCGCTCGTCCAGGATCGGCTTAAGACACTGGGCGATTTACCGGGGCTCACCGACTACTTCTTTGCTGAGCCAACGGTCAATAGAGATTTGCTCGCTCAGCATAAACAGCTCAAAAAACTCGCCCCCGCCGAGCAACGGCAGCTTCTCCAAGCCGCGCGCCAGGCCCTCGCTGACCTCACCACCTGGACACCAGAGGCAATCCAGCAGTGCCTTAACCAGCTACTGTGCGAGACGAGCCAGAAGCCGGCCGTTTTGTTTAGCTTGATTCGTATCGCGACCACCTGGGCTCCATTTAGCCCGCAGCTCAATGATACGCTGGCACTACTAGGCCGCCAGCGAACACTGGCACGGCTCGACCACGCTGATACTCAGCTAGAGTAGGCCACCTCACTTTGCCTCGACTCGCAAGACATGCTATACTAACCATAACCATGAAAAAAATCAAACCAGCACCCCACCACACCACCGACCACCGCAGCAAACTGCAGCGGTTACGAGCCTTTGTCAATCAGCACCACTTGGCCACTACTGTGGTGTGTGGCATCGCGCTTATTTTGATCAGCGGTTCGATCACTTACTTTTTGCTTCACAAAAAACCAAACTACCGCAACATGCCACTAAGCGTCAAAAAGCAAGCGCCCAAAAAATACTATTCACCGCTGACCGGCCTGCCAGTCGCCAACCAAGCCGCCACCACACAGCCAGTCACTGCGGTGATGATCGAGAATAGCCCCAGCGCCCGGCCACAATCTGGCCTCAAAAAAGCTGGTGTCGTGTATGAGGCGGTGGCCGAAGGTGGTATCACTCGTTTCTTAGCAGTCTACCAGCACGATAAGCCAGCCCTGATCGGGCCAGTTCGTAGTCTACGGCTCTATTATCTCAGCTGGGGTGCCCAGTATCAGGCATCGATCGCCCATGTAGGCGGCAGCCCAAATGCCCTCGCCGAGGTCCGAAACGGCAACTACCGCGATATTGACCAGTTCTTCAATGCGGGGAGCTATTGGCGAGCAAATGACCGGCGAGCTCCGCACAACATGTACACCTCTGGTGAGCGCCTCGATCAGCTGAACGCCGCCAAAGGGTACAAAGAGTCTGTCTTCCAAAGTTTTGCCCGCCAAGATCCCAAGCCAGTCACGCCGGAGAGCACCAAAAAACAGACGAAACAGCCTGCCGCACCAACTGCCAACCAGATCACCGTCAACCTAAGTAGTAATCTTTACAACACTAGCTACGTGTACGACAAGGCTGCAAATACCTATGTCCGCGCAATGGCAGGGGCACCACACACCGACCGAGAAGAGGGGCAAATTGCCCCGCATGTAGTGGTCGTACTCGAAGCACCTATCGAGCGACGGGCTGGCACCGCTGACGCCTACGAAGATGTGGTGACCACCGGTACCGGCAAAGCACACATCTTTCAAAATGGCACCGCGGTAGAAGCGACCTGGCGCAAAGAGGGCATGAGCCAGCCGCTCACCTTGGTCGATGCAGCCAACAAACCAATTGCACTCAACCGTGGCCAGACATGGATCGCCACCATCACGCCAGGGCGAGGAGGTGTGTCGTGGCAATAACGCCAGGCACCAAGACGTTATCTGACTATAAACATTATTACCATCGCAGCCATATCCTGATCTGTATCGGAGTTCATGCCGTGGTCAGCCTGAGCGTCGGATTCATCCTCCAATGGGCCGGGGTGCTATCGTGGCAGTCGCCGCTCTTATGGTCGATACTGTTGCTCATCTTTTTGCTTGGGGGAGGGCTGTATATACTACTCCTGCCTACTATGACAGAGCCGATGGATACGATGCTGACAGCACTGGCTCATAAGGTTGGTGACCCACAGGCACCGAAGCCGCCACACCCCAACGCCAAGCACTATACTCGCACTGGCTTCAGCGCAGTTTTGCAGGCGATTTACCTCTATGCTGATAGCCAGCCTCAGGCTCGGCCTGCTAGCGATATACTCGCTGAGGCACTTGATCACACCAGCTGCGGCATTGTCGTCTTGAACCCCCAGAAGCAAATTATTGCCGCCAACAGTGCTGCCCCAGTCGTCAAAGACGCGACTGGTGAGCCATACTTGGCACTCGACTTTCTTGACGATCAGCCACTGACCGACTGGCTCGAAGCTATCGAGACAACTGCAGTCAGCGCTGAGCGGCAGTGGCGACGAATTAGCACCGACCCAGCACGCATCCAGCAAACTCGTTTTTTTGACATCACAGCCTCTTACCAGCGAGGTGCTGCCGGCGAGACGGTTATCGTGCTGTTTGATCGGTCAGACCACTACCTACCAGAAGAGGAAGATCTTAACTTCATCGCTTTCGCCGCCCATGAGCTGCGTGGGCCGGTCACCATTATCCGGGGGTATCTTGACATACTGACGCAAGAGCTGGCAGACCGACTACACGGCGATGAGCCGCAGCTACTCGAGCGACTCATCGTCTCAGCCAACCGCTTGTCGAGCTATATCAACAACATTCTCAACGTCTCGCGCTTTGACCGTCATCACTTGATCGTCCACCTCAGCGAAGATCGCCTTAGCGATATTTACGCCTCAATTGCCGATGATATGGCGCTGCGAGCTTCAACCCAGCAACGGATTCTCAATGTCTCGCTGCCAGAGAATTTACCGACGGTGGCGGCCGATCGCGGCAGTATCAGCGAGGTGATTAGCAATCTGATCGACAACGCCATCAAATATAGCTTCGAAGGTGGTGTGATATCAGTCACCGCCGCGCAAAAGGGCGAGTTCGTCGAGCTGACTGTCCGCGACAACGGGGTTGGTATGCCACCAAATGTAGTGAAAAATCTCTTTCACAAATTTTATCGCTCACACCGTAGCCGCAAGAACGTCGCCGGCACCGGTATCGGTTTGTATATCTGCAAGGCGTTTGTCGAGAGCCATGGCGGCTCTATCTCGGTCCGTAGCCGCGAGCACGAGGGGTCAAGCTTTTCCTTTACCGTGCCGACCTACGCCAGTGTGCAAGACCGGCTGCTCGAAGATGGCCAGCTGAACCGCCAACTTATCCGCAAGGGCAGCGGTTGGATCAAAAATCATGCTATGTACCGGCAATAGAGGGGGGTTGCGATGGCGAAAATCAAGACAATTTTGTGTATCGAGGACGATCAGTTTATCGGCGAAATGTATGTCCGTAGCTTACAAAAAGCTGGCTACGATGTCACCTGGGTAATCGATGGTGACGACGGCTTGCGGCGAGCCCGCGAGCAGCCCTTTGATCTGATTATTCTCGATCTCATGCTGCCAGAGCAGCGTGGCGACCAGATCCTTGAGGTGCTACGGCCGCTTCACAGCCAGATAGACCTTGTGCCGCACAGCAAAATCCTTATCATGACCAACTTTGAGCAAGATGACCAGGCCAAGTCAGCAATCATCCAGCGAGTTGATGGCTATCTGATCAAGGCTGATATCACCCCGCGCACATTAGTGGATATCATCGCGACGATGGCGGGATGACAGCTTCCGCGCTATCACTAGCGCTCTTATTTACTTCAGCTTTACTTCAGCCGCTCCAGCACACGATTACACCATCTGTCAGACACAAAAAGAAACCGCCTCGATGTAGACGACGCGGTATCATATCACTCCCCACTCATCATATATAATGTTGTGATAATTACGTGGTGACCTCACGGGGAATCGAACCCCGATTGCCAGGATGAGAACCTGATGTCCTAACCGTTAGACGATGAGGCCGCATATAATGGGACGTCGATCAGTATACTACAAAATATTCGGCCTGTCTAGCAGCCATACGGTTGCGCTTTTTGATCGAATCGATCATAATAGAGCCCATGCAGCGGGAGGGCATCAGGAATTCAGAAGCATCGATTAGTTTTTGGTTGCGTCGTTTATGCGAGACGGCGCTGTTTGTCAGTGCGACAATTCTGATTTTTTATCTGTGGTCGCGGTTTTTTGGCTCAGTCTATCGGCTACAAATTGGTGAGCTACTCAGCGATGTGACCGCGCTCAGCAGCTTGGTTCTCTCGAGCAGTACGACAGTCGTCTTGCTGTGGCCGCCACAGCAGAAGCAATTGACTGTCGGTATCGGCCTGTGCCTTTTGACCTTGTTTACGCTGGGTACAATTTTTATCACGGGTGATCCACACTCAAACTTGACCACTACATGGCTGCCAGTCGGTGCCTTCGCTGGCGCGCTGAGCTGCCGCGCAGTCATTCACATCTGGAAAAAACACCCGCGAGGCGACAGCCGCGACAAAACCTATTCTGACCTCGAGAATCGGCTCTCACATGTCGAGAATAAGTCCGATATTGTCATCAACGCGATCGACGATGGCGTGTTGGCGATCGCCCAAGACGGCGCAATCGAGCTCATCAACCCATCCGCCCAGCAAATCATCGGCTGGCAGGGCGGTGATGCCTTGGGGCTCCACTGGCAGAGTGTCATCAAGCTCGTCAACAGTGATGGCCGCGAGGCGAGCGCCTCTGACAACCCTATTGTCCAGGCACTTCGTTTTCACAAACCAACCCACTCCGACAAACTGATGATGCTGACCAGCTCTGACAAGCGAATATTGGTGTCGATTGTCTCTTCGCCGATCGGTGAGGATGAAACCAGTGATGGCGTTATCGTAGTCTTTCGTAATATCACCAAAGAGAAAGCCGAGGAGCGCCAACAGGCAGAATTTATCTCGACCGCCAGTCACGAAATGCGCAACCCAGTCGCCACTATCGAGGGCTACCTGGGGCTGGTATTAAATCCAGCGACCGCTCGTATCGACACCAGAGCCCGTAATTTCGTCACCAAAGCCCATGAGTCGGCCCGCCACCTGGGGCGCTTATTACAAGATCTGCTTGATGTCAGCAAGGCAGAAGATGGTCGCCTCAAGAATGAGCCACGGGTGATCAATATCAATCGCTTCACCAAGACAATCTTTGAAGGTCTCGCCCCCCTCGCCGCCGAAAAGCAGCTTCAGTATGTCTTTCGGCCGGATATCGCCCGCCAGGCAAATGATTCAGAGCGAGTCATCGACCCCGTCTACTATAGCCATGTCGACCCAGATCACCTGCGCGAGGTCATCACCAACCTGATCGAGAACGCCATCAAGTACACTCCAGAGGGGCGGGTGGTCGTCGATGTCGCTGGCGACGATGAGCGTATTGCGATCAGCGTCGCCGATAGCGGCATCGGTATCCCTGCCGAAGATGTGCCACATTTATTCCAGAAATTCTACCGGGTTGATAACTCAGAAACTCGCGAGATCAACGGTACCGGCCTCGGCCTCTACTTATCGCGGCGGCTCGCCGAAAACATGTCAGGCAACATCCATGTGGAAAGTCAGTATAAGCGCGGGAGTATATTCAGGCTAGAAATCCCGCGAATCAGCCACCACGACGCCATGGCCAGGCTAGATGAAGAAAAGATCCAGCGAGCTGCCAGCCAATTAGCCCAACAGTCACGATCAATCCCCGTTGTCGCTGCCGCCAACCAGCCGGCTCAGTCAACCCAGCCGTCAGCTCAACGCCCAACACCACACCAGCACGACACCTCTGGCACCACCACTACTATTGCCCATATTGAGCAGCAACTAGCACAGCGGCCACAGGCGCAAAGACGTATTGATATCGCAAAACCAGCAAATCAACCATAAGGGGTATAGATTTTTCGTCAGTCTTTCAGTATAGTAAGAGGCACGAGGTAACTATGACGAAAATTTTACTAGTAGAAGATGACAAAAACTTACGTGAAATCTATGGTGTTCGCTTGCTGGCTGAGGGGTATGACATCGTGTCCGCTGGCGACGGCGAAGAAGCGCTGGCCATGGCGATCAAAGAGCGCCCGGCCTTGATTTTGAGCGACGTCATGATGCCAAAAATCTCTGGCTTCGACATGCTTGACATTCTTCGCTCGACCACCGAAACTCGTGATGTCAAAGTTATCATGATGACCGCGCTATCGTCTGACGACCAGCGCCACCGTAGCGAGGTTTTGGGGGCAGACCGCTACTTGGTGAAATCGCAAGTCGGGATTGAAGATGTCGTCCGAACCGTCCACGACGTGCTGGGCGATGCACCAGCACCCGTATCAGCACCAGCCGACGACAGCTCATCGCCACTGCCTCAGCCAACATCACCAGCTCAGCCACCACGACCAGCAAGGGCTAATGACCGAGTGATCCAGCCGCTCGAGCCAGCCCAGACCAACCAACCACCTATCAGCATCCAAATAGAGCAAGAACTTGCCCAGCCTGCGCCACAAAACCAACCAACAGTGGCGCCCGTGGGCGGCGCCTCAATCATCGGTGGGGCATCAATCGTTGCCGAGCCGTCTGGTGAGCGAATCGACCCAGCGCTGACTATCCCAGATAGGCCAGCCTATCAACCAACTACCCAACCAGCCACGACGCCAGCACCAGAGGCTATGGCGTTTGAGGCCACGCCGGCACCAACACCACCAGCTCAGCCAACTGCCGACGCCCAGCCAATGCCGACTGCGCCGCCGCACCCACAACCCTCACCATTTGACATAACCTAATAAAAAATGTGTTCATATTATGACTGACCGACCAACATCCTCCATTCGCCTGAATAAATTTGTTGCCACCGCCCTCGGAATATCGCGCCGCAAGGCAGATGAATTGATCTGCCATAATCTCATCACAGTAAACGGTGTCACGGCCCGGCTTGGCCAACCGTACCTCCCCAGCGATACCGTGGTATATCGTACTCAGACGCTCGCCGCCCAGCCACATCAGCTAATTATGCTACACAAACCGGTCGGCTACCTTTGCTCACGCGCCTCGCAGGGCGGGGTACCGACGATCTACCAGCTACTCCCAAAGAAGTTCCACCACCTCAAGCCGGTCGGTCGCCTCGACAAAGACAGCTCCGGGCTTATCCTCCTGACCAACGATGGTGATTTTGCCCACCGAATGACCCACCCATCGTTTCACAAACGCAAACGCTACCTGGTCACCCTCGACCGGCCCCTGCAGCCGCTGCACCGGCAAATGATCAGCGACTTTGGTGTCCAGCTACCAGATGGGCCGAGTCAATTGACGCTCGAGCGCCAGCATGATGGCGATGACCACCGCTGGATCGTCCTGATGAGCGAAGGCCGCAACCGCCAAATCCGCCGCACCTTTGCCACTCTTGGCTACACCGTCCGCAAACTCCACCGGACAGACTTCGGTGAGTATTCGCTTGATAATATTAAGCACGGAGAATTTCAGGAACGTAGCTTGCCACCAAACTAACGATCGGTGTATTATTTTATTATAAAATAAAATAAGGAGCATATAATATATGGCAAAAGGCGAGACATTTTCAACCAGCGGATACGAAAGAAAGAAATTACCCGAATTATCCAAAGTAGCGGCGATACTTGGCATCCTAGCTACTACATTAACTACTTCGGGCTGTGCTGAGCCAACAACAGAAACGACATCAAGCAGTACAGCTCAAGAGCAGGAAAGCCCTACGACTGACATAAAGACGGATTCAAACGGCAACCCCGACCTTGATTGGAAGGTTGTTGATAAAGGCTGTACTAACAGCGCCGATTGCGAGGAAGGGGACCTTTGGGGAGAAGAAACTATGGCAAAGACCTGTGATGGCACTACATTAATATACCGATACAGCGGCTTCAAAAAAGGTGGCATCGACGTCGTCCCCAACAGCCCTCAATGTAGCCCCGCTTCACCGACACCAGAAAGTAGCCCAACACCAGCCACTGCAGCAACACCTACTCCAGCAGGCTAGGGTTAGTTCCATTTCGTATAACGCTCTCCTCGCGAAATCATCGCGCCTCTGATATAATAGGCGTACTTATGCCTCATAAATTACCAACCGTCGCCATCATCGGCCAGGCCAATGTTGGCAAAAGTTCATTGTTCAATCGCTTGACGCGCGCCCGCACCGCCATCGTCGCCCGCGAAGCCGGCACCACCCGCGACAACGTCGTCGGCAAAGTCTCGTATAAGCGCCGCGCTTCGTCTCCTCATGAGAATGCGGTAGGCGCGACACCTCCTGTGCTGGAGGCTGTGGAACGTTCGCGAGGAGCGGACGTTTCAGCCGAACGCTCGCGTAGTATCTCCAGTGGAGATGCAAGCGAAAAGAGTACTCCAGCGCAGGAGCGTGGCGCTGGTGACCCCGGCTTTTCTGACGATGTCCGAGAGGCGGCTACCGCAGACTTATACTTCGAGGCCAAAGGCGAAGTCATAACCTTTGACGGATTCTTGCGTGTCTATGGCGGCGGCAAAGACGAAATCTTACCAAAGCTCCACACCGGCGACACCCTCGAAACCCACGACATCACCGCCCGCCAGACCTTCGCCCGACCACCAGCCCGCTACACCGAAGGTTCACTGGTTAAGAAGCTCGAAGACCTCGGCATCGGCCGGCCAAGCACTTACGCCACCATCATCGACACCGTCCAAACCCGCGGCTACGTCGAAAAAGGCGACAGCGAAGGCCAGCCGCGCGACGTCATCGTCCTCAGCTACAACGGCGAAGAAGTCAGCCGCGACATCGTTCAGGAAAAAACCGGTTCCACTCGCGGTAAGCTCATCCCAACGCCAAGCGGGGAACTAATCGCCGACTTCTTAACCGACCATTTCACGCAAATCGTTGACTATGATTTTACCGCCAACGTCGAAACTGAATTTGATAAAATCGCCGCCGCCGAGCTGGCTAAAAGCGCCATGCTCAACGGATTTTACACGCCATTTCACAAATTAATCGAACAGTCAGGCGGCATCGACCGCAGTAAAGTTGGCGCTAACCGTGAAGTCGGCATCGATCCAAAGTCCGGCAAACCAATCCTGGCGCGCTTTGGCCGCTTCGGCCCAATGTTGCAACTGGGTGCCACTGACGACGAGGACAAGCCGCGCTTTGCGCCGCTACCGAGGGGCGCGAAAATTGAAACGGTCACCCTAGAGCAAGCACTAGAAATGTTCAAACTGCCGCGCGTCGTCGGTCAAACCGAAGACGGACAAGACATCAAAGCCAACATCGGCCGCTTCGGCCCGTACATCCAAGTCGGCAAGCTCTTCGTATCCATCAAGCCCGAGGATCCGCACCACATCACGCTGGAAAAAGCCCGCGAACTCTACGCCGCCAAGCTCCAAGCCGAAGCCGAGAAAAATATTGCTGAATTCTCAGATGGCGTCAAGGTCCTCAAGGGCCGCTTTGGTCCGTACATCACCGACGGCACTAAAAACGCCAAGATCCCTAAAGACACCGATCCAAAAACCGTCACACACGAGCAAGCCCTGGAGCTCCTTAAGGCCGCGCCCGCGAAAGCCGCTCGCCGACGTATAGCTAGAAAAAACACCAAATCCTCAGCCCGAAAAGCCTAACCTTTTTTATACTATCCAATAAATCTAAATAATAAAAACTCTCACATCATCCATTGCAAAAATAGTAAAATCCATGCTATAATTTGTACAAGCAATTATCGCAATCATCCCTTGACATTTATGAATTGCAATTGTATAATTAAAAATATATTTCAATCAATGTAACCTGTGGTGAGGCAGAGAGGACGTTTCCAATAGCATGAACGAAACATCAAAAACCGAACGAAGCTCCGACTTAAGTTCTGTCGTCGACACTATCATTTCCAAGATAAGTCAAGAGCGCGAAAAGGAAATTATTTCTCGACGATTTGGTTTATACGATCGGAAAGAAACTCTAGAGTTGATTGGCGACATGTTTGGGATTACCCGTGAACGTGTCCGTCAGCTGGAGAAGGCAATTTTGGCACGCCTGAGGGTAGCTATTGCCGAGGGCGAGCTGCCATCAGTCGTTGCTATGGAAAAATCTATTACTTCAAGCTTGTCCGAGATGGGAAGAGTGGCGCGAATGCAGGATTTGGCATCGCACTTTTTAGATAAGGAAGCTTCGACAATTGAGCGCGCGCACGTAGCGTTTATCGCTGAGCTAGCAGGAAACATCACCATCGTGGCAGAAAACGATGACTACCACCAAGCTGCTGCCATCGACACTCTTGGAAACGAAAAGCAGGTTAGAACAAGAATTGAAGAAATAGTTAAAGCAATTAAGAAACATGGCGAGCCAATCACCGCGGAAGAACTCCATAAAGGGCTAGATTACGAGCATCCATCAAACATCACGGCGCTGGCTACTGTCAGTAAAAAACTAGCTAAACTGCGTGACCAGTGGGGCCTTGCCAAATGGCCATCGGTCAATCCAAAAAATATTCGCGATAAAATCTACGTCGTTCTAGACACGAATGGACAACCAATGCACTTTTCCGACATCGCTAAAGGCATTCGATCTAGTGAGTTCAATCGCCGAAGCGTCACCACTCAAGCCATTCACAATGAACTCATCAAAGACAAACGCTTCGTACTGATTGGGCGAGGTATTTATGCGCTTGCCAGCTGGGGTTATAGCCGTGGTACTGTTTCTGACATCATTGCTGATATCTTAAAGAATTCAGACACGCCACTACGCCGCGATGAAATTGTCCGTCAAGTTCTTGAGAAACGACAAGTCAAAGAAACTACAATCCTACTCAATCTTCAATCAAAGCCGCAATTCAAACGAGTCGCCAAAGCTACCTACGTTTTTGACGAAACCGTTTAAGTTGCAAACTTCTTCCAGAGGTGAGATAATTTACATAGCATGCAGCTTATTTCCTGGATCATCGGCACGTTGTTACAATGGTATGTTTGGCTACCGATTGTGGCGGTACTTGTATTTTTAACATGGCGAAATTATCGAAAAATCGAAGATTTCACGCCAATTGAAAGTGTATTATTGGTGCTTGAAATCCCAAAAACCAACGATAAAAAGGAGTTGGCCGCAGAGCAATTATTTGCCTCTCTTCACGGAATCCTACGCGACAGCCGAGAGCTGCGCTTATCTGGCGGACATCAAGAGCATATCAGTTTTGAGATTGCTTCGGTCAATGGTCAAATCCGTTTTTATGTTTGGGTGCCGCGAACACTACAGAGCTTCGTTGAGGGACAAATTTACTCACAATATCCAACCGTCCAAATTCATCAGGCCGACGAAGATTACACAGAGCACCAGCGCAACCATGAAGTTGCTTACTCTGCTGAATTAGCCCTGACTACTGATGAATTTTTACCAATTCGTACTTTTCAGAGCTTCGAAGTTGATCCACTGGCGGGCATTACTGGTACGCTAGCGAAGTTAGAAACGACCGGCGAAGAATTATGGATTCAGGTTCTAGCCAGGCCAATTCCTGATGATTGGCAGCACGCAGCTGATCGCTATATAAATAATATAAAGAACGGTCGGCAATTGTCACTGTCAGGGCTAGGTGGCGGCATGCAATGGCTCATCGGTATAATTGGCGCATTGTGGCAACCCCCTGAACAGGGAATTGGTGATGCAAAAACCATCGAATTGTCTGATCGTGACAGAACTCGCATATCTGAAGCAGAGAAAAAAGCGACAAAATTAGGCTATGAGGTAAAAATCCGTCTGGTATATATGGGCGAGAGTCAAACCAACGCTAAACTCCGAATGCAAGCACTGGTTGGAACGTTTAAGCAATTCAACTCAACCAACCTCAACGGCTTTCGCGCTGTCAAGGGTGCGTTTGGCAAAGAATTTATCGACAAATATCGCAAGCGCGCATTTTACGGCGAAGGATTTGTCCTGAATATTGAGGAGCTGGCCTCCGTCTTTCACTTACCACACACCAATGTCGAGACGCCAAACATCGTCTGGGCCAGCGCCAAAACCGCCGAACCGCCGTCCAAGCTACCCGTCCTGACCGGTAGCGACGCCAATGACGACCAAATTTCCGCCTTTGGCGTCACCAATTTCCGCGGCATCAACCACCAATTCGGCATGCTGCGCTACGACCGCTCGCGCC
>CALHZK010000003.1 GCA_938040655.1 uncultured Candidatus Saccharibacteria bacterium
GCCTCGTTGCGGGGCGGGTGCGGCGTCGCCTGACGGCACGCTGCGCTCGCCCCGCACGAACTAGCCCCTTTCCGCTAACACGGCGTCTTAAAGGGGCTAGTACCGTGGCTGCTTGAGTCTTCGACTTCTTGTGAGGAAGATCCCTCACAAAGAGGGCGAGGATTCGCGGCCGCTTGACAACTATCCATCAGCCCCCACTCGCCAACGATCTGTTGGCGAGTGGGGGCTTTATTCCTGGCAGCCCAATGTGTCATAATAGAAGAGAAATTATATGCAATATATCTTGGCGGTCAGTGGAGGTGTCGATAGCGTGGTATTGCTCGATATGGTGGCACGGCGGCGCCCAGGGCCGCTATTAGTCGCCCACTTTGACCACGGTATACGGCCGACGTCGGCTGAGGATGCGAAGTTTGTCGGCCAGCTGGCGGCGCAGTATCAGTTACCGTATATTAGCCAGCGCGAGGCACTTGGTCGCTCAGCGAGCGAGGCGACCGCTCGTCACCATCGGTATGCGTTTTTGCACCAGCTGGCAGCGCAATACGGTGGCACACTGATGACCGCGCACCATCTGGACGATGTCGTTGAGACTATTGCTCTTAACCTACAGCGTGGTACTCGCTGGCGGGGCCTGGCTGGGCTAAGCGACCCACGGATTAGCAGGCCGCTCATTGGCCGGACAAAGCAGCAGCTTTATGCCTATGCCTTGGAGTACCGGCTTGAATGGATCGAGGATGAAACGAACCACTCAGCCCGCTATACGCGTAATCGCCTTCGGTCGCTGCTGCAGCAAGTACCAGATCAGCAGCGTCGGCAGCTCTACCATCTGTGGCACGCGCAGCGCCAGGTTCGCCGGCAGATTCAACAACTTCTGGGGGAGTGGGATGACGTACAGCTCGCGAGTCGCTACTTTTATATTATGCTACCGCCAGAGGTTGCACGAGAAATAATTTATGAAACAGTCCACCGCCGGACTGGCGTATCACTCCTGGCAGCTCAAGTGGAGCGGCTCCTGCTCGCTATCAAAACTGGCCGACCAGGCACCACCTGGCAAATAACTCACGGGGTGGAGGTGAAATTAACTGCCAGAACTGTTATAATAGAGTGAGTTGACTAGACAGAAGAAAGGATTGTTGAAAAGGTTATGGCGGGAAATGTGCCGAATCGAAATGCTACAAAGGGGCCAAAACGAGTTGTTCGACTAGGGCTGTTTTGGGCAATTATTATCTTTTTTGGAATGGTAGTGTATGCGGTGCTGTCGCCTCATGCCAATCTCAAAAATGTGCCGTTGACTGATGTCGTCCGGCGGGCTAATGAGGGGAAAATTGCCAAGATTGAGATTCAGGGTAATGATCTAACAATTACGCCACAGGGCGAGAAGCGACCGACTGAGCGCTCGGTCAAAGAAGGTGGCACCATCTACGAGCAAGGGCTACACAAAGACGGCAAGACCGAGGTATCGGTGCAGCCACCATCACAGACCAATGATCTCCTATGGAATTTGGCGATAATTTTTGTGCCGACTATTTTGATCATCTTATTCTTTAGCTTCATGATGCGCCAGGCCCAAGGCCAGAACAACCAAGCGATGGGCTTTGGCAAGAGCAAGGCGCGGCTGTATGGCGAAGACAAAGAGAAGGTGCTGTTTGAGGATATCGCTGGCAACGACAACGCCAAGCAGGATCTGCAAGAGGTTGTCGATTTCTTGAAACACCCAAAGAAATACAAAGATCTTGGCGCCAAGATTCCGAAAGGCGTCTTGCTGGTCGGTAATCCGGGTACTGGTAAGACGATGTTGGCCCGGGCGGTGGCTGGCGAGGCTGGTGTGCCGTTCTTCTCGATCTCTGGCTCAGAATTTGTCGAGATGTTCGTCGGTGTTGGGGCGAGCCGGGTGCGCGACCTCTTTTCGAAGGCCAAGAAAAATGCGCCGTGTATCATTTTTATCGATGAGATCGATGCGGTCGGGCGTAAGCGTGGCTCGGGTATGGGCGGCGGCCACGATGAGCGCGAGCAGACGCTGAACCAGATTTTGGTCGAGATGGATGGCTTCGATGGTGACACTAATGTGATTGTGCTGGCGGCCACGAACCGGGCGGATGTGCTCGATCCTGCGTTGCTGCGGCCGGGGCGGTTTGACCGGCGGGTGACGATCACCCTGCCAGAGCGCAAAGACCGCGAGGCGATCCTCAAGGTGCACTTCAAGAAGAAGCCGGTTGATGAGACGGTTGACCTCGATAAATTGGCAGCCAAAACAGCTGGTTCGTCTGGGGCGGATTTGGCAAATATTGCCAACGAGGCAGCGATCATCGCCGCACGGCGCAACAAAAAGAAGATTTCAAATAATGAGCTGACCGAGGCATTTGAACGAGTGGCAATTGGCCCAGAGCGCAAAGCCAAGGTGATGAACGATCATGAGAAGGAATTGACGGCCTATCATGAGGCAGGCCATGCTATTGTCGGCCATGTCTTGCCAGACTCCGACCCAGTGCACAAGGTGACGATCATTCCGCGTGGTGGCACCGGCGGCGTGACATGGTTCTTGCCACCAGAAGATAAGAGCTACACCAATGTCTATGAGTTCAAGGATATTTTGGCGCGGGCGATGGGCGGCCGGATTGCTGAGCAGCTCATCTATGGCGATGATGGTATCACCACCGGTGCTGGCTCAGACCTACGCAAAGCGACCGAGATTGCGCGGGATATGGTCATCGAACAGGGGATGGGCAAGAGTCTACGTGACCAAGTATTCCACGAAGATAATGGCGGGCTGATGTTTGATAAGATGACGCGTGAGCGACCGTATTCTGACGAAACAGCAAAGCAGATTGACGCCGAAGTGGCGCAGCTGATCACCGAGGCAAAGCAGCGAGCTATGCTGGTGCTGAAGACAAATCGTCAGTTCTTGGATAGGTTAGCTCAAGCGCTCCTCAAAGACGAGACACTCGAAGAAGCAGCGGTAGATGATATTCTCACTGGTGCGATATTACCAAAAGAAGTCAAGCTCCACGCCTAAGGATTTACTGCAGCCATGGGTCGTGTTCGCAATACGGTGAATAAGATTAATCAGCGGCTTACCGTCAAGTTGGCCGCTACTATCTTAGCAAGCTCGACGCTGCTGTCGAGCCTGCTTGGTTTTCTGCGCGAACGCCTCCTCAATGCAGCGTATGCACCGAATCAGGCGGCTGGATTGGCTGGGTACCAGGTTGGCCTGGATGCGTATACCGCCGCCTTCATGGTGCCAGATTTCATGTTTGCTGTTTTGGTGTCAGGGGCGTTGAGTGTGACGTTCGTGCCGGTATTTAATGAGCGCTGGGCCAAGGGTAATCGACAGTCAGCGTGGCACATTAGCTCAAGCGTGATTAATTTCATGGCGCTCGCTACTCTTGCGGCTAGTGTATTGATCATTGTGTTTGCTGATCCTTTGATGCGCTATGTGATTGCGCCTGGGCTAAGCGAATCGGGGCATGCACTGGCGGTCAGTATGATGCGAGTGATTGCAGTGAACCCGTTCATCTTTGCCATTGCTGCGGTAATTACCAGTATTCAGCAGGCGGTCGGCCGATTTACCTTCTTCGCATTGGCGCCAATGATTTATAACATCGGTATTATTATCGGTGTCACCTGGTTTACTAATGGAATCAACTTGTTTGGCTGGCAGATTTTTGATGGTGGCATTATGGGTGTGGCCTTGGGTGTGGCATTGGGGTCGATTTTGCAGCTGATCACCAGCGCTATCGGCTTAATTGGTTTGGGGTTTGACTACGATTTCAAAATTTATTGGCGTAATCACGGTTTTCGCAAAGTACTGCGACTTCTCCCTGCTCGGTCGGTCGATCAAGGGATGGATTATGTCGTCGGCCTGGTCGAGGTTAACCTGGCGTCGCGGATGACTGAGGGGACAATCCGTGTATATCAGCAGGGCTTGACGCTTCATCTGATGCCGATCAACTTGATCGGTGTGGCGGTCTCAAATGCTGCTTTTCCGCAATTGACTGATCGGCTAGCAGAGGGAAGACCCGATTTATTCCAAAAGGAGCTTCGCTCGCTACTCCGGGCGATTATCTGGATGATCTTGCCGGTGGCAGTGGTGGCATTTTTTGCTCGTGGCTATATTGTCCACTTTATTTTGAACACTGGTGATCCGCGAATCGCCGGGGTGCTTGGCTGTTTGGCAGTAGCGATTGTCTTCCGGACAATTTATCACATAACAGCACGGGCATTCTATGCTCGCCAGGATACCAAGACACCACTCTATGTCTCAGTCTTCTCGATTGTACTCAACATCGCCCTGGCGATTCTGCTCGCGATGGTGCTGAATATGGAAGCCTACGGTCTGGCGTGGTCGCAGTCGATTGTCGCGGCAGCCGAGGTGGTTATTTTGCTGGCGATATTGAGTCGTCATATGCCACAATTATTTGACAAGACCTTTGTGTCCGCACTCTTGCGCATGGGGATCGCTGCGGCCGCTACCGCCGTGGTGTGTTATCTGACTATTCAGGTTCTGCCGTTTCGTGATTCAGACAACAGCTTCTTTAGTGCCTTTCCGAAATTTGGCGTCATCACTTTTGTCAGTTTTGCAGCGTATATTGGCGTGTCATATGTACTGCGACTCCCCGAGATCGATCCAGTGCTAAAGAAGGGCAAAAAGATTCTATTTGGCCGGTTTGATATCAGAAAAATCAAGCGAGCTCGATGATGAAAGCAATTCGGAATTTTTGTATCATCGCCCATATCGACCACGGCAAAAGCACATTGGCCGACCGGATGATGGAAATGACCAACACAGTGACCAAGCGCGACATGAAGTCGCAGCTGCTGGACTCGATGGATCTAGAGCGCGAGAAAGGGATTACGATTAAGCTTGCGCCGGTGCGGATGAAATACCAGTCGACTGCTGCTGGTCTTTTCTCTGAAGGCTTTGCCTTTCCGGCAAAGCGAGGCCAAGAGTGCAAGCTAGATCAATTGGCGGCCGAGCGGCCTGAAGAGAAAAGTGCCGGCGAGATCGGCGTAAATAGGCTGGCTCAGCCAACTGTGTACGATCTCAACCTCATCGACACGCCCGGCCACGTTGACTTCAGCTACGAGGTATCGCGTAGCCTGCAGGCCTGCGAGGGGGCGGTACTGGTGGTAGATGCTAGCCAGGGGATCCAGGCGCAGACACTCGCCAATGTCTATCTGGCGATGGAGCAAGACCTCGCGATCATCCCGGTGCTCAACAAGGTTGACCTGCCAGCCGCTGATGTACCGCGCGTCTCCAAGCAGGTGATCAATCTGCTCGGCTGCAAGGAGGATGAGATTATCCATATCTCGGCCAAGACTGGGCAGAATGTCGACCAAGTTTTGGAGGCAATTGTCGAGCGAATTCCGGCGCCAACTGGCCAGCCAGACGATCCGACGCGGGCGCTGATTTTTGACAGTTATTATGATGATTACCGTGGCGTGATTCTGTATGTACGGCTGGTCGACGGGCAGATCAAAAAGGGCGAAGCGATCCGTATGCTGGCCACCGGCGCTCGCGGCCTGGCTCTAGAGGTTGGTCACCTCAGCCCCGGTATGATCTCTGACCCGTCGCTTGATACGGGCGAAATCGGCTACATCGTCACTAACCTGAAAACCACGCGTGAAGCGCGGGTGGGTGATACGGTGACACTCCAGAAATACTTTGAGTAATTTACGTGTGCTATAGTTTACTGTATGATGGCTGCGATAAAAAAGTATGACACATTCATCGCCGTCTTGTTTGCTGGCCTGATTATACTATTCATCGCCGTGGCGTTTACGACTCCGAGTTTTTGGAATTGGCTGTGGCAGCGGCACCACAACCAGCTTAGTTGGTACATCCGCCCGTTATTCTTGATACCGTTTTGCTGGTTCGCCTATCGGCGGAGCTGGGCAGGGATAATGATGGTGATATTCTTGACCTTGACCAGCATGGGGTGGTTTGCTCCGCCCAGTGAAACGAGTTCACATGTACAACAGTTTTTGCAAGTTGAGCAGCAGTATTTACAGGGTGAATGGACATTACGTAAGATTTTCCTCACATTGCTTATACCATTGTCCTTTACTACTTTAGCAATGGCATTATGGTGGCGAAATGTCTGGCTGGGTGTGGCAGTCATGGCGTTCATGGCTATCGGTAAATTGTTATGGAGTATAACTTTTTCTGGTGAAGCTGGTCTGGCGGTGATTGCTCCTGCGGCAATTGGATTTGTCCTATGTAGCGGCTGTTTGTGGCTGATAACGGTGCTGTCTCGTCGCCGTATCCCTAGGGCTAAAAAAATGAATTTCATTAAGAAAGGGCCGCATAGGTAAGGTTTATTATGCATACTTTACCGACCATGTCGTCAAACCAACTGCACAAATGGCGCACCCAGTCATCACAAACAATCTTCGAGCACCCTCGGCTTACCGTCGCAGAAGATACAGTAGAGCTGCCAAACGGAAAGACAATCCAATATATTCATTATCCCTATCATGGGCATGGTGGAGTAATCGTGGTATGTCGCCGAGGTGATGATATCTTGGTGCAGCAAGAATATTCGTACCCGGTGGACGAGGTGCTGTATCAGTTCCCAGGCGGGAAGATCGAAGCGGGCGAGGATGTGTGCGCGGCGGCGCAGCGAGAGTTGGCCGAGGAGTCGGGCATTGCTATGACAGGTGTGCGAGCGTGTGGCTGGTTCTATGCTGATAACCGCCGCACCAGCGCGAAGCTCCATGTGGTCTACGGCGAATATGCGGGGACAAACCACCAGCACCAGCCGGATGACGCCGAGCAAATTATCTCGCAGTGGCTGCCGATTGACCAGGTGGCTCAGACGATCGCCGCTGGCAAGATGACTAACTATGCTATGCTGGCTGCCTGGGCTTTGCTCGCCGGTACCTTTCAGCGGGTAGGGGGCTGAGCGGCACCGGAAGGAAGTGTAAGTATATCACGGTGGAGACGTAATGATAAATAGGTGCGAATTTTGACATCATGACGCTACGCTAGTATACTTACGCAGTGACCCACTATATCATTTAGAAGCTATAATAAAGTACTACCAAAACAACCATGGAGCAGCGGCGTCGCCACACACCATCTCTGGACTTTGTGGGTCGGATGGATCAAATTCTTAACCGACCATTGACGGTGAATACGGTCGATAGCTATGCTGAGCATGCTTTGAGTGAGGTGATTGAGCTAATCGAATCAGCAGAGGATGCATATAGTCATCAGCCAACTATCGCCCAGCCGACCCACGCAGCGGCAGAGGATGCCGCGCTTCATTATTATGGCCTCAATGATGCAGCAGAGGTACTTGATCATCTCAGCGAGAAGGATGCTGAGCTGCGGGTAATCGACCAGCGCATTGCAGCAGTTGCGACGTCTCATTTGGTGATGGTCCCACCAGACATGCAGCCGAGCGGCCCAAATAGAGCTAGTGAAAGTACCGAATCATATAAACAACCAAAGAACCAGGCCAGACTCAAGACAGTCCTATTCTTATTAGCAAATGAGTTTGAAGTTGCGTTGGATAACCCAGATGAAGTGATGATTACTGAGGGTAGCGTCGGCTCTACTATGATGCGCCAGCTGCCGTACTATGAGGTGGTCGTTCCCTCGCTGAATCGCACAATATTGGTATGTGATGAGTATGGCAATGCGACATATGTCTTTGATACACAAAAGACCGAGCAACTCCTGCAGCAGCAGAACAGCACTGATCTGCTCTGTAACCGGACGAAGCGTGATCTCGCGGCACTTATCGATCAGCAGCCTGATTGCGGAACGGTGCTGCGGGCGAATAAGCATTTTGTAACTAACTTGATTGGTGAGCTAACAAAAATAAAGAGCCAATGGTGGATGGTGCCACGAGCAAATTATCTAGACCCCCGGCGAAGCCAAACAGATGATTATAAATCAATCGACCAAGCAGCGCGTGACCTTGGTGTGAATAGGAGGGTGGTTGACTATGCGCTTCAATGTCTCGAAGAAGAGCGAGCAGGTGATGTGATAACTAATTCTCGTGACACATTACTGACACGTGAGCAAATAGCACTCGTGCGACAAAGCCTAACGGAGCGGGGGTATTTCCGTTTACCGCCGACAGATTACCACGTTTCATATGATATTGCGCGCGCGATTGGTGTTAGTCATCGAATAACGACTCAAGTCATCGAAGAGCTAAAGCAAGAGCAGTTGATCACAGGCATACACTGCCGGCAGAAGGGTGCAAAGTTGGGGAAATATTACTCGCCTGCTGAGCAGGAGATTATCCGGCAGCGGGCGATCGACCATGGCTATATTGTGCCACAAGCACCAGAGGGTTATATGACAATCATGGAAGCAAGCAAACGCTTGGGCATTCGTTTTGAGAGTGTGCAGCATAACGCAAAAAAGCTTGGAATTGTGATAAAAAAGTATAGAGCGATTGGTGGCTATCGGCCAATGTTTTGCCTCTCGCCCGAGCAGTTCTTGCAAATTCAGCACTACCGCGAAAAGTATCTTAATCCATCTGTAGAACACAAGAGTTCTTCGCAAGAAGGGTGATCCTCCTCTGTCGTAAAACTTGCTATAATATCAAATATGACAGCGATAACCGTCCAGCCCCTCCCTGGCTACAAAGAAGTCAAGCCCTTCGTCTACGCAGGGTTCTTTCCGGTGTCTAATGAAGATTATAATGACCTCAAGGAGGCGATTGAGCGGCTGAGCTTGAGCGACAGTGCGCTGCAGTTCGAGCCAGAGAATTCGCCGGTGCTGGGTTATGGTGTGCGGATTGGCTTCTTAGGCCTCTTGCATATGGATATCATTCGTGAGCGGCTGGAGCGCGAGTATAATCTAGACCTCATCGTCACCAACCCAAGTACCGACTACCAAGTGAGCTTGACCAATGGCGATGAGCGAGATATCAAATCTGCTAGTGAACTGCCCGACCCAGCCCAGATCAAGGAGATTCGCGAGCCGTGGATTGATGGTGAGATCGTCGTGCCCCAAGATTACATCGGTGCGGTGATCCAGCTCATCGTCAGTAAGCGCGGCCGGCAAAAGAACCTCAGTTACATCGACGAGCGTGCCCTTATCTCCTTTGCGGCACCACTGGCCAATCTCCTGACGGATTTTTATGATCAGCTCAAATCTGTCACCAGTGGCTATGGGTCGTTTAACTACGAACTCGCCGGGTATCGGCCGGAGGATTTGGTGCGTGTGGATTTCTACGTGGCGGGTGAGATGGTCGATGCGCTCAGTGTGATGTGCCACCGCTCGGAGGCGCAACATTTAGGCCGCGAAATCGTCAAGAAGCTCAAGGATGTCGTGCCGCGCCAGAGTTTTGAGGTGGCACTGCAGGCGGCGATTGGCGGCAAGTTCATTGCCCGTGAAAATATTGGCGCCTACCGCAAAGATGTCACCGGCTATCTCTATGGCGGCGATGTCAGTCGCAAGAAGAAGCTCCTCGCTAAGCAGGCCCGTGGCAAGAAGCGGATGAAACGCTTTGGCAAAGTTGACATCCCGTCAGAAGCGTTTACAATAATGCTCAGAAGGGATTAATGTGAGCACGACAACTGACACTAAACCAATTATTTATCTTGATATGGACGGCGTATTGGCTGATTTTTATTCGGCGCTCGCGAAAGTTTCACCGGAGATTCGTGCACAGTTTGCTGACCACCCCGAAGACATCCCGGGTTTCTTTGCGTTGATGGATCCGATACCGGGCGCTTTTGAGGCGGTTGACGCTCTGAAGGAGAAGTACGACCTCTATATTTTATCGTCATCACCATGGCATAATCCAACCGCGCTTGGTGATAAATTGGCGTGGATCAAGGATAATTTTGGTGGCGAGGGGCGCGATAATATCTTTTATCGAAAAGCAATTTTTTCGTCGGTAAAACATTTGAGCCTAGGTGATTATTTGATTGATGATCGAACAGCAAACGGTGCAGGTGATTTTCGTGGTAGGCATATTCACTTTGGTAGTGAGGAGTTTCCTGATTGGCATGCAGTCCTCGATGAGTTACTATAGACAAATACTATGATGAATATAGAAAAACTGATAGACGAGTATCAACCAACTGCTTCTACAATTGAGCTTGTGCGTTCAACGAAAATCGCTTTACTGGCTGGGATCACCGGTGCAGGCAAGGACACGATCAAGAAACGCCTTCTGACGATGCCAGACTTTCGTGATATCGTATCGCACACTACGCGCTCGCCTCGCTATAATAACGGCCAGCTCGAGCGTGATGGGTTTGACTATCATTTTATCGATATAGCCACGGCTCAGCAGATGCTCCTGCAGCAGGCATTTATCGAGGCGAAGTTTGTCCACGGTACAGTGTATGGGACATCGGCTGCTGAGCTACAGCGCGCTCACGACGCGGCTCAGATCGCTATCACCGATATCGATGTACAGGGGGTTGCCGAGTATGAGCAGCGGGCGCCTCAGAGTATCGCTATTTTTATTGTCCCACCAGATTACGCCACCTGGCTGGGCCGGCTCAAGAATCGATACGCAACTGAAGCGGATTTCTGGGCAGAGTGGCCGACTCGTCGCCAATCGGCGATCAGCGAATTAACACACGCGCTTGAGGTGCCGTATTATCATGTGATTATTAATGATGACCTCGATAGAGCAGTCCGGGTGACTCGTGAGATTATCGAGCGAGGCGACTTATTTAATCGGCAAGATGACGAGGCTCGTTTAGCTGCTCGCCAACTACTCGAGGCGATCACGGCAGGGCATGATTCATTGACCCAGTAGAGGCCCTTATGACATAATACGCCTCATGAGGACGGCACAATCACGCAAAGCGTCGGCCGGCCGACTGCTCCGGTCGACCTGGTCGTTTTCGGCGTTGGTTGACCAAGGCTTCTTTATTTTTGCCGGGTTGGCGTCATTCTGGCTGGCCTGGCTAGTGCTACGCGATGGCTTGCACAGTGGCGTATGGTGGATGGTGGCCGTGTTCGTAATTGTCTGGGCGATCACTTCATACTTGGCGCTACCGCGGCTGCATCGTATTTTGACAAGTATTTATGTACCGAATTATTTTATTGGCCGGGCTCGGACAGCCGATGGTTTGTTGGGTGACCCGGTGAATCTGGCGGTTCGAGGGAGTGAGCGGCAGATTCATAAAGTGATGACCGATGCGGGCTGGACGCTAGCTGACGAGATTACTCTACGCTCTTCGTGGCGGATGATTATCGCGACAATTATGCGCCGCAGCTATGTCAACGCGCCGGTGTCGTCGCTGTTCTTATTTGGCCGGCGGCAAGATTTTGCCTACCAGCAGGAGATCGACGGGAATCCAGGTAAGCGGCACCATGTCCGCTTCTGGCATTGCCCAAAAGGGTGGCTACTCCCTGGGGGTCATCGGGTGGACTGGCTGGCGGCCGGTACGTATGACAAAAGCGTTGGCTTGTCGCTGCTGACTTTTCAGGTGACGCATAAGATTGATGAAAATACTGATATCGAGCGCGACTACATCATCAAGACGATTACTGACCACACCAAGTCAGTGCAAGTGCTGCTGCTGAAAGATTTTTCGACCGGCTATCACGCGAGGAACGGTGGCGGCGACAGTATCCGGACCGATGGCGACCTGCCAGTTTTAGAGCTGAAGGGCATCCGTGCAGCCTCGGCCGAAGAGTTAGTGCAGCGGACTGGCTTGATTTTTGACACAACAATTCATGATCGTCGGCCAATTGGCTATGAGGCAACGCTGAGTGATGTCTGGAGTCGGCGGCCGGTCCAGATTGTCATCGGGGCGATTTTGATGGTTGTGGTGATTATTCAGGGTGGTATGGATTTGGCTTATAATGTTTTTCATTGGCAACACGCCATACACGACCCGTCGTTTCAGGGGGATGTCGTCACCTCCACGACTGAACTATTAGTGGCGAGTGTGCTCGAGATAGTTGTTTTCTTGATCGAGCTGTTCTTGGTGGTGATGGTCTTGCGGGGGAGTAATCGGGCCCGGATTAGCTTGTTGGTGATATCTAGCTTGATGGTGCTCTCGGCAACGTCGGCGGCGACGATCGGCAAAATGAACTTCGTGATGCTCTATACTCTCGCGCTCATCGGTGCGCATATCATCATCGTCTTGTTGTTTTCTTCAGATGAGGCGCGGCGTTTCACCAAAACTCGCACCCAACTGGCTCGGTTAGCTCGGCATACCAAAACCCACTAGCACTCTCTTGCAACGAGTGCTAAGGACTGCTATAATCGGGCCATGACTGAGCGTCAGACGGCAATTTTGATCGCTATTATCGAGCAATACGCTGAGGTGGCAGCGCCGGTTGGTAGTGTCACGCTGGCGAAATTGTTCGGGGTGTCGAGTGCAACGATTCGATCGGAAATGGCCAAGCTGGAAGAGCTCGGACTGATCACTCATCCGCATACCAGTGCAGGGCGAATTCCGACTGATCAGGGCTATCGTTTTTATGTCAATCGGTTGACTGAGCGAGACCACCAGCAACTACCGGACGGGCGAGAGCCAGCCTCGGTCGATCGCGGTGCGAGAGCGATCGAAGCGCGTGTCCAGACGCATTTAGATCGAGCAGACCAAGCGATTCGTAGTGCAGTCGACAGTCTAGTTGAGCTGACGCACAATATGGGCCTGGCAACAATTGGCGATGAGCTATACTTGAATGGTATTGGCAATTTATTTTCTCATCCAGAATTTTCGAGTGGCATGCATGTGCAGGCTGTCGCGCGGCTGATTGACAATCTTGAGCCGTGGCTCCGTGAGGTGGCACCGAATGAACCACTGAACGTCTATATCGGCGCCGAGAACCCAATCGGCAAGGGCAGTGGTGCGAGTTTAATTATCAGTCGGTTTCGTTCGCCGTTTTCTGACCGGAGCTATATCGGTATTCTTGGACCAACCCGCCAGAGTTATGCCAAGGTGATGCGGCTGGTGCGCCACACTGGCGCCATGCTCGAGACGGTATTAGAATAACAGGACTAAGTACGAAGGAGTAAGCTATGGCAAAAAGCAAAAAAGTAGAAGAACTGGAGCAGAAAGTTGCCGAATTGACAGCTGATGTGCAGCGGACGCGAGCTGACTTTGAAAATTATCGGAAACGAGTTGACCTCGAGAAACAGGCGGCGCAGCAGACTGGCCAGACAAAGGCTATCCTCAAACTATTGCCAGTACTCGATACTATTGAGCGAGCAGCTGCCCACATACCAGACGATATTGCTGAGCACACCTGGGCAAAGGGCGTAGCTGCCATGGCCAAAAAGCTTCAAAAGATGACTGACGACCTCGGCCTCGAGCGGATCAAGATTACTCCAGAAAAAACCGCCTTTGACCCGACTCGACACAATGCGATTTCGATGGAAGACGGGCAAGGCGAGCGCCAGGTGGTCGTCGAGGAGCTGCAGGCTGGCTACCTGCTTGACGGTCAGCCAGTGCGCGAGGCGATGGTGCGAGTGGCTCACCGGCCGTAGTATCTGATATAATACATTTTATGAAAAAGCTAATTATTGTCATAACTATGATGGCGTTGGTCAGTTCATCACTACTGGCGCTGCCGACCCAGGCGCTTAGGGTGCCCCGAGTGAGAAGCCACTCTCATACTAACAGTCAGCCAATTAACCAGGATGACATCTCGCGGCTTGACCGCGTTGACCAGAAGCTAAATAAATTCTTGAAGGTCTACCAAGAAGACAGTGCGACTGTCAGAGAAGTGCGTGAAGCAGCAATTGATGCTCGGCTGGAGCTCGATACGCTGAAGGGAGTACAGTTCTCTAAAGGGCTTGGAGACGGCTACCTGAAGGCAGCTGATGGCATCAAAGCGAAAGCTGGTGAGCTTGCAGAATTACTCAAACAGCTAGTGACATCTCTAAGGTCGAGTAACGACGCGCAGACCAAAGAGTTTTTGAATAAGCAATTTCCTGATAAGTTTAATAATGCACTAAAAGAGTATCACGCCGCAATCGAAGCGCTGAATAAGGCGGTTGACGAGGCCAACAAATCGCAAGCACGAACCCACAATTTACTATATCTCGGCCAGGTGGCCGTGGCGGTCATCGTGGCTGTGGCAGCCTTTGTCTGGGCCTTTCGCAAGAAGGAGCCAACCGCTTCACTCACCAAGGCACGCCGCCTATTCGCCTACTGCTCCGTGGTGCCAGTGATCGCCACTGGTATTATGTACGGGTCATCGGTAATGTCTGGTACAGTGCAGACTGGCAAGGATAGTGGGATGAGCCTCCTTTATACTTTGGTACTGGTCGGGGTAGGTGGCATGATTCATGCTGGCCGCACCTATTACCGTCTGAAGAAAGAGCTTGCGGCCAGTGGTGCACCGCAGCCGGGAGCGTCGCTCTAATTACGCCATAGGAGAGCCGAAAAAATGAATTAGCACTCTTGACATAGGAGTGCTAATTCATTTACAATAAAGCATGTTGGCACTCATTGTAAAAGAGTGCTAAAATGACAGTAGTGCTAACGCGCATTATAAATAAGGAGGAAACTATGGGAAAAATCATCGGTATCGACTTAGGGACGACCAACTCGGCCTTTGCCTATATGCTGGCGGGCAAGCCAGAGGTGATCGCCAACGCCGAAGGCAACCGCACCACGCCGAGTGTGGTGGCGGTCAACAAGGCTGGTGACCGGCTGGTTGGGCAAGTTGCCCAGCGCCAGCGAGTGACGAACCCGAAGAACACTATTTACGGCGTCAAACGTTTGATTGGTCGAAAATGGTCTGACAAAGAAGTTCAGAACGACCATGACATCATGCCGTTTGAGATTGTCAAAAAAGGCGATGGCGTAGCAGTTACGCTAGGCGACAAAGACTACACGCCAGAAGAAGTCAGCGCAATGATTCTCAGCAAGATCAAGGCTGATGCTGAAGCGTTCTTGGGGGAGAAGGTGACCGAGGCGGTCATCACGGTGCCGGCGTACTTTGATGATTCACAGCGCCAGGCTACCAAAGACGCCGGTAAGATCGCTGGCCTTGAGGTGAAGCGGATCATCAATGAGCCAACTGCTGCGGCACTGGCCTATGGTCTTGAAGGCAAGAAAGACGAGAAGATCGCGGTGTTTGACCTCGGCGGCGGGACATTTGATGTGTCAATCCTTGAGTTGGGTGACGGTGTGTTCGAGGTTCGCTCAACCAATGGTGATACCCACCTCGGCGGTGAAGACTTTGATAACCGAATTGTGAATCATTTCCTTGAGGTATTCAAGAAAGAGGAGGGTGTCGATCTCAAGAGCGACAAAGCAGCGATGCAGCGCCTGAAGGACGAGGCGGAAAAGGCCAAAAAAGAGCTTTCAAGCACGAATTCATACGAGGTTAACCTGCCGTTCATCACTGCTGATGCTGACGGGCCAAAGCACTTTGAATACACCTTGACTCGGGCCAAGCTAGAGGGGCTGGTCAAGGACTTGATCGACCGACTAGCTGAGCCGGTTGAGAAAGCGCTCAAAGACGCCAGCCTCAAGCCGAGTGAGATCGATGAGATTGTCTTGGTTGGCGGTATGACCCGGATGCCAGCAGTTGTCGACAAAGTGAAGGCGATTTTTGGGAAAGATCCGCTCAAGGGGGTGAACCCAGATGAGGTGGTGGCAGTCGGAGCAGCGATCCAAGGTGGGGTACTGGCCGGTGACGTCAAGGACGTGCTGCTACTCGATGTGACACCGCTGACGCTCGGTATCGAGACAGCTGGTGGTGTCCGCACTCCGATGATTGATCGCAATACGACCGTGCCGACCTCGAAGAGCCAAGTATTCTCGACCTACGCTGACAATCAGCCACAGGTTGAGATCCATGTCCTGCAAGGGGAGCGCGAGATGGCGGCTGACAATAAATCACTCGGTACCTTTATCTTGGACGGTATCGCACCGGCGCCACGCGGCGTGCCACAGATCGAGGTGACATTTAATCTCGACGCCAATGGTATTCTGAATGTCAGCGCCAAAGACAAAGGCACCGGCAAAGAGCAGTCAATCACTATCCAAGATAGCGGCAACATGAGCAAAGAGGATATCGAAAAGGCTCAAAAAGACGCTGAGCTACATGCTGACGAAGACAAGAAAAAGCGTGAATCAGTCGATGCCCGCAATCAGCTAGAAAACGCTATCTATCAGGCTGAGAAAATGCCAGATGAATTCAAAGACAACATAACCGATGAGGATAAGAAAGTTGTCGCTGAGGCGGTCGAGGCGGCCAAGAAAGTCAAGGACGACGACAAAGCTGACACAGAGGCTCTAGAAAAGGCTGCCAAAGCATTGCAAGACGCTATCATGCCAATAGGCGCCAAGCTCTACCAGGCAGCTGCGAACGATAAGGCGACCGACGGCGAGACGACGACTACCCGGAAAACCGCTGATAAGGATGAGCCGGTCGAAGGCGAAGTAGTCGACGATAAGGATAAGAAAAAGAAGAAATAACTTGTATCCTCTCACTATGCAGAATACACCCCTGATAGGGGTGTATTCTTGTCAGGAGTGAACTAGTGAGGGTCGCGAGCAGGAAAGCAGGGCTAGCCCCGGGAGGAGAGCGCGGAGCCTCTGTAGATTTTGCGGCGCCTTTTCCTTTGCCGGCGCCTCGACTATTGGTCTTGTCATACAGTCAGCCAGGGCGATATCTGCCATCTCTTTGCTGAGATGAGCGAGCGCTACCTGCTCACGGGCTACCTCTAGGTAGCTGATATCTAAGATTGCTGATGACTGCTTGTAGGTATCAGTCAACCAGCTGATCGACCGGCCATGGTATTGCTCATCGAGCGTGGTACTGATACGCCGCTGGTCGCGCAGGGGCCGATTATCTATTTGCGGGCGGCAATGCGGCGACATGTTTTCGTAACGAGACGGCTTCAGGATGAGATTCAGTTGCCTGGCGACATCAATGACGGCGCCAAGCATCCCGTGCTGCTTTGCGACACCAGTTTCTAGGTCCAGCTCTACTGCCAACCAGGCATCAGGGTCGTCACGCCAGTTATCTTTCATGACCGATATGGCTGAGTAATGAAAACGGCCGGGCCGCTTGGTATCTGGCTCGACCTTAATCCCGGCGGTGACCGGCACAGTGTAGACGTAGTGGCGGCCGTCAATATCGCGCTCTGGCCAAGGGTGGTGTCCGCCAAAGCGCCTCTGCCGGTCATCATCGCCCATGGTCAGGTATTTCATAGCCAAAACCCACTCGGCGAGCTGGGGATCCTGTTCGATCTGTTCTGCCAGCGGCACCAGGGCGTTCACCGCCGCTTTATGAGGATTCGTCGGGTCTTCTGGGTCGACGAACTCCCGGTACCGATGGTCGCATATGAAGGGGTATGCGTCCGAGTCAAACGGTTGGTTTGCGGTCTCTGGTGATGCCATATGATGTCCTTAAATAAGTGTCATTGCGTACCTTTTGTATACCATGAAACAGCCAAAAAAACAATACCCTTATCCCCTTTTGGCACTCTAGACATATGAGTGCCAATTTGTTATGATAGAGAGCATGGATAAGCGCGATTATTATGAAGTGCTCGGTGTGCCAAAAACTGCGTCTGATGATGAGATCAAGAAAGCGTTTCGAAAGCTAGCGATCCAGTACCATCCGGATAAGCAAGGCGGTGACGAGGCAAAGTTTAAAGAAATCAACGAAGCATATGAAGTATTAAAAGATAAGCAGAAGCGACAACGTTATGACCAATTTGGCCATGCGGGAGTCGGCGGCGCAGCAGGCGGCGGCTTCTCGGGTAACCCATTTGAGGGGTTTGGTGGCTTCGGTGGCCAGAATATTAATTTTGACTTTGGCGGCGGCTTCGGCGATATCTTTAGTCAGTTTTTCGGCGGCATGGCGGGCGGCTCAGGCGAAAGGCAGCGTGGCCGAGATGTTGAGGCTAGTGTCACTCTGACTTTTGAAGAAGCGGTCTTTGGCGTCGAAAAAAAGCTTGATCTGACACTTGATGACACCTGTGAACATTGTCATGGCAACGGTGCTGAGCCAGGATATTCCCTGAAAACCTGCCCAGATTGTAAAGGTTCCGGCCACCAGATGCGGACAATGAATTCGCTATTTGGGCAGATTCAGCAACCTGTTGTTTGCACGACCTGCCACGGCAAGGGGCAAATTCCAGAGAAGAACTGTTCGGTTTGTGGTGGCACCGGCACCACTAGGCAACACCGGACGATCACCCTGAAAGTACCGGCTGGCATTGATGATGGTGCGACGATTCGCCTGCGTGAACAGGGCGAGGCGATTTCGGGTGGCCAGAAGGGCGATTTGTATGTTCACATTCGCGTGAAAGCACACAAAAAGTTTACTCGTGAGGGCGATATCATTCTCAGCGAAGAGCATATTTCGATGGTTGAGGCAGCGCTTGGCACAGAGATCGATGTCGCTACAGTTGACGGTAACGTCCGGATGAAAATCCCTGCCGGCACGCAGTCGGGGACTGATTTCAAGCTATCTGGCCACGGCGTTACCCACTTACAGCGTACTAGCCGCGGCCCTCATATCGTCAACATCGTAGTTGATACCCCGACCAAACTATCTAAGAAGCAGAAGGAGCTGCTTGAGCAGTTTGACGGTGCAAGGAAGCGGGGGCTGTTTTCGTAGTCTTTGCTATACTGTGAATGTGGCTGGATGCTAACTGACATTTTATATTTTTAACGGTATGTTAGATCACAACAGTGGTTTACTTTGTAATCATTATATGATATAAATTGATTCGTATATGCATAGATTTGATTCAATCATCACGGTTACTGGCACAAAGGGCAAAACAACAACAGTTCATGTTATTGAGGATGTTTTGCGCCATCTTAATCTTCATACAATAAAAGTCGATACAACGGGGCATTTTGTGAATGGTGTGCGTCAAAGCACGCTGGATGATTCTAGGAGAACTTGGCGCTTGGTGCCGACAGTATGCCCGGGGCGTTATTTATGGGAAATTCATGGTAATCCGGAGTTGGTAGATGGTGTTGCAGTATTCGAGGCGGCTCTTAGCAGTAGCACCTCCTCCGGGCTGGGATATCGAAACCATAAAGTAGGGGTCTTTCTTAACGTCTTTGAGGACCATATCGGTAGTTCTGATCGGATCCAGAGTAAAGACGATATTGTCCGTGCGAAGGATTTTGTCTTTCAGCGTATTAAGCCAGGTGGTTGGGCAGTGTTTAATGCCGATGACGAATATGTCGCTAAAGCACTTGATAAAATTCCTGATAGTGTCAATAAATTACCGGTTGGCTTTGCATTTTCACACTTTGATGTTGGGGCGCATTTGCGATCTGGCGGGGTGGCTATCACTGTCGATGAGTCTGGTAGTCAGATTGTCTTGCTAAAGAGTGACGAGAAAATAATTCTGGCAGACATATCGACTATTCCATGGTCATTTGGTGGTAAATTTCAGCCGTCGGTTTGGAATCTTTTATCGGCGATGGGGGCAATATATGGTTATTTTGATGGTAAGCTTCCGGACGATTTACGCCTAGCGTTTGAAGCGGTACGACTTGATAAATATGGTGGTCGTCTGACATTGCTGCAGAATCAGCAAGGTGTGAAGATATTAGCTGATTATGCGCACGAAAAGTTTTCCCTGCGACAGGTTGCCGAGCTAGCTCGCACCATGACGGGGAAGGGTGGTCGAGTGATCGGTGTGGTACGTTTGGCTTACGACAGGACAGACAAATTGATTAAGGAAACGGCTGAATATATCGCGAAAATTTACGACGCCTTTGTTGTTTATGATAAAATCGACGGTTATTGGCGTCAGCCTGATGCAACACTAAATGGTTCACGTTTCCCACAAAAGATCGGCTATGTATCACAGGTGTTGACTGATGAGCTGAGAGGTAATAATATGAATGTGGAGCGAATCATACGTGAGGACAAAGCGATCCAGCGTGTCGCAGAAATTGTACATCCCGGTGACGTCGTTGTTGTGATTGTTAACGATAATATTGAGCGCTCAATTAAGTTTATCCAAGATAGTTTTGGGGCGGAGTTTGCATAGATGGGTCTGCCTGTACTTGGCCGTACCGTTCGTGTTAACTTTGGTAACCGTGCTATCGGTGTAGCAGCTAAGGTTGACACCGGTGCGGACGGCTCATCAGTGTGGGCAAGTAATATTCGCGTTGATAAAGATGGTGTCTTGAAGTTCTCGCTATTTGGTAAAGGCTCACCGTATTATAATGGCAAGGTGTTTCGGCGAACTGACTACTCGGTGGCGGTGGTGAAGAGTGCCTCTGGGCATGAAACTATTAAATATCGGACACATTTTACCATCACACTGGCCGGTAAGAAGATTAAAGCATTATTTAGTTTATCTGATAGAGCCGTGCACAATTTTCCAGTTTTGATTGGGCGGCGGACATTAAGTGGCAAGTTCTTGGTTGATGTAAATATGAATGAAATAGAAAGTCCAAAGAAATCGCAAACTGTCGACCTGAACAAAGAGCTAGCCAGGAATCCCTACAAGTTCTACAAAAAGTACCATCATCGTAAAGGGAGGTCAGCATGAATATCGCAATTCTCAGCAACGGCAACATCAACTACTCCACCCTTCGCCTCAAAGAAGAGGCCGAAAAGCGCGGTCATCGAGTCAAGGTGATTAAGTACAAAAACTGCTATGTATCGATCGATGAGCAACACCCGAAGGTGATATATAGTGGCCGAGAGATCGGCGAATTCGATGTGTTCATTCCGCGGATTGCTAGCTATATGACGCGCTACGGGACGGCAGTGGTGCGGCAGCTGGAGATGGCGAATCCGCAGGCGTTTTTTATGAATCGGTCAATTGCCATCATGCGCTCGCGTGATAAGCTGCGCTCGACACAGCTGCTGGCACGGGCTGGGGTGGCGATCCCAAAGACGGTGTTTTCGCGCAATGAAACTGATATCGATGTGCTGTTAGATGAGATCGGCGGCACACCAGCGATTATCAAGCTCGCGCGCGGCACTCATGGTAATGGTGTGGTGCTGGCGGAGACGAAAAAGGCAGCTACTTCGGTGCTGCAGGCCTTTTACTTGACGAATTCTGACGGTACAAACGTGCTTCTGCAGGAGTTTATCAGAGAATCGGCGGGGACGGATATTCGGGCATTTGTGGTTGGTAGCCAAGTGGTGGCAAGCATGAAGCGCCAGAGTTTGGACGGTGATTTTCGCAGCAATTTGCATAAAGGCGGTGAGGGGGCGATCGTCAAGTTGACTGATGCTGAGCGTAAGATGTGCGTCAGAGCAGCGAGGGCGATGGGCTTGATAGTAGCCGGTGTTGATTTGATGCGTTCGCAGCGAGGGCCGCTCATCTTGGAGGTAAATGCCAGCCCTGGTTTTGGTATTGAAAAAGTGACGAAGCGCAACGTAGCCGGTAAAATTATCGAGTATATTGAGCGCAATGCCAAGCGCCAGCCCAGGAAAGACAAAATTGGCGCGTAGTGCTTGTGTTTGTTGTATAATAAGTGCATGAGTATTCCATCTACCGCTGTCGTGTTGCGGCGCTGTATCAAGTGGCTGATCGTCGCCTGTGTGCTCGGCTTGATTTGTTATGGAGTGTTTGTGGCGGTGCAGCAGCTGATGCGTCGGCCGATTAGCCTGTCGGTCGGTAGGGCGACGCTGGCCGCCGAGGTAGTGCAGAAACCAGCCGAGCTCAAAAAAGGATTGGCAGGGCGCAAAAAGCTGGAGTCTCAGCAGGCGATGCTATTTGTCTTTCCGCAGGATAAGCGCTGGACGATATGGATGAAGGGCATGGATATACCGCTTGACATCCTGTGGCTTGACGCCAATAAAAAGGTGATTCATATCGAGACTGACGTCCAGCCTGACGGTGAGCCACACAAAGAGTATCAGCCAGATAAGCCAGCTCGCTACGTGGTAGAGGCCGCGGCAGGTGTGGTCAAACGCTATGGCATCCGAGTCGGCCAATCGGCAGCATTTGAGCTATCGGAGGCAGCGCCATGAGTGTCGTGTTGCTGTTTGCAAGCGTAGTGGTGAGTGTCGGTGCGGTGGTTTTTGTCAGTGGCCGGCGGCCTGGCTTATTGCTGCTGGCGCTCGCCGGGGGTGCCCGGCTCGCTGAACTATGGAGCAGCTCGCTGGCAGAGCTGATGCAGCAGCTTCATGTCACTATTGCGCAGGTGCCACATCAGATCGTCACGACTGTGCTGCTATGTTTTTTGCCGTGCCTTGTCTTGCTGTGGAGCGGGCCGACGCAACGTCGTATGGGGGTGCGGATCGGCTCGGCGCTTTTGGTTGGCTTGGTGGCCGCGGCCTTTTTGGTGCAGCCATTTGGATTGTATATTACGATGAATGGTGGCGAAGCGCTCACCACCTACAAGCTATTAAGCCAGTGGTCGCCATATGTGATCAGTGGGGGTATTGGTGTCGGAGTGATCGATCTGCTGCTGCCGCAGGCCGCGAACGCAACTCGGGCAAAAAAGTCAAAGCATTGATGACTCTCCGGGTATGTGGTACAATGCCAGCATGTGCATAGGCATAATCTAGTGTCTGTGCTCTGTGATGGGTCCATAGCTCAGTTGGTTAGAGCACCTGCCTTTTAAGCAGGGTGTCCCGGGTTCAAGCCCCGGTGGACCCTCCACATCTTGGATCATCGAACTCGCTCAGTATTAGCTAATCTGGGCGAGTTTTTGGTTTATAAAAGACACACATTGGTAGGTGTGGTGAAAAATACTATACTACTTGACTATTTACAAAAATGTTATACTAAACAGCGTGAGGCAGCACACATTGACTCGTCAATTACACTGTTCGTGGCTTGTGGCAGCGGCGGGGCTTGGTATTGTTGTTGGGGTGATGGGTGCTGGGCTGCTACCTTATGGCACCTGTGCAAGTTGGCTGTGGCTGCTTGCTGGTAGTCTACTGGTTGCTTGGGCGCTGATAGGCGCGCGGCGCTGGCTCCTCTTGGTCGCCCTGGCTGGCGGGGTGTTGATTGGCTTATGGCGTGGTGGTGTTGGGCAGATTGGGCTGGAGCAGTATCGGGGGATGATCGGTCAAACAGTCCGGCTGAGTGGCCGAGTGATAGAGGATCCAGATATCGACAAAAAAGGCCAGACAGTGCTGCGGTTGGCTGATATTCGGAGTGGTAGCCGGCGGCTACCAGGAAACGTCTGGGTGGTGACGGCGCCGAATCAGCTGATCAAGCGCAGTGACACCGTGGTGGTAGCTGGTCGGTTGGTTGACGGGTTTGGGTCGTTTATTGCTCGGATGCCGCGGGCGAAGGTTGAGCAGATAGTGCGTGAGCAGCCGGGTGATGTGGCAGTTGGTGTGCGTGATTGGTTCGCTGAGCGGGTGCGTCGCTATATTCCAGAGCCAGAGGCGGCATTGGGGCTGGGCTTTTTGCTGGGCTTGCGGCGAGCACTACCGCCTGAGCTACTGACAGCGCTGCAAATAGCCGGCTTGACGCATGTCATCGTAGCCAGCGGCTATAATTTGACAATTCTGGTACGGCTGGCGCGGCGCTTGTGGATGAAGGTGTCAAAATATCTGGCGACTGTGATCGCAGGTGTGTTGATAGTTGGCTTTATCGCGATAACCGGCATGAGCCCGAGTATGTCACGGGCTGGCCTGGTAGCTGGCCTAAGCCTGGCAGCGTGGTATTATGGCCGGACAATTCACCCGCTCGTGCTACTGCCGGTCACTGCGGCCGCGACACTGCTGGCCAACCCGCAGTTTGGCTGGAATGACTTGGGGTGGCAGCTCAGCTTTGCGGCATTCGCTGGGGTGATTATTCTGGCACCGCTACTCCAGCGCTACTTCTTTGGTACGCAGCCACCAGGAGTGTTGCGGCAGATTATGGGTGAGACAATCGCAGCTCAGATAAGCACGCTACCGCTTTTGGTGGTGTCATTTGGCGTGGTGAGTCATGTGGCGTTGATCGCTAATCTGCTGATTCTGCCGCTGGTACCGCTGGCGATGCTGCTGACATGCATGGTCGGCATTTGTGCGGGCGTACCAGTGTTGGCTGGCTTGCTGGCACTGCCAACACTGTGGTTGCTCCGCTATATGGTGGCGGTTGCCCAGTGGCTATCTGGGCTTGATTGGGCACAGACAGAGGTAAATCTCAGCTGGCCGTGGCTATGTGTGATGTATGCGGGGCTGGGCTTGGCGGTGTGGTGGATGCGCCGCCAGACGGGCTTCAGGCTGCAAGAGGTCAATATTGTCGAGTAGGAATTGATCGCATATAGTATAATCGAAGTAAGTGTAGCAAACGCAAGGAGCTAGGGGAGTAGCTCAGAGGAAAGGGTGTGATATGTCAGGACACAGTAAATGGGCCAAGATTAAGCGTGACAAGGGGGCAAATGACGCCAAGCGAGGGGCGATTTTCACCAAGCTCGGTAATCAAATTGCCATTGCTGCTCGTGGTGGCGTTGATCCGTCGATGAACTCGGCTCTGGCCTTGGCGATCGAGAAGGCGAAAGCTGCCAATATGCCTGGTGCAAATATTCAGCGAGCGATTGACCGAGTTGCCGACAAAAACGCTGCTGCGCTCGAGGAGATCACCTACGAAGGCTATGGCCCAGGTGGAGTAGGCATTATTATCGAAACAGCGACCGATAACCGTAACCGGACGCTCCCCGAGGTTAAGACTGCTCTGGTGAAGAATGGCGGCCGGATCGCTGATGCCGGTAGTGTGGCTTTTCAGTTTCGCCGCAAAGGGGTGATCACGGTAGCTGGCGGCGGCGAAGAGCTATTGCTGCGTGTACTCGACGCCGGAGCCGAAGATGCGGCTGAGGAGGATGGCGACATCGTGGTTTATACGGATCAAAAAGATTTGGCGAGTGTCCGGGCAAACCTGCTCGAGCAGGGGATGACGGTCAAAGATGCAGAGTTGCAGTATATTGCCACGACGCCGATCGAGATCAGCGACAACGAAACAGCGCAGAAATTACTCAAGCTGCTCGATGTGCTCGATGAGCTCGATGATGTGGTCAACGTGCACACAAATGCCGAGATAACCGCTGACGTGGCGCAGTAAATCACGGTAAATTTTGTATTTTGTCAAAAACCTGGTAGACTAGTTTTCGTACGACATAAGCAGGAGACAATAGCATGCGTAAAGTGCGAAATGGACTACTTATGATACTTGCTGCGGTGGCCGCCATACCGTCACCGCTGGTATTGGCAACACCCGCACCGCCACCATCAGTGGTGCAGCCGGCCGTTGCAGGGAATCAGGCAGCAAAGGCCTTGATCTCAAAAGTGCGGACTGGCCCGGGTCATGAAAAATATGTCGAGCTATACAACCCGGCTGATCAGCCAGTGTCATTAGCTGGTTGGCAGCTTGTCTACCAGACGGCGACTGTTAAATCAGCCACGCTTACGGTGTTTCCTGCCGGTACTCAGCTACCACCACAGGGTATGATAGTCATCGCCCATCCGGCGGCGACCGAGGGGTCGTTTGATTTCACCTTTGATAGTAAGGCGGCAGTGCTTGCCCAGGCTGCTGGGAGTCTGCAGCTGCAGCGGCCTGATGGCTCAGTGGCCGATCTGGTCGGTTGGGGGAAGGCTGCTGCCAAGGAGGGCGAAGCGGTGCCGGTGCGCGGCAAGACGCATCTGTGGCGTTGCCATACAGCGGGTGCAGTGGTTGATACTGATAATAATGCCAATGACTTTTCGGCTGGCGATGCAATGACTCTGCGGGAGATCCCGGCCTGCTCCAGCTCGTCGACACCACAGCAACCGCCACAGCAGCCACCGCGAGCGCAAGATCCACCGGCAGCCTCTTGCCAGGGAGTTAAGCTCAATGAGATTGGTGCTCATACTGCGGATCAGTTCATTGAAGTGGTCAACACCAGTTCGCAGCCAGTGCAGCTGGCAGGCTGTCGGGTAGGTACAAATCGCCAGGCAAAGTTGTACGCGTTTGACCAGCAGCAGCTTCAGCCTGGGCAACTCCTTTCGCTCTCGGTCGCGCAGATGCAGTTGACCGTCTCGAAACAGAAGGGTACCGTTTATTTACTAGATGCGGCTAGTCAGGAGATTGATGAAGCAGCCTACACTGCGCTGGCGGAGGGTGCTTCGTGGAGTTTGATCGACGGCACCTGGCAGCAAACGTTCGCGCCAACGCCTGGAAAAGCAAATCAATACAAGAAATATCCAGATTGCCACGCGGGCATGACGCGCGATGAAGCGACCGGCCGCTGCCGCCGCGATACATCATCGGGCGATCACACCAAACCGTGCCCGGCTGGCTCTGCACGTTCAGCGGAAACTGGCCGCTGCCGCCGGGAGCAGCCGGCTCAGCAAGTCCCGTGCCGGCCCGGCTACTATCGCTCGCCAGAGACTGGCCGCTGCCGGGCGCAGCAAAATGCCAAAGCAAAATTACAGATGCCATGTCGTGAGGGTTATTATCGCAGTGAAGCGACCGGCCGCTGCCGTTCAATCGCTGGTGCTACCAAGGCGAAGCTGCAAAAACCATGCGCCGAGGATCAATTCCGCAACCCCAAGACTGGCCGCTGCAAAAAGATCGCTGCTGATGACGCCGTCTTGAAGCAGTGTGCTGAGGGCTTTGAGCGTAATCCAAAAACCAAACGGTGCCGCAAGGTCAAGCTGGCGACCACCTCGAAGGCTGCCTTCGCGCCAGAGCAGGTCACGCAGACTACTGGCCACACCTGGGGCTGGTGGGTGTGTGGCGGGGTCATCGCTTTGCTGGCGGCGGCTGCAGTATGGCAGTGGCGCTGGGAGCTTGCACAGTGTGGCCGTCGGATCAAACAGCGATTCATCTCTCGTGGTAAATAAGCTATAATACCCAGCATGAGAATTATCGGCATTGATCCAGGTACTGGCATCCTGGGGTTTGGGGTGATCGATAGCCGGCAGACAACCTTTCGACTGGTCACTGCAGGGGTGATAAAAACACCCGCCCATACTCCGCTCGATGAGCGGCTAGAGGATATTTTTGATAGTCTGACCGAGATAATCACTGAGACAACGCCGACTGTTATGTCAATTGAAAAGCTGTTTTTTGCCCGTAATGTGACAACTGCCATGAGTGTGGCGCATGCACGCGGGGTCGCGATGCTGACTGGCCGCAAGGCGGGTCTGCCGATCGCCGAGTATACGCCATTACAGATCAAACAGACGCTGACCGGGTACGGGAAGGCCGACAAAAAACAGGTTCAAGAAATGGTTCGTCTTCAGCTTGGCCTCCACGAAGCACCAAAACCGGACGACTGTGCCGATGCTTTGGCGGCGGCCATGACACATGCCTATATGATGCGGCTATCTCGACGTTGATTTCGCCGCCAGCTGGCTCAATCATGGTATAATTAAGGGTATGATGAAGATGTCTGACCGCAACAAGCAGCCAGCTCGGCTGGGTCGCTACGCAAATCTTGGGCAAGTCAAGTCGACGAAACGGCCACCACGCCAGCACAAGCATTTTTTGTGGTTTTGGCGGCTTAGCCGACCAAAGAAGGCTATGGTTATTTTGCTGCCAATTTTGGCCGTTTTGATCACGGTTCCGATTTTGAGTTATTTTTATTATGCACGTGATATCGGCGACCAAGAACGCTTGATGAACCGCAATAATACCGGTATCGTCTTGACTGATGCTGCCGGTAAGACTATCTATAGCGTCGGTAATGCTGAGCGCCGACAGCTAGTGCAGCTCAGTGAGATTTCCAAGGATATGCAGCATGCACTGCTTGCCAGCGAAGATAAGGATTTCTATAAGCACAGCGGTTTCAATCCGGTGAGTATCTTGCGCGCCGCAGTGACTCGCCATGGTGGTGGCTCGACCCTGACGCAGCAGCTCGTCAAAAACACGCTGCTGACCAGCGAACAGACATTTATGCGCAAATACCAAGAGCTTTTCATGGCGATTGCAGTTGAGCAGAATTATACCAAAGAGCAGATCTTGACAATGTATCTCAACTCAGTCTACTTTGGTGAGAACGCCTTTGGTATTGGCGAGGCGGCCAAGGTTTACTTCGGTAAATCTGCCAAAGATTTGACATTGGCTGAGAGTAGTATGCTGGTCGGTTTGCTGCCAGCACCGAGTGACTATTCACCGATTAGTGGTAGTGCTGAGCTGGCAAAGCGGCGGCAGAAAATAGTGCTGGGCCGCATGGTTCAAGAAAAATATATCACCGCTGACCAGCAGAAGGAGGCGGCTGCTCAGACGCTATCGTATGCCGGAGGTGGTGCCGAGCAGACCAACTCAGAGGCGCCGCATTTTGCCCAGATGGTGATCGAGCAACTGAAAAAGAAATACGGTGGCGCGAATGGTAGCTATGATAAGGTGATGCGAGCTGGCTATCGGGTCAAGACATCGCTGAATGCAGATGCCCAGCGGATTCTCGAGCAAAACATCACCAAGCAAATGAAATCAATCAATCGATTAGGCGGTACGAACGCCAGTGGTATTGTGATCGATCCAAGCAGCGGGGAAGTCCGGGCGTTGGTCGGGAGTGCTGATTACAAAAATGCTGAGTGGGGCAAGGTGAATATGGCGACCGCCCTGCGCCAGCCAGGTTCGACGTTTAAGCCGATTTATTATTCGCAGGCGCTGGCCGACGGTGTCATCACTCCGGCGACTATATTTGAAGATAAACAAACCGACTTTAATGGCTACACCCCACATAACGCGCTTCGCCGCTGGTATGGCAATGTGTCGACTCGCAAGGCGCTGAGCTGGTCGCTTAATATCCCGAGTGTCTTGGTGATGAAGAAATATGGGATCAATCGCTCGATCGAAGGTGCGCGTAAGTTGGGCCTGACATCGCTTGATGAAAGCAAAAACTATGGCTTGTCGCTGGCACTTGGCTCGGCAGAGGCCCGCTTGACTGAGATGACGAACGCATATGCTGCCTTCGCCAATAATGGGGTGCAGTCAACTTCACTCAATTTTATTACTGAGGTGAAAGATAAATACAACAAGAACATGCACTGGCAACGGGCAACAACTCGCCAGGCGATTAGTGCCGGAGGAGCTTATCTGATTTCGAGTATCTTATCAGACAATGCTGCTCGGTCTGGTATGTTTGGCTCTAGCTTGACTATTCCTGGCAAGACAGTCGCAGTTAAGACTGGTACCACAAACGATAATCGTGATGCCTGGACAATCGGCTATACGCAGCAATATGCGGTTGGCGTCTGGGTTGGCAATAATAACAACGCGGTGATGAATAGCGGTGGGTCCGATGTCGCGGCACCGATTTGGCGGGGGGCGATGACCCAGCTACTATCTGGCCAGTCAAACACTGGCTTTACGCCACCGAGCGAGGTGACCGAGCGAAATGTCTGTCGCAGCAATGGTGGTTTAGCAGATTCGTCGAGTGCTGGAGTCTACAAAGAGTACTTCTTGAGCGCCGCTTTGCCGACAGAGCGCTGTAACCAACAAAAGAGCAAGATTCAAGTCTGTAACCTGAGCGAAAAGAAGATAGAGTCGATCTATGAGGATGACTTTGACGAATCGAAGTATTCCAAGGATATCAACAACTGTAAACAAAAAGAGACGAAGCAAATCAAAGTCTGTGACCTCTCATCTCGTAGTATTATTACCATCCCTGAAGATCAGTTTGATTCGAGCAAGTACTCGCGCAACACGACCAACTGTCGTAAAAATAACAATGTAGGCGGTGATGATAACGGCAATACCGGTGGCGATAATGATGGTGATTCATCAGGTGGCAATACCGGTAATAACCCGACGCTACCGGTGACACCGTCGTTGCCTCGTGGTGATACAAATCGGAGCCGGACAAACTAAGTCATGATTGCCCATGTCGCCGGTGAGGTCACAGAGAAGTTTCATCAGGTCATTGTGGTAGATGTTGGTGGTGTCGGCTACGAGGTGCAGCTCAGTACGGGAGATGCTGATAAAGTTAGCCTCGGGAGCCAAGTGACCTTTTATACCTACCACCATGTGCGTGAGCAGGCAGAAGAGCTGTTTGGCTTTTCGAGCTTGGCGGCAAAGAAGTTGTTTGAGCTGCTTATCACAGTTCAGGGGGTTGGCCCCAAGGCAGCACTAGCTGTTTTGAGCCTTGGCGAGGCAGAGCAGGTGCGTAGTGCCATCGCCAGCGCTGACGTGGCGTTTGTCCAGCAGGCAGCAGGGGTTGGCAAAAAAACTGCCGAGCGAGTAGTGGTTGATCTCAGAGACAAGGTTGGCCTACCGACACAGTACACCAGGCTGGGTACGCCGGCGCACGCCGTGCCAGAGACAATGGCAACTGATGACGATGCGCGAGAGGCGCTGATCGCTCTTGGGTATACTCTGGCAGATGCGACAAAGGCGCTTGAATCGATCGACCCAACCCTACCGATAGCTGAGCGGGTCACCCTGGCGCTTAAGCAGTGATTATGGTATAATAAGCACAAGAAATAAGGAGCGCGCGGCCGTCACTTGGTGATGCATAGCTGCGCTGGTGTCAAGGAGGTCTGATGGAAAATTGTCAAATTTGCTCACTGGTAGAGCAGCAAGTGGCTGGCGATGATGACAGCGTTGTGCTACAAACCGCGCGTTGGCTGGCGGTGATAGATCGCAACCAGCTGTATCTTGGCAAAGGGTTTGTCACTCTGCGCCAGCATAAATCGGCGCTATCTGAGCTGGACGAAGCTGACTGGCAAGAGCTTCACCAAGTGATCAGTCGGATGGAGCAGGCTGAGAAACAAGCATTTGGTGCTGATGTCTGCAACTGGGAGTGCCTGATGAATAATGCGGTAAAGGCTGGTGAGTCACCGCATGTTCACTGGCATCTGTATCCGCGCTATGTCAATGAAGTAGTAAAGTTTGCTGGTGAGGAGTTTGCTGATCCAAAATGGCCGCGCCACCTAGAGAGCGGTCGCCATGAGGTCGACGACGCGGTGTTTGCCAAGATACTGGCGGCACTCCGCCATTACCTGTAGAGCTGCTTTGCCTAAACCAGCCTGGCTGGTTATAATAAAACAGATATGGCGATCGAACGAATAGTTGACACCAGTGTGCATGACGATCACGATGAGCAGCGGATCGAAGTGAGCCTGCGACCTCAGCGGCTTGGTGAATATATTGGGCAAGAGCGGCTAAAGAAAAACCTCAAGCTGGCTATTGCTGCTGCCAAAAAACGGGGCGAGCCGATCGACCATGTCTTGCTATATGGCCCTCCGGGGCTGGGCAAAACCACTATGGCGACGGTGATCGCCAACGAGATGGGGGCTGGTTTGCGAGTGACGAGTGGCCCAGCCATCGAAAAGGCCGCTGATCTCGCATCTATCGTCACTAACCTCAATGATGGCGATATCTTGTTTATTGATGAGATCCACCGCTTGGGGCGATCTGTCGAGGAGATTCTCTATTCGGCGATGGAAGACTTCAAACTCGACATCGTCATCGGTAAAGGGCCGGCCGCTCGTAGTGTGCGGCTCGAACTGCCGCACTTCACTGTCATTGGTGCGACCACCCGGACTGGTAGTTTGGCGGCGCCGCTGCGTGACCGGTTTGGCCATATATTTCGACTCGAATTTTATACGCCAGCGCAAATTTCTCAGATCATTACTCGGGCGGCGACTATTTTGGATACACGTATTCAACCGGCCGCTGCCGAGGTGCTGTCGACACGGGCACGGCTGACGCCGCGGATCGCCAATCGGCTGCTACGGCGGGTGCGCGACTATGCTGATGTCAACGGTGATGGTATTATTGATGTAGAAACGACAACAAAAGCCCTGACACTACTCGAGGTTGATGAATTAGGGCTTGACCCGGCAGATAGAAATTTGCTCGAGGCTATCTTGGGGCACTACGGCGATAACCCAGTTGGCTTGACGACCATCGCTGCCTTGACCGGCGATGAGGCGACGACCATCGAAGATTTTTATGAGCCGTACCTCTTGCAGATTGGTTTTGTCGAGCGGACACCTCGGGGGCGTCGAATAACCGACAGAGCAAAACGCCACTTACAACGCTCTCGTTAGGTATGGCGGCAAAATGTGCTATAATAACAACCATGAACCCACAAAATTCGCAGTCAGACACCACGCCGCAACCAGTTGCGTACGACGCTGATGGGCGACCGTTGTATCACCATCCACCGCAGATGAATACCGCACCGACTATCACCCCCGAAACGGTGAGTCAGATGCCGCAGTCACATGTGACTACTCGACCAAGCTCGGTTGATGGTCAGAATTTTAATCCGCAAATTCGCAGTCAGTATGCCAATGAGCCAAATGTTATCCATACGACTCGCCCAGTCGAACCACAGCAGTTCACCGTCAGCGACGAGCTTCGCCGCAAACACGAAGAATCCGTCCGCGATTACCCACAGCTTAATCTGAGTGAGGCAGAGTATGTTATTTTGGATATTAAACGGCACCCGATAGGAATGATCGTGCCGGTCGCTATTACTGGGCTATTGGTGGTAGCGATTTTGGGCTTTGTGGCGATCTACCCCTCGATTTACTCATCTATGGCGGTGGCAGCCTTGGCGCCAGAACCGGCAGCGCTGTTTGGTATGGCGCTTATTCTGATCTTTTTGGTATTTTTGGGCGGTGCGGCTGTACTATGGGTGTACTTACAGAACCAGTTTTTTATGACTAATGAAAGTGTCATCCAAGAGATTCAGGAGAGCCTGTTCTCTCGCCACGAGCAGACAGTCAGTTTGGGGAGTATCGAGGACGCCAGCTTCCGCCAGACTGGTATTATGCAGATGCTGTTTAATTATGGGACAATTCGCCTCAGCACCGAGGGTGAGGAAACTACCTACACATTTCGTTGGGTGACTCAACCGAAGCGGCAGATTGCTATCCTCAATAATGCAATCGAGGATTTCAAAAACGGCCGCCCTGTTCGCTACAACGATACAGTGACAGGGGTGCATAATTAAATATCTATCATCTTTTATCATCTTTGGCTCTACAGACCTGAGTATAGGTGCCAATCTATAATTACCATAGTGTAAATCTAGTATTCAGCGGCCGAGCGTAAGCTGATGAGGAGTGCGTGGGAGAGCGAGCGCGTGAGTATGTGGCTTTAGTTGTGGCGGCTTTTCTTGGTGAACTCAGCTTCGTCGGTCAGTGTCGCACGGAGAGTGTACGAGCGGCATTTTTGATCGTGACAGTTGGTCGGCTCATAGCGATAGCTACTTGCAATATCGCCAAGTTTCTTGCCGGCTGGGTCGGTGAGAAGTGCTTTGTCCATGGTTGGTAGGGTGTTGTCATCAATCTTTTCTGGGTAGTAGTGATTCCTCTTATAAAAATCTTCTTCGAGACTGTAGTATATAGCGTTGATAGCAGTTCGCTTTGCCTTGTTGTGAGATTCGTTCTGTAGCTTTGTCAGTTGTGCCAGTGACACCGCGGCAGCAATACCAAGAAACACGATGGCAATGATAACTTCGATAACAGTGAATCCAGATTGTTTTCTCATAACTCGATTATAGCAAATTTTATCAAGCAACGGTATAATAAGGAAGTAACAGAGGAGGTAGTATGGCGAAAGCTGACAATGTAGCGAAAAAAGGTGGGCATACGGTAAGTCCGGCTGATGACGGCAAACTGAAGGCACTGGGTTTAGCAATGGATCAAATCACCAAGCAATTTGGTGACGGGGCGATTATGAAGCTTGGGGAGTTTCATCACGCTGATGTGGCGGTGATTCCATCTGGCTCACTGAGTCTTGATTTGGCGCTGGGCGGCGGCTATCCAAAGGGGCGGATTGTTGAAATCTACGGCCCTGAGTCGAGCGGTAAGACGACGTTGACGCTGCACGCGATTGCCGAGATTCAAAAGCAGGGCGGCACTGCTGCCTTTGTCGATGCTGAGCACGCGCTTGATCCTGCTTATGCGAAAAAGCTCGGTGTGGATACAACCAACCTGCTGATCGCGCAGCCAGATAATGGCGAGCAGGCGCTTGAAATTACCGAAACACTGGTTCGCTCGAATGCGGTTGATTTGATTGTCGTCGACTCGGTAGCGGCATTGACACCACAAGCTGAGATCGATGGCGATATGGGTGACTCGCACGTCGGGTTGCAGGCACGGCTCATGAGCCAGGCCCTGCGTAAGCTGACCGGAATTATCAACAAGAGCAAAGCGACGGTCATCTTTATCAACCAGATTCGTATGAAAATTGGTGTGATGTTTGGTAATCCCGAAACAACGACCGGCGGCAATGCCCTGAAGTTTTATGCGTCACAGCGCGTCGATATTCGCCGGATTGGCCAGATCAAAGTCGGTGATGATATTCGCGGCAACCGCACCAGAGTGAAGGTTGTCAAAAACAAGATCGCGCCGCCATTCCGGACTGCTGAGTTCGATATTATGTACAACGAGGGGATCTCTACGACCGGTGATATCCTTGACCTGGCAGCTCAGCATGGCGTGGTTGACAAGTCTGGTGCCTTTTATAAATATGGTGGTGAGACAATCGGCCAGGGCCGTGATAAAACCAAAGACTACCTCAAAGCACACCCGGAAACGTTGGCTGAGATCGACCAGAAAGTTCGTCAGCTTCTCCAGGAGGACCGAGAAGGAGGGGCGTAATAGCCTCGCCGGCTCGCTTCAACTTGCCTATGGAAGAAGTGAAACAGCTCATCACCCAGACACTTGCTGACCTCAGGATGTTTGTACGAGACGTTGATTTATCTGATCAGCTGATTCAGCAGTACCGCCCTGGGATGATCATTTGCGAGCGTGGCTTCACTGATGCATCGTCGCGAATTGGTGGCTTGGGCCAGCGCTGCCGTTATTTGATCGTATCCAATCATATGGCTAATATGGCGCAGTTTGATAACGCGCACTGGGGGCTGTATGTGGCGAAGCCAAGTGCTCATTTCCAAGTCATTGATGTGTTCCGGCATGAACAAAAGGTGCAAATTGCGCTGCTCCACTTACTAGACGGTGATGCGTGGCGGCCGTTTGAGACAATCACTCTCCAGGGGCTCAACTTAGTGGAGACGGTGCGGCAGCGGTTTATCGAGCAATATGCCGCGCCGCTTATCCCAGAGTTGGCGAGCCCGGATTGGCAGCAGCGTTGCCAGCCACCTCTGGGCATAGACGATACAGGTACGCTATTTCCGCTTTAAATTAAGGAGACTATCTGCAGATGAAAATTACCGATATCACCCTCCAGGCACACAACAAACACCGCGTCAATATCAGTGTTGATGGGGTGTACCGTGTCAGTCTTGACGTGTTTCAGGTGGGCGAGCTCGGTATAAAAGTTGGCCGTGAGTGTACTGAAGCAGAGCTGGCTGCGCTCGAGGACGAAAGTCAGTTTGGCATACTATACACTCGGGCGGTGGAGTACTGCATGATACGGCCGCGGTCGGTCAGTGAACTTCGCGATTATCTTTGGCGCAAAACTCGGCCCACGAAGCGGCGCACCAAAACTGGCAAAGTGATTGAGCGACCAGCTCTCAACCCAGATATTGCCCCTCGGGTACTCCAACGTCTGCAAGAGAAACGGTACCTCGACGACGAAAAGTTTGCTCGTTTTTGGCTTGAACACCGCTTTGTTCAGAAGGGAGCTAGTGTGCGGCGACTGCGACTGGAGCTGGTGCAAAAAGGCATTGAGCGCCAGCTGGTTGACCGTTTGATCGCTGAGAATATTCGCTCTGACGCAGAGGAGCTGCAAAAAATTATCGCCAAAAAACGCCATAGATATGTGGGTAACCACCAGAAATTCGTGGCATATTTGATGCGACAGGGGTTCTCGTACGAGGCAATTCAAGAGGCCTTGCAGGCCTAGCCTATTTATTTGTTGTCGATCGAGTCAGGCTGCGGCCGCTTGCGGAATGGATTATCATAGGCCGGCAGGATATCGGTTGGTCGCTGGTGGGCTTTTTGCGGTTGGGTGATGCTGGCGGCTCTGACAGTGATCAGATCATCAGTCACCTTGCTGATCTGCGAGCGATGCACCAGCAACTCAGTGTCATTAAAACTCTTCAAGAAAGGACGCCGGACAACCAGCTGTTGGATAACAAAGTTGCCGGCCTGCAGCGTGTAGCCGGTCACCTTGCCTAGTTTGTGATTCGCCTCATCGACAACTATTTTATCGAGTAGGGTAAATTGGTAATTATATACCTGCTGGATCTTGATGACATCGCTCGGGCTGATCAGCTCATCCACTGAATCGACGATCATGCCGAGTGAACCTATCTCACGGATATCGGCGACCCGTAGCAGGCTCGGGGTTTGGTCGAGCATTGGCCCGGCCAGCTCGTAGGCGATAATAGTTAAGTCACGCGGATCAATCACCTCGCGGACAGTTCGCGCCAATTCTGCGCCGGTTTGGAGGCTCATCACTGGCATACCAAGAAAACGATCAGCAATAGTAAGCATAAACTGAGTATACCTGGTTTTGCGCTATTCGACAAATGGATTGACACGGCCCGCAGGCAGTGAGAACGAGGCATCGCTTTTATCGCTGGTAGTGAATTTGTTTATCTGCTTGATGGTGGTTGCGTCGAACTGCAGTAGTTTTGGTGCTGCGTTACTGTCGGTCGTGTTTGATAAACTGATGAGATTGTTAAGGAAGAAGACAGCGATCGAGACGCCGATCACGATGGTCAAAGAATACAAGACGACATGATAGCGGTGGAAGAAGCGAGCGATACTGTGGCCGACTTGGGCGAGAGAGATAGAGTTTTTCATTTGACATACACCTCCAAATCAATTGCTTGGGCGCCGACTGTCCCGGCTTGTTCACCGCTGGTCAGCGATATGCCAGCGATCTGCATACGGGTGAGATTTTGCTCAATCAGGTGAAGAAACCTGAGTAGTTTGACATATTCGACATGCGCTCCGAGCTGTACAGATATTTGCGTGCTCTTTAGGCCGCTATTGATATTAGCGTTATTTTTGGCATTTGCGCTGGCTGTCTTTGATGACGCAGCGGTTTTGTCTTGAAAGTTGAAGGATGCGATCGGCACGCCTGCTTGACTCGCATAATTGGTGAGATCGTTGATGATTTGGTTTTGGTAGTGGTAGCTTTTTGACTCAGCGACGATCTGCTGGGCTTTCTTGACATCGTTCTTGTAGTGTTTGAGCTGGCCTTCGAGCCGGACAAGATTATCGACCTGGGCGGTGACTGATTGAGCCTTTGTTTGGATCTGGGCTACCTCGCGAGCAGTTTTTTCTAAGAATGTATAGGCCAGGTAGCAGCCGCCGGCCATTGCTAGGAGGATCAAAACAAGCATCACGAAAAGCCCGATCCGGACGGTGGTGGCTGAGTTAAGGGTTGGCCGTTCTGTTGGGGTGTCTTGTTCGCTCATTTTTTTGCTACCTCTGGTTTGATTGTGACATTCATGATAATCGCTGTGGGATAGCCACTTTTGGCGCCGTCGCTGGCCATGGTGACCGAGGCGAGATTGACGTTAGAAAAGAGGCCAGAGTTTTCTAAGCTGGTCTTGAGGCGGAGCGCATCAGCGTAGTTTTTGCCTTTTGCATTGAGAGTGGTAGGGGTGCCAAATGTTTTGGCGTCAAGGCTGAGCGACTGCAAGACGATGCCAGACGGCAACGCCTGGGCGATTTTGACAGCGACTTTTGAATAGGCGACCTCCTTGCCGAGGATGGCCTTGGCGGTGGAAAGATTGTTGGCAAATTCGGTAGCCTCTTGCTGCACGGTGGCATACTGCGCGGTTTTTTGGTTACCCAGGGCGATCGCTTCTTCAGCGCGGGCTTTTGTGTTCATCATGATGATATATACGCCACCAGTGACGAGGATCAATAGCCCCGCGAGCATTAGCGAAATTACACAGTACCTCATCAAAATGACGTTGGTCTGGCCAGCAACGATTTGTCGTTTTTCTTGCGGTGGTAATAAGTTAATCATAGCCAAATCTCCTCTGGCCTGACTAGCGCCAAGCCGGCTGCGGTCATGAAGCGGGGCCGTAGCTGCTTTGTTGGCGGCACGAGATTGCCGAAGTTAATTGCTTGCCAAGGAATCGCCAGGCGAGATGGTATGCCGAGCTCACTGGTAAAGAAATCGCCAAGGCTAGGGATACTACTGCCGCTGCCGACGATCACTGCTTGCTTGATAGTCGATTCATCGGGGAACCGATCGGCATAATAGCGCAAAACTTTCTGTACCTCATTGGTGATCCGGCTGAGGCTTGGTGTCAGTGCGGCGGTGATTTTTTCTTGGCGTGGCCCTGCGCTTAGGCCGTTCAGGACCTTGAGCTGATGTGCTGTTTCGAGAGGAATATTTAACTTTTTGGCAATATCTAGAGTCAGCGTATTACCACCTATATTGAGGCCACCGGTCACCCGGATGCCGCCATCGAGGATGGCAATATCTGTGCTGGCTGGGCCAATGTCGACCACGATCATCGGCACACCGCCTTCGCCTGTCCGCTCGAGGAGCCGCGCCACTGCGTTCATGCCAGGCTCGATCATCGCCACATCTAGGCCGCATTGCCGAGCTGTCATGATCGTATCATCGATAATTTTCTGTGGTACTGCACAGGTCAGGACGGTCAGCTCTTTTTTGGTTCGCTTGATGATCTGATAATCCACGTAGAGGGTAGAAAGTGGCATCGGGATATATTGCTCGGTTTCTAGATTGACGGCATCCTTGATATTACTTTCTTGCTCAGCCGGCAAAGAAAAGGTCCGGGCGTATGTCCGAGCAGTCGGAATACCGAGTACTACCCGGTCGCTGCTGAGCTTACCGATGATGTGTTTATTGAAAAGCTCATTCATTTTGTTGCGTAGGTATTCAGCGCCCTCATCGGTTTCGTCAGCTGTTTTGGCGGGGTCGAGCTCGATCGAACCGTAGCCATGCACCAGCATCTTGTTCATGTCAACTGACATGACTCGCAAACTGGTTTTGCTGATGTCGAGGCCAATAATTGGCTTATTTTTATAAAAAATACTTGCCACAATAATTTACTCACACGTTCCTTTTGTTTCAGTATAGCATAACCGTTTTAAAATACTAGCCTTTAATTTGATTTGCCAGGCCGGTGATCGGCATCATCACGCTGGCGGCGATAAGCCCAACCATCCCGCCCATGAAGACGATCATGATTGGCTCGATCGTCGAGCTGATACCCTCGATCGCAGCGTCGACTTCTTCTTCATAAAAATCAGCCACCTTGACCAACACCTGGTCAGTCTGGCCGGTTTCCTCGCCGACAGCGAGCATCTGACCGACGATTGGCGGGTAGAGATTTCCGTCTTCATTGATGATTTTGGAGAGGACCTCACCGTTTTTCACTCGTTTTGAGGCACTCAGCAGCGACTCTTCGTATACAGTATTGCCGACCGCTCGAGCGGTCACGTCAAGAGCCTCGAGGACTGATACGCCAGCGCCGATCAATGCCGAGAAGGTCCGGGTGAATCGAGCCACAGCCACTTTTTTGATAATCTTGCTGACAATCGGCGCCTTGATAAGGAAACGGTGGAACTTTTTCTTGCCGACCGGCGTCTTGATGTAGCGTAGCACTAGCCACACTCCACCGACAAGCAGGGGGATGATAATATACCAAAAGTTCACCATAAACTGGCTGATTGCCATCATGGTGCTGGTCAAAACTGGTAGTTCGGCGTTCTCGCCGGCGAGATCTTTGATCGTCTTGCCGATCATCGGCAGGACAAAGATCATCAAGCCAAAAAAGGCACCGATAGTGATGATGATCAGCACAGTTGGGTAAGTCATGGCGCTTTTGATCTTCTTTTTGATGGAGTTATTTTTTTCTTGCTGGAGCGCTAGCCGCTTGAGGATATCGTCTAAAATACCACCAGTCTCACCGGCTCGGACCATGTTGACATAGACATCGCCAAAAGCCTCTGGGTATTTTGAGAGAGCATCAGCAAACGACGTCCCGCCCTCGATATCTTTGGCCACGCCATTAAGGACCTCCTTGAAATGAGCACTCTCAGCGTGCTCGGCCATCGAGTTGAGTGAGCGCAGAATCGGTACGCCGGCCGAGACCATAGCGCTAAGCTGCCTGGTGAAACCGACCAGCTCGTCGGCATTGATAGTTTTTTTCTTGCCAAAGGAAAACCCTTTCTTCTCAGCTGCCGCCTCTTTGAGGTCGATCAGCTTGAGGTTTTGAGCCTGAATCGCCTGAATCGCGGCGCCGCGGCTACTGGCCTCTAGCTCTGAATTCAGGGTGTCACCGTTGGCCCGGATAGCGATGAATGTAAACTTTGTCATAATTATTGCTCCCTCGTTGCTCGTAAGATTTCATCAATAGTGGTGATTCCTCGTAATGATTTGATAAAGCCGTCTGTCTGCATGGTGACCATCCCCTCGGAGATAGCCTGCTCTTGGATATCATTGCTGGTGGCGTTAGCGGTGATCATCTTTTGGATGGGGATCGATATGCCGAGCACCTCGTAGATCCCGACACGCCCCTTGAATCCATTGTGGCCGCACTCGTCGCAGCCTTCCGGGTTGGGGCGCCAAAGTGCTTGAATAGTTCGTTCAGTCGAGCCGAGTGGTGTGTCGCCACCAATCTTTTCACTGGCTGCCTGGAGCTCGAGTTGATGCAATCGCTCCATCGACCCCTGTGTGAGGTTAAACATTTGGGCAATATACGTGAGCTCTTCGGTGTTTGGTACGTAGCTTTGCCGGCAGTTCATACAGAGGCGCCGGACTAGCCGCTGGCCGATTACCGCCTTGACCGTCGAGGCGATCAAAAACGGCTCAATCCCCATGTCTAGCAGTCGCGGGAGACATGTCGCTGCATTATTCGTGTGCAGTGTCGAAAACACCAAGTGCCCGGTGAGTGCGGCTTGGACACCCAGGTTAGCGGTTTCGCCGTCACGAATCTCGCCGACCATGATAATGTTTGGGTCTTGGCGGAGTAATGCTCGTAGCCCAGAGGCAAAAGTCATACCGGCTTTGGCGTTGGTCTGGGTTTGATTCACGCCGGGGATTTTATACTCGACTGGATCCTCGATAGTTGAGATATTGACATCTGGCGTATTGAGTTCGGACAGCACGCTAAACAGGCTGGTCGATTTACCAGAACCGGTCGGCCCAGTCACCAAAATCATCCCATTTGGTTGAGCCATGGCGCTCTTGATCGTTGCTAGTGATAGCCCCCAGTACCCAAGTTGGTCAAGCGCCACGGCTTGATTTGACTCGTCCAAAATACGCATGACCACTTTCTCGCCGTCAGCGATCGGCAGGGTAGAGACCCGTAGTGCGTATTGTTTGCCTGAAACTTTGATTTTGAACCGCCCATCCTGGGGTACACGCCGCTCATCAATCTTCAGGTTTGACAAAATCTTGATACGACTGACCAGCGCGCCCTGGACATTGTGGGGTAGCTTGTTGACCTCTTTGAGCACGCCGTCGATCCGGTATCGGACCTGGACAAATTCTTCGCGTGGCTCAATGTGGATGTCGGAGGCGCCGGATTTGATCGCATACTCCAAGAGCAGATTGACCGTCTGAGCGATCGGCGAATTTTCTGAAATTTCTTCTTCTGAGACGTTCTGATTATCGGTTTCGGCGCTACTCTGAATCGAAACCACTTCATCGAGTTCGTCGGTGATGTTGCCACGATAATTCTCTAGGCAGTCAAGGATATTATCCTTGGTGGCCAAAAAGACCTTGATATTGTAGCCGATCTCTTTTTGGATAAAATTAAGTGCCTGGACATCGTCTGGATCTTCCATAGCCAGGCTCAGCACACCATTGTCGTCGACCGCAAACAGCACCACATTGTATTGGCGGGCGATATGTTCAGGGATTCGCTTCAGCACATCGTCTGGGATATCTTTTGGCTCAATCGTCACGAAGGGTACATGGATATAGTTCCCAATCTGCTGACCAAGCTGCACTTCGCTAAGAACTTTTTCGTCTAAGATGACGGTCTGGAGTGAGCGATGGCTCCGCTCGGCCTCCATTTTCAAGGCAGCCAGCTGTGAATCTGTGACGACCCCACCCTGGCGCATGATCTTTTCAATCGTGCTATCAGAAATCCGCATAATACTTACGCTTAGTATAGAACAAGTGTTTCCAAAAGCCAACATGCTATACTAGAAGAGTGATTATACGAAGTGAGACTGGTATGAAGCATTTTGGCCAGGCAATTGGCCGATCTGTTCGGGGGGGCGAGGTGATCGAGCTACTCGGTGATGTCGGGGCTGGTAAGACAACCCTCACCAAGGGGATTGCCGAGGGGCTCGCGATCACTGAGCCGGTCCAAAGCCCCACATTTACTATTTCGCGCTCATACACATCGCCGAGCGGACTTCGGTTGGTGCATTATGATTTCTACCGGCTGCATCAGGCAGGTATTATGCGCGAAGAGCTGGCAGAAGTATTGTCTCAGCCTGAGATTGTGACAGTGGTCGAGTGGGCTGACGCGGTGATGGATGTGCTGCCAGACGATCGGCTACAGGTCCAGATTGTGTCACCGGCTGAAACCGAACGGCAAGTAACCTTGATTGCAGGGGGTCCGATGTCGCGGGCACTGCAGCAGACTATCGAAGAGAATCTAGCGTGATTGTACTACTCGATACCTCAACACCGGTTTGTGTATTGACGATGGTCGAAGGAAAGGCGCAGCGGCAGGTGACATGGCATGCTGATCGGTCTCTGGCTCACGGTATATTGTCTTTTTTACAACAAAACACTGGTGGCATCCAGCACATAAGGGCAATTGGGGTGATGCGTGGGCCTGGTAGCTTTACGGGGCTGCGGATTGGCCTGACAGTCGCCAATACTATCGCGGCCGAGCAGCATATCCCGATCGTTGGTGAGGTCGGTGCAGAGTGGCAGGCGCGCTGCCTTGCTCGCTTGGCCCGCGGTGAAACCGACCACATTGTCTTACCGGTCTACGGGGCAGATGCTCGGATTACCCGCCCGCGTAAGTAGTAAATTTGACATACTGGCTGCTCAAGTATATTATCTAATTATGAAAAAGAAGATGACGGCCCTCACCTGGAAACACCTTACAGCGATTCTGATTATCGCTGCGGTTATATCTATTTCACTCGTGACAACCCTGTTGCTGGATCGGCAGGTGTGGCAGCAGAGAGTGGCCCTATCGGATCAAAAATACAATTTAGAGAAGCTGCAGTTCTGCTACAAACAACAGCTGCGCCCTTGTGATGATGAAACGATCAAGACTTGGAATAAAGAGCACCCATCCGATACGTTCCAGCTAACCACTCATCAGCAGCGAGTTGACAAGCTGGTCGAGCAGCAAAAGAAAAAATAAATCCGACACAATAATTGCCTCGCCTGCCAAAAACAATGTATAATTAAAGCAGGCGATTTTGTGTTGCAGTTGAGTCGCCTAGATTGTACAAGTGTGAACAATATTAGCTGTTGATAGTATTACCTGGGGCGGATACCCAGGGCAGCTGATAGAGAAGAAAGGAATACGTATGGAATACATTATTGCTGCTATTGTTGGCAGTTGCCTTGGCGTTGGCGGACTACTGGGGTATCAGCGGGCGCAGCAGGTCAAAGGGAAGAGTCAGATCGAGCGTGATCTGGCGGCAGCCAAGGTGAAAGCTGGTGATATCGTCCTCAAAGCCAAAGACCAAGCGCTTAAAATCGAAAACGAGCGTCGCCGTGAGTGGCAAAAGACTGAGAATCGCTTGGCTGAGCGTGAGCGAGCATTGGATAATAAGCTTGATGAGCTCGATAAGCGGTCAGAAAAGCTTCGTAACCAAGAGGATGAAGTCGAAGATCTCAAAAATGAGATTCGTACAATTCGGGCTCGCCAGCAAGAGAAGCTAGAAAAAATCGCCCACTTAACCAAGCAGGATGCTGCTGATAAATTGCTCAAAATGACCGAGCATGACATTCGTAATGACCTGACAAGTCTTGTGTCAAAATTACAGCATGAGGCAATGGATGATGCCGAAGAGCGGGCTCAAACCATCTTGCTGACGGCTATGGAGCGGATGAGTAGCGAAGTGACGGCAGAGCGGACAGTGACCGCGGTCAAACTGACTGATGATGAGATGAAAGGCCGAATTATTGGCAAAGAAGGCCGCAATATTCAGGCACTACAGCGAGAGACCGGTGTCGATATATTGGTCGATGATACGCCAGGGATGATTGTGCTCAGTAGCTTTGATCCGATTCGCCGGCAGGTAGCGCGGCTGAGTTTGGAAATGTTGATGAAGGATGGCCGGATTCACCCAGCCCGGATCGAAGAAGTGGTAGCCAAGGCAAAGAAGCAGATCGACAAAGAGGTCAAACAGGCCGGCGAAGATGCGATGCGCGAGGCAGGAGTGGTGGGTATTCCGAAGGAGATGCTGCGCCTGCTCGGTGAGCTGAAGTTTCGCACCAGCTACGGCCAGAATGTGCTGAAGCACTCGACCGAAATGGCGCAAATGGCCGGGATGATCGCTGAAGAAGTCGGCGCAGATAGCCGCATCAGCAAGATCGCCACCTTGCTCCATGATGTCGGCAAGTCAGTGACGCATAAGATCGAAGGTAAGCACCATCATATTGGCGCAGAGCTAGCTCGTAAGTATGGTATGGACGAGCGGATCGCCCATGCTATTGAGGCACACCATGATGATATTGAAGCGACGACACCAGAGGCGTTGGTGGTACGAGTGGTTGACGCTGCGAGTGCTGCTCGGCCAGGTGCTCGCAACATATCGGCTGAGAACTTTGCTGAGCGGATGCGTGATCTAGAGAATGTGGCGACTAGCTTTGAAGGGATCGATAAGGCTTACGCAATTTCTGCTGGCCGGGAGATCCGAGTGATTGTCAAGCCGCAAACTGTTGACGACCTGAGTGCGATCAAGCTTGCTCGCGATATCGCCACAAAGATCGAAAGTACTATGCAGTATCCGGGTACGATTAAAGTCAACGTGATTCGTGAGACACGGGCTATCGAGTTTGCCAAATAATGGTTCGGTACACTCATCAGCAGCAAACGCAGTGGCTTGCCAGCCTAGACGCTCGGTCGTCGAGCGCGGCGGTGATTATCCAAAACAGCCAGAAGCAAGCCCTGATCGTCAAGGCGAACTATAAAACACACTGGTCGTTCCCCGGTGGAGTGATTGATGCGGGCGAGACTCCGCTCGTTGCAGCGGTGCGTGAGACGGCAGAAGAAGTCGGCTTAGCGGTTGATTCGGCGCAGCTGCGGTTGGCTATGACGGCCTGCCGAGTCAGCCAGGCGACTCTGTCGTATCAATTCATTTTTGTGACATCGCTCCCAGATGAGATGTTAGGTGGTATCCAGCTGCAAGCCTCAGAGATTGATGCCTACCGCTGGATTTCTCGAGCCGAGGTTTTGCAGGGGGTAGTACCAGCTCACTGGGCTTTAGTCGCCTGGGCGAACCGTCACACCGGCTATTTTGAGACAGCAATTGGGCGGGATATATATGATAGCAGCCAAGAAAAAATAACTAATCACAAGGAGTCTTTATGAACGATCAACCAACGCAGGGCATATTAGTCATCAGCCGTCATGGCGAGAGCGAGTGGAATTTGCAGGGCAAGTGGACTGGCTGGACAGACGTCAGCCTGACCGATAAAGGGCGAGCAGATACCGTGCGGCTCGGGGCGCTTCTGAAAGATCTGACATTTGATCAGGCATACACCTCGCGCCTTAGGCGGACGCAGCAGACACTTGAGGCGCTGCAAGAGGGCTGCGGTATTGACCACCTGCCGACTATTCGGGCGACTGAACTCAATGAGCGGGATTATGGCGATCTAACTGGCAAAAATAAATGGCAGGTCAAAGATGAGATCGGCGAAGAAGCCTTCAATGGTATTCGGCGCGGCTGGGACTACCCGGTGCCGGGCGGCGAGACACTTAAGGACGTCTACGCTCGGGTAGTGCCGTACTTTGAGCAGCAAATACTGCCAAAGTTGCAGGCGGGTCAGCATATCCTGCTGGTCGCACACGGTAATTCGATTCGAGCGTTGATGAAGTATCTTGATGATCTATCAGAAGATGATATGGCGACAGTTGAGATGCCATTTGGCCAGCTCCTGGTTTATACATTTGCGCCAGATCAAGATAAGCCGGTCAAAAAGGAAGTCCGGGCGGTCGATATCGAGCCGGTCAACACCTGAGACTGATGCCAGGTAGCGCTATACTTTTTGATTAAGCTGTGCTAGAATAAGGGGAGTATACAATTTGGGTATACTCCTTTCGGGGTGTGGCGCAGTTGGCTAGCGCGCGCGGTTTGGGACCGTGAGGTCGAAGGTTCGAGTCCTTTCACCCCGACCATTAGCTGTCCAATATCACACCCGCTCCAAGGCGGGTCTTTTTTGGTGAAATTGCAATTATGAATAAGCGGATACGCCGACTGTACACCACTATCGCTGATTCGCCGCGGCTATACCGCATAGCGGTGGGCGGTGTGGCGGCTTTGGCGATGCTGATCGCGTGGGTTATCGGCAGTCAGCAGAGTGTGTGGTTTGATGAAGCCTATTCAGTGCGATTGGCGCGCCAGTCATGGCAACAATTACTTGCCCTGACCTCGGTTGACACTCACCCACCGCTATACTATATGATACTGAAACTGTGGGGAAGTCTTGGCCAGTGGCATGATGGATGGCTGCGGCTGTATAGTATCCTCTGCTACGGGGTGTCAATTATTATCGGTGGTGCAGTAGTCAAGCAGCTATTTCATCGTCGGGTTGCCTTGGGCGTGATGCCTTTCTTGCTGCTTTCGCCCCTTATGCTGCGCTATGGGTTTGAAATCAGAATGTATGCCATGGCCATGCTGATAGGTATTCTGGCGACTTACCTCTTGGTGCGGGCACGGCAGCGGCCAGGATGGTCATGGTGGTGGTGTGGCTATATGCTACTGGTCACCGCAGGCATGATGACGCTGTACTACATGGTATTAGTGTGGCTGGCTCACGCAATGTGGCTACTGGTTGATGAGCTGCGACACCGGAAGGCCGGGGTGAGCTGGTTTGGTGCACTGCGGCGAGCGCCGTGGGTGTGGGCTTACTGCGGGAGTGTACTGTTGTTTGGGTTGTGGGTGCCAGTCCTTTTGACGCAGGTTGAGGGGACGGCTCTAACCTCGGTCACGCAGATTATGGCGTTTGATAATATCTTTAGTGTCATCACTTTTACTACAGTCTACCAGCCAATTTATAAGATGAATTTAACGGTTGGGCAATCGGTGATAGCTTTGCTGGCTATTTGGCTGGTGTTGGTAATTATTCGAGACGGCTATCGAGTACTGAGGACTGCGCGAGAGCGGCGATCTTTTTGGCTGCTCGTGGCTTACATTGTCATACCGGTGATTGTATTGTTGCTACTGAGTGCGATTGCACCATTGTATGTGGAGCGTTATATCTCGCATGTTGCGATCGGTGGAGCGCTGCTACTCGGTGTATCGGCGGCCTTAGTTTGGCAGCGCCACCCATCCTCACGGCAGCGCTGGATGATTGTTGGGTTGGTGGTGGTGCTGTGCGCTGGTACCGCTCATTTGGCGAAACTTGGTAATTATAATTTTCAGCGCGAACTCAGGCCAGCCATGCGGCAGGCAGCACGCCAGTTGTCAACACAGCACCAACAGCCTATTGTGACAGATGACCCGTACGTCGGCATGGAATTACTGCACTATGTGCCGGAGCGCCAGGTTCGTTTGATAAGCGACGAAGCACTGCTGACTGGCGGCTATGCACCGCTTGTGCAGACGGCGGCTCGGCTTGACCCACAGCTGATCGGGGCACTTCCTTCGACGATCTGGTATGTCTATTACGACGTACCGACAATTGATTGGCAGAGCTACGGCTACCACGTCGGGGCGGCGGCCGACTACGGGACACTCAAGGTTGTGCAATACCAGCGCTGAACTAGTAGATAGATGGCACATTGCCACGGTATCGAGTCTTTGTCAGATAAGTAAGGCTGGCCGCTCTTTTTGCGTGAGGCCCTGAGCTAGCGAGGTCGATTCTCAGCGGTGTCATGTGCAGCCGCAGCGACCTGGTCGATGGCGAGGGTTGATAGCGGCTGCTGAATACCACGGCGCGCCAAGGCAGCCTGAATCAAGAAGTCGGCGATCTGAGGATTACGTGGGAGCAGTGGGCCATGGAGGTACGTGGCGATGACATTATGATATCTCACGCCTTCGTGCTCATCAGTGGTGTTGTTGCCGGCACCTCGACTGACACGGCCAAAGGCCTGTGCTCCCTGATCGAGGAATGTTTGGCCACTGTGATTCTCGTAGCCAACGATTTGGCCAAACTGGTCGCTATCTAGGGTGATATTACCGATCAAGCGCTCTTGGCCAGCCCGAGTCTCGATTGGCAAAATACCAGCACCAGTGATGACGGTGCCGTCGCTAGTCACGAAGCGCCGACCAAATAGCTGGTACATGCCACAAATCAGCAGCATCGGTGCGCCGTCGGTCACGAGGCGAGCTAGCTGGTCAGCGTGAGCGATCAGGTCGTCCTGAATAATCGTCTGCCCGGCATCTTGGCCGCCGCCGCCGATGAATATATCACCACGGCTGAAGTCGGTCGCATCGCCAGGATTATGATCGATAATTGTCACCGTGTAGCCTCGCCACTCCAGGCGCTTTTTGAGTGTCAAAGTGTTGCCCCAGTCACCATATAAGTTCATATCGCGAGGGTACAGTTGGATGAGTGTCAGGGTCATGATATTACCTCCACGTCGGTTTGTTCGGCCAATAGTTTTCTGAGGGTAGTCATGGCGGTATAGCTGCAATATATATGCTTTGGCTTCTTCGGCTCTCGTGCGACAAACTGGGCGAGCGCATGGGCTAAGTCTGGTTCGATATGCTGCGGGGTGATGTCGTCGTAGCCGAGGCGTAGCGCCATATCATACGCTCGCACACCACTGACTACGGCGACTGATGCCAAGCGAGAAAACTCAACATCCCACAGCCAACTGACATCGCGCCCGTCGGCGTAGTTGTCGTTGATAGCGATCATATTCAACACACCGTCTCTGGCAAATGATCGCACACTGAGGCGAAAGCCACTCGGGTTTTTGACAAGGATAAGCTCGATTGGCGTACCATTGAGCATGATTGTTTCGCCGCGGCCAAACGCCGGCTGGACTTGAGATAGGGCCTGCAGTAGCTGTGGAGTATCGGCCTTGGCGCCCAAAATCTGCCGGACTAAACTCAATGCGGCCGCTGCGTTCAGCAGATTATAAACACCGTTGAGCCGCATTGGCACGCTGTAGCGCTGCTGGTCGATCATAAAGGTGGCGTTCTGGCCTTCGATCGCCTCAAGCGATACGTCAGCGTGGATCAAGTCGTTGGCTTTGGCGTCACCGGTCCGTAGGGCGTCATCGGTCGGCATCAGCCGGAGCAGCTCGGTTGTTGTGCCAAAGAAGACTGGCTGAGTCGGCATTTTTTCATAAATTTTGAACACGCGTGGGTCATCACGATTGAGCACGGCCGTCTTGGTTGTCGCGACCGCGATCTTTTCGAGAAATCCTGCTGCTGTATCGATCTCACCGAATCGGTCAAGCTGATCCCGCATCACATTGAGCAGTAAGCTGTAGCGTGGTTTGATCAGTTTGACAAATTTGACTGCCCAGGCTTCGTCGAGTTCTAGGACAGCGATGTCGGCTTTCAGGCGGCCACGTAGGTTGATTTCACCCAGCAAGGCAGCTGCCACACCGCGCGAAAAATTGCTGCCAGTACGGTTGGTGAATACCTTGAGCCCGGCCGCCTCGAGGAGCTCGACGACGATCTTGGTCGTGGTAGTTTTGCCATTTGTACCGCTAATAATGACAACGCCGCCGGGGACTTTCGCCAAAGTACGGCGCAAAAAGCCCGGGTCTAATTTTTCAACCACCAGTCCTGGTAGGGCGGAGCCGCCGCCGCGCAATTTGGCAGCTTGTTTGACGGTTTTGCCGATAAGCGTGCTGATAATCTGTCGAGACATGTCATTCATTATACTACGTTGTGCTACAATAATGGTATGTTCTTGGTGGGAATTTTCCAGTGGTGGTATGGCGCAGGGTTGGGCCGTCAGTTGGCTCGGGCTCGGATCAGTCTGCTCCGGGTGGTTGATTATTTTTCGGTTGGCTTATTGCTGAAGACCTTATTTAATCCCTGGCGGCAAATCTCGGCTGGGCAGATTCAGGGGCCATTGCCAGTGCAGCTACGGGCCTTTTTTGACCGCTTGTTCTCGCGGGTGTTTGGTGCGATTATCCGGTTGGTGGTGATGATGATCGGTCTGGTGGCGATGGCCGGCTGGTCGGTGTGGCTGCTGGTCAGACTGCTGGTTTGGCTGATAGTGCCGCTTGGCCCATTGATTGGAATAGTGCTGTGGCAGATGGGAGTAAAACCGTAATGATTGAGCCAGTAGTGCAGTATGAAAGCTTGCGGGCCCAAAAAGCTCGGTTTGCTCGCCGCTACGGCGGCATATGGCGATTTATTGTTGGCCTCAGTGCAGTGGCGTTGGTGTTGGTCGGCCTATGGCTCCTGCTCGAGCACGGTGCGATTGGCTGGCTGCTTATGGGCGGGAGCACCTGGTTCGTCATGGTGACATTGTGGTGGGAGGGTGACCTAAAAACTGCTGCGATTAGCCCTCAGCCGCGGACGGTTGATGATGTGTTAGCGGCTGATATACTCGGTCAGCTGCCAGCTCAGCCGACACCACGAGATGTCGCTGCTGCGGTGAGCCAGTCGCAGGCTGGCCGGTTTATGGCTAATCGACTCGGTATGACATCCCAGGTGCTCGAAAATATTACGACGGATGATGCGACTGCTACTACGGCGCTATGGCAGGCCGCGATTGACATATGGCAGCGCACCGATAGCCCCAAGATAACTGGTGCGGTACTGGTCGCGGCGCTCGTTCAGCAGTTCCCGAATCACCAAGCGCTCCTTGCCCATTTTAAGCTTGATTTTGACGACGTCCTGGAAGGGATTCGTTGGTATGAGCGAATTAAATCATTGATTGCGCAGCATAAACGGCCCCCACTGCACACCGGAGGAATTGCACGTGATTGGTCATTTGGCTTCACGCCGCTACTCAGTCGGTTTGCCCAAAACCTGAGCTCTCAGGTATCGGGTGGTATGTTGCTCACTGAGCTCGATGCCCACCAAGCCGCCTTGCAGCAAATGCTGCAGGTGTTTCAATCTGGTGGGCGGCAGAATGTCAGCCTGATCGGTGCTGACGGCTCTGGCAAAAGCACCATAGTGGCTGCCTTCGCTGAGATGCTGATTGATGGCCACCAGGCGGTGCCGAGCTCACTGTTGTATCAACAGGTCTTTTTGCTTGATGCCTCGTCATTAATCTCGGCAGCCTCAGGGCGGGGTGAGCTGGAAGCACTGGTGACGCGCATACTTGGCGAAGCCTATCTCTCAAAGAATGTGATCATCTGCCTGGATAATGCGCAGCTATTCTTTGCCGAAGGAGTGGGCGCGATCGACCTAAGCAACTTATTGCTGCCTATCCTCGAAGCTGGGCGGCTACGAATGATTTTGACAATGGACGAGCAGCGATTCTTACAGATATCGCAGCGCAACACCCAGCTGGCGCACGCGCTTAATACTATCGCTATCCAGCCAGCCACCCGCGAAGAAACGTTGGCAATTATGCGTGATCAATTGCTGAGTATTGAAATGCGCTACGGCGTTCTCTACATGTACCAGGCAATCACCGAAGCCTATCGAGTGGGTGACCGCTATGTACAAGATTTAGCAATGCCAGGCAAAGCCTTAAAAATCCTCGAAGCAGCAGCTCATTACGCCCAAGGCGGCTTAGTGACACAACAGTCGGTTGACGATGCTGTCGAAAAAACTATGGGTATCAAGGTATCGGCCGCTTCGACAAGCGATGAGCGGCAGAAATTACTCCATCTTGAGGAACTGATTCACCAGCGAATGATCAACCAAACTCGAGCAGTCAGTGTTGTTTCAGATGCTATTCGGCGTGCTCGAGCTGGTGTGAGGAATCTGGACCGGCCGATTGGCACCTTTCTCTTCTTGGGGCCAACTGGTGTCGGTAAGACAGAGCTTTCGAAGGCGCTGGCTGATATTTATTTTGATGGTGAGGGCAATCTGATCAGGCTTGATTTAAATGAGTTTGTTCGAGCCGAGGATGTGGCACGACTACTCGCTGATGGCGCAAACGATGCGACTAGTTTGACTGCCCAGGTGCAGAAGCGGCCTTTCTCGGTGGTGCTACTTGACGAAATTGAAAAGGCCCACCCGCAGGTATTGACGACACTGCTACAGCTGCTCGATGAAGGAATTCTGCGCGATGAGCGTAACCGCGAGATCAGTTTTCGCGATACCATTATTATTGCCACATCGAATGCGGGTGCAGAGCGGATTCGTGAGTATATTGAACGAGGCTATCAACTCGAGCAGTTCGAGGAAACCTTTGTCAATGAGCTGATCAGCGCCAATCTCTTCCGGCCAGAATTTCTCAACCGGTTTGATGAGATTGTCCTATTTCGACCACTGACGAAAGAGGAGCTGCTGCAGGTTGTTGATCTTATCATCGCCAGTATTAATACCACACTACAGCCGCAAAAGATTCAGGTGGTGGTTGACGGGCCAGGCAAACAGCTGCTGGTAGATGCTGGCTACGACCCACGCCTTGGGGCGCGGCCAATGCGGCGAGTTGTCCAGCGGGCAGTCGAGAGTACTGTCGCGAAGCAGCTATTGGCCGGTGCGGCTGCCCCCGGGTCAACCATCACGCTCACTGCTGAGCGGATCCAGTCAGTCCTCGGGCTGATGAACCAGCAGCCAGCAGCTGCTTCGCCAACGGACAGCTCTGACGCTGGTTCTGATCGATAATGTATGCCATAAGCTCAGCTTTGAGTTTATAGCGCTCATCTCTATACTATGTCAGCCGTGTGTGTAGGTTACCTGTGATTATATCTCGAGCGGTTCCTGCTCGATCTGAATATGAAATGCATCGTAGACTGTCTGGATAATCTCGTGCCGGGCTTTTGCTAGGTCGTGGTAACTACTGGCGCTTTCATTGATAAGCACCAGGGCGTTTTTGTCATGGACTCGCATACCGTAGAGGAGGCGGCCCTTGAGGCCGGCTTTCTCGATAAGCCAACCGGTTGGTATTTTGAACTTGTTGTGAGGCATTTGGTAGTGTGGCACCTGGGCGTATTCCTTTTCGAGTTCAGCCAGGCGCCATTCATCAACCAACGCGTTTTTGAAAAAAGAGCCAGTGTTGGGCCGTTTGGCTGGGTCAGGTAGTTTGTCAGCGCGAATCGCTATGACAGCGTCTCGGATCGCTTGTGATGTAAATGTGGTGATATGATGCTCGTCAAAATAGCGTGTGACTGCAGCGTAAAACGGCGGCTGCGGTGCTGTGTGCGACAGGCGAATCGTAATGTTGAGAATACAGTAGCGCCCCTGTTCGCGACTACGGAAGATACTGTGGCGATACGAAAATTGGCAATCAGCTGCTTGCAGTGTCACGACGCGGCCGGTCTGTGAGTCGTAGGCCTCCAGGCTGATGAGCGTATCGGCAATTTCTTGGCCATAGGCACCGACATTCTGGACGGGTGCAGCACCGGCGGTGCCGGGGATGGCTGACATCGCTTCGATACCGCTCAGCCCCATTTGTACAGTTCGCTTCACCACATCATCCCACAGCTCTCCGGCACCGATTTTGATAACCGCGGTGGTTGTATCGTCTGATATCACCTCGAAACCAGGAATTCGGTTGAGCAATACGATGCCGTCAAACCCCTCGTCGCGAGCGATCACATTGCTGCCGCCTCCGAGGATAAATATCGGCAATTGCTGAGTAGCAGCATTTTGGTAGATTTGCATGACCTCGGCCACGGTAGAAACCGGCGCCATGAAGCGGGCATCACCACCGAGGGCCATGGTGGTATAGTTTTTGAGCGGAATCTTTGTACGTACATCCATGTGCTTTAGTATAGCATTAACTTTTAGGAACTGTCAGTTCTGGATCAGGCAATTATATGCTATAATCAAGCAGGTAGGCGCCCGTAGCTCAGCGGATTAGAGTCCTTGGCTTCGAACCAAGTGGTCGCACGTTCGAATCGTGCCGGGCGTACCATTGTGCCCTGTTAGCTCAACTGGATAGAGCGTTGGTTTCCGGTACCAAAGGTTGCAGGTTCGATTCCTGTGCGGGGCACCAATACCCTCATATACGAACAACAGCCAAGCAGAACGGCCCCATGGGGCAGGTTATGGCCAGGGCTGCGCTTGTCGGTGAGGATAGGTATGTTTTGCTGGTGCAGCTGCGCACCAGTTTTTTGCTTGTTAGGCCTGACGACATCTTCCTTGGCAACTCTCCGGAGCGCCGGGCTAGCCAGATAGGTGAAGGGGAAGCAGAGGTAAGCGGTCAAAGTTGTCCCGTTGCTACCGCTAGTCATTTGTGGAAGACGCTTGATAAAATCGAGCACGAAGATATCGGTAAGGAGTAGTTATGGAAAAGAAAATTAAGAGATGTGGTTGGGCGAACCACAATCAGCTTGAACAGGAATACCACGATAAGAAGTGGGGAATACCGATGTTTGAAGACAGGGAACTGTTTAAGATGCTTTGCCTAGAGGGAATGCAGGCAGGACTTAGCTGGTCTACAATATTAAAGAAAATGGGATCACTCTGCGAAGCCTATGATGATTTCATCCCTGAAATAGTTGTCAACTATGATGAAAAAAGGGAAGAAGAGCTTCTTCAAAACAAAGGAATTATACGCAATCGTTTGAAAGTGAGGTCTGTTGCAATCAATGCAAAAGCTTACTTTAAGGTACGTGAGGAGTTTGGCTCATTCAGCAGTTATGTATGGTGCTTTGTAAATCGTAAGCCGATTATCAATTCTTGGAAATCAATAGAAGAAGTCCCTGCAAAAACGGAGCTGTCAGACAAGATAAGCAAAGATTTGAAGAAAAGAGGTTTTAAGTTTGTCGGCTCCACCATTGTATATGCGTTTATGCAAGCAGTAGGAATGGTTAATGATCACCTTTTAGATTGTGATTTCAGAAGAGCGGAAAGCTCGCAGAAGAAGGCACCTGTCTCCACGACTGGCGGTCGATAACATGGTCGCGGATGGCAAAGTTGGGCAGCACACCGGGGCCCACTAGCAGAACTGGGTAGCCCGCACTGAGTTGGCCTGGCGGCCTGTGCCACCGACGAATTCTATAGACCACCCCTTTGCTGATGTCAAAGCGCTCGCAGATCGTGCGGACTGGCAAGCCATCCTGGTACAGCCGCGCCACCTCATCTCGCTCGGCTGCGGTAAGGTAATGCTGGCGCTGCATGATGGTGCGTGCAACGGCGTTGGTCTCCGTCTTTGCCCTGATAGGGCTGTGGGCGGCTTGTGCTGACACCTGCGACGTGTCCTCATCGGTCAACCGCTCCCCCGCACGAGCCAGCACATCAGCCCGCAGTGCGAGTAACGTTTCCAGTTTGTTCTCGTTGATCTCGCAGAGGTGTTCTCTTATATACGACACCAGCTTTTTGCTTGTTGAGCCAGACAGCATCTTGCGTAGCTACTCTCCAGGCGATTAACCTACCGAAGTTCGGCGGCCTACACCGTCCAGAACGACATAATCCTTTACTAAATCTTTACTTTTGAGTATAATTCGATCTGTATGGATCGAATGGACTCTTTTAATCGCAAAGTAAAGGTAAATGACCAGAACGAAACAGTCACTTCGCAAAGGAATCGTGATATGACCTTCGAAGAAGCATTTCGGGCTGGCGTTCATGCCGCCGGAGAAACAGCTTACTGGTGGAAGCCGACCAAGTACAGGACAGCCAATCCCGAAAATGTCACTATCCCTGAAATAGGGGATATGACTTCCGACGAGCAGCTTGATTACAATGCCGCGAAACAGGTCGCCGATATAGTTCGGCAGATTCTGGCGCTCCCAGATGAGCTGCTAGATCCAGCTAATTGGCCAGGTTCTTCTAAGTAGCGAACCTCTCCATCATCTTGATGATGTCGCAGCAGCTGTATCCTGTCGACAATTACGTTCGCGCTTTGGACACAATTGCCCAGTCGGATCACGTCATTCTGTACTGTGGTGCCGGAGTGACAATATCCTCGACCGGGCTTTCATGGCAAGGCATGGTTTCTGCTGTCGCGGAGCGCTTGACGGACTTAAAGGACTTTAAGATCCTTGACGAAGAGAGCTTCAGCTCGCTCAAAGAGTACATCCGCAATCCCCAAATAGAACCGATGCGGAAGGCTTCCCTCCTTAGCGAGCTTATACGAGAAATTGAAGCTAGCGAGAGTAACAGCCTTAAGTACAAGGAGATACTGCGTCGCACCCCGTCTTTAAAGAAAAAGACTGGATACCCTATTCTTAGGAGGACACGGGAACCTCTTATAGATGTAAAGTACCGCGAGATAAAGGGAATACCCTTGCAGGAAGAGGACGGGGAGGGTCAAGAGACGACATGTGCTCGTGTCTACTCGGCTAGTGTGCGACGACGAGATCGATTGATTACTCTCTTGACGTGGTACTTATGGTAATATAACAAAACGCTTGCGCTTAAATATATTTCCCGGTATGCTAGGTAATATGAAACGGCGGGGCTTTACTATTATTGAACTGATTATTGTCATGGCGATTATCGCTATATTGCTTGCTCTGGCGGTGGTGGCTTTTCGTGGCTACCAAGCTAGCGCCAGGGATAAAGAGCGTGAAGCTGATGTACAGTCATTTGCGACATATATCGAGAGCATGTACGGCAGAGAAATCAAAGATAAAGACGGCAACACCATCAAGTTACCGGGTGAGTATATACCGCTCCCGTCGCCGCAGCAGATGGCTGGCAGTAACCCGATGACAAACCAAGAGTTTGCTTATATGATGCGAGAACTTCCGTCCGGTGCGCTGACACTGCCTGGTGCACCAGCTGAGTCGTCACTCGCCTCACCGCCGCCACAATTGTCATCAAGCTATCCAGCCTGTGCCAACATTGATTCATGCTTTGACCAGGGGCCTCCGTCTGCCAGTAGCATTGGTATCCATAAGTATATCTATCGCCCAGTTGGCAATGGCCCAGATGGTAATACATACGTTTGTGTCAAAAATTCCGCAGCTCGAGAGTGTCGTGGATTCACAATTTATTATGTACTTGAGTCATCACCTCACCAAGTACGGACGATTGAAGGGAAGCATCGATGAAACAGGGGTTCACTATTGTCGAGCTGATGATCACATTAGTAGTCGCTAGTTTGTTTATCATCAGTGGCTATCAGCTGTATGGAGTGGTGGTCGCAGCAAATAATGAGGCGCGAGCTATGTCAGAAGCCAGTAATATTGGCTACACAGTTCTCAGAGAGAAGTCGCATTATATTGCTGTTTCGTCGCCTTGTACGGCATCGTCGCTACCGCAAGAAGTTGTCCATCGAGCAGTCACGACACTGCCGCAGCCGGTGACGATTCGCTTGACTCGCTGTACGCCGTTTGTCGATACTGCATCAGTGATTCGGTTGATGGTGACGGTCGAATATGGGGTACCAAAGAAGGAGGTGACACATGCGGTCTATATCTCAAGCTGAGCCTTCTGCCGCGACATCCTCGCGACGCAGTGGATTCACACTGGTTGAGGTGCTGGTCGTCGCCCCGCTGGTTATTCTGATTCTCGGAGCGTTGATTACGGTAATTGTGGTGACGACTGGTTCGGCGATGCGAGCAACTGCTCGTTCGCAGCTGCAAAACGACGTTCTCGCCGCACTCGACCGTATCGAGCAGGATGTCAAATTGAGTATCACGCTGAAAAACAGCTCTGCGGTGCAGCTAAATCTGGATAATCTGGCGACGAGCAAGAATCCGCTCAATCCTGAGCGTAAGCTGATCCGTCGGAGTGACTGCAAGGTCGCGGAGTCTGGCTTGGCGCTCGAGGAAGCCTTGCGCTACTGGAATGTCTATTTTGTGGCTGGGAATGTCTTGTACCACCAGACACATCTTAATAATGGGTGCGAGAATAGTATTCACACGGTGTGGCAGCGTCACCGTCAAACAGAGATAATGCTGAAAGATTTAAGTCACCTTGAGCTGAAGATCAAGCCTGATCCAGCAGCACCTGAGCAGGCGATGTATATCACGCTGGCAGCGACACGAGTGGTGGCGGGAGAAGATATTCGGTTTACTGGTCAATTATACGTCAGGTCAGTCAATCTTTGATAAAACGCTTGTGCTTTTATGCAAGCTTTGTTACAATCAAACTGTTATTAACATAACCAATATAATAGGGGGCAAATCAGAGATGATTTCTCAAAACAAAGCAAAAGGTTTCACGCTGGTCGAGCTGTTGATCGTGATTGTCGTCATCGCTATTTTGGCAGCAATTTCGATCGTGGCATACAATGGTATTACGCAGCGGGCACGTGATACGCAGCGGGCGACAGATGCTGGTAACCTGGCAAAGGCTATTATCAACTACAACGCCGCCAAAGATGGTGAATGGCTTGACGCAACTGCCATCGCTACCGGCAACAAGCTGGATAGCTGGAAGGACCCTGAGATTTCAGCATCGATCCTCCACAACGTGCAAAGTAGTGCGCCAGACAAAGACCACCTACAGGTCGAGGCATGTACCGCTGGTGGTGCAAGTAGCCAGACTGGTGCCAAGGTCCGCTACTACAAAGAGGCTGACACAGCCCACCCAGGTGAAATACAGGCTGGTAGCTGCTAATCATTACAGCGAATAGTCGTCTCATAAAAATCCGAGCCTACGCGTGGCTCGGATTTTTGCTGTCGTGGCGGAGGTGTGGCTTAGTATGGCAGCGGGAACCGCTCTGCGAGCGCTTTGGCGTGCTTGGCGATATCAGTGTGGACATTTGAGTTGTCGGTCGTAACGGCCTGCAATATCCACTGGCCAATCTGCTGCATCTCTGGCTCTTTCATGCCGCGGCTCGTGACTGCCGGAGTACCCAAGCGTAGTCCACTTGGCCGGAATGGTGGTAGCTGGTCGTAGGGGATCGCATTGGCATTGGCGGTGATGCCGCTCGCTTCGAGCCGTTCCTGGGCTGTCTTGCCGTCAATACCAAAGCTTGCGTGCACATCAGCGAGAATAAGGTGATTACTCGTGCCGCCGGTGACTAGCTGCAGACCACCAGTTTGCAGGGCGTCAGCCAGCACCGAGGCGTTCTTGACAATCTGTGTGGCATAACTATGAAATGCCGGCTGCAATGCCTCGCCAAAAGCAACTGCCTTGGCGGCGATTGTATGCATGTGTGGCCCGCCTTGCGTGCCAGGGAAGACTGCTCGGTCGATGAGAGTCGGTATGTTCTCGAGTGTTTTATCTGGCCGCTTCAGCGGGTTGCTGACTGTCCCGCGCGACAAGATAAGGCCACCGCGTGGACCGCGCAGTGTTTTGTGAGTGGTAGTAGTGATGACATGAAAGCCATAGTCAAACGGATTTTTACTAATACCAGCGGTGATCAGCCCTGCAATATGAGCCATATCTGCCATCAATAGTGCACCAACCTCGCGGCCAATTTCGGCAAACCGTGCATAGTCTAGCTCGCGTGGGTAGGCCGAAAAGCCTGCTAAGATGATTTTGGGTCGATGCGCTCGCGCAAGTGAACGAATTTCGTCGTAGTCGATACGGCCGGTGGCTACGTCTTTGACGCCGTAGCGGATGAAGTGGTACTCTCGGGCGCTACGAGTGACTGGTGCACCATGTGTCAGGTGGCCACCGTGCGCGAGATCCATCGCTAGGATGGTGTCGCCAGGCTCACACCAGGCGTAGTACACTGCTTCATTGGCCTGTGCGCCAGAATGGGGCTGGACATTGGCATGGTCGGCCTTGAATAGCTGCTTGGCTCGTTCGATGGCGAGAGCTTCTACTTGGTCGGTATTGGCTTGCCCACCATAATAGCGGCGGCCCGGATAACCCTCGGCGTATTTATTCGTGAAGACGCTCCCAAGCGCTGTCAGCACATCGCGTGAGACGTAGTTTTCGCTTGGGATAAGCTCCAAGCCGGTTTGTTGCCGCTGGATCTCAGCATCGATAAGTGATTGAATTTGCACATCGTTCATGATGACTACTCCTTTTGATCCATTATATCATCTTGATGTCAAATATCATATGTGATATACTAATCGACATGAGTATGAATGCCTACCTCCAGAATATCGGTATTATTATTGCAGAGAATCGCAGTCGCAAGGGGCTTACTCAGGCGCAGCTTGCTGAAGCGATCGGCACCTCTCAAAGTGCGATTAATCGGATCGAAAATGGCGGCCAAAATATTAGTGTCGAAATGTTGGTACGGATCAGCGAAGTCCTTCATTGCAATATCGTGACACTGAACCGCTCTGGCAAGATGAACTTTCGTGTGCACGGTGGCAAACAGCTATCTGGTGATATATATATCAAGACTAGCAAGAATGCAGCGGTTGGTTTGCTGTGCGCTAGCCTGCTGAATAAGGGTAAGACAACGCTGCGGCGAGTGGCGCGTATCGAGGAAGTAAATCGGATTATTGAGGTGCTGAATTCAATTGGCGTGAAGACGCGCTGGCTTGATGATAATGATCTCGAGATCACACCGCCAGCTCGGCTGAAGCTTGAGTCGATGGATGTCGAGGCGGCTAAGCGGACTCGCACGGTGATTATGTTTTTGGGGCCACTGCTGCACCAGTACGCTGATTTTCGACTACCATTTGCCGGCGGCTGCAACCTTGGAAAACGGACAGTTGAGCCACACTTGACTGGGCTGGCAGCATTTGGTCTCCATGTTGAGGCAGAAACTGATTCGTACCATGCGACGACCGATTTAGTCACCGGTAATCGAACGATTCTCCTGACCGAGCGTGGCGACACTGTCACCGAGAATGCGGTGATGGCGGCGGCGCTCTCACCAGACACCACGATTATCCGCAACGCCAGCCCTAACTACATGGTGCAGGATGTGTGTTTTTTCTTGCAAAAACTTGGTGTAGAAATCGAGGGCATTGGTACAACGACGCTGAAGATCACTGGCCGGAGCCATATCGACCAGAATATTGATTACTACCCAAGCGAGGACCCTATCGAGGCGATGAGCTTCATCGCTGCCGCTGTGGTGACTGATTCGGAGATCACGATCCGGCGAGCTCCAATTGAGTTCTTGGAGATCGAGCTGGCGACCCTGGCGGGGATGGGCTTACGATTCGAGCTGAGCGAGGAGTACTTCGCTAATAATGGCCGTACTCGATTAGTTGATATTCAGCTGCAGCACTCGCAGCTGCAGGCGCCAAAAGACAAGCTGCATGCGCTCCCGTTCCCGGGGATTAATCAAGATAATTTGCCATTTTTGGGGCTGATCGCTACCGTTGCTGAGGGGCGGACTTTGGTGCATGATTGGGCCTATGAAAATCGAGCTATTTACTTTACCGAGCTGACAAAGCTCAATGCGCAGATTGAGCTGGTCGACCCACACCGTGTCTACATCAGCGGTCCAACACGCTGGAAGTCAGCTGATGTAGTGGCGCCGCCAGCCCTGCGGCCGTCGGTCGTCGTCTTGCTGGCAATGCTCGCAGCGCCGGGTGTCTCGATTCTTCGCGACGTCTATTCGATCAATCGTGGTTACGAAGAGCTAGCCGAGCGCCTTAATTCACTTGGTGCACATATCGATGTGATCAATGAGTAGGAAAAACTACCTCAAGGTAATCACTGAACATTCGAGTACCAGAGATGATCGGCAGGTATGCGCGTAGTTGCTCTTGGAGGTGCTGCTCGTATAATTGATCATCGCGTAGGATGGTGGCAGCATACCACAGATTGTGATAGAGCGATGTGAGTTCAGCTGGCTCGTCGTGACCGCCGACTATCAGGCAGCTGGCCGGCTGTACATCAGCGACGCCGCCATCATTGGTCGAGATGAGGATAGCGAGGTTGGCGATGTCTTTTTGCCATGAAGTACCACAGGCCTCCCAGCCGACTATTGGCAGATTGATAGTGACATCTGAGCCGACTGACAGGGCCTGCCCCAGGGGCTCATCGTAATCTTGGATATAATGAACTCGCTGGCGCAAGACAGTGTGGCAATCGATTGTCTGCAAGATATCCTCGAGCTGTTGGTACATTGCGGTGTCGCCTGGATGGACAGAGCCTGTCAAAATATAATGTGCGTCGTGCGTCTGTAAGAACCGCGCGAGCATGTCGGGCTGGCCAAAGATCATCTGAGGCCGCTTATAGCTGGCAAAGCGGCGCCGAAAAGAGAACAATAGGGCGCTGTCTGGTATGGTGACTGCGTGTTGGTATTGATCATGGCGCTGACGGAGTAGCTGAGTGAGTAGCTGGCGCCCCTGGTGCTTGAGTGGCCGAATATCAGCCGCCTTGAGGTGGCGAATAGCTGTCGAAAAAGATGGCCCGGGGAGGTCATACTCATCGATAATACCCCGCTGTCGATAAAGCTGCCGTGTCGCAGGGAGCACCCACCGCGTTAGATCGATGCCGTTTGTGATAGGTCGAAAGGTGACTGGTTGGTCCTCACGGTCATGGAAGCGAGCCAGACGAGCATGTAGTCTACTGACGGCATTTTTGGCCTCCGCCAAAGCAATCGCCAGGTTGTTGAGAGGTAGAGTCTCAGTACGAAACTGTGCCATCACCCAGTCTCGAACAGCCTGGCTGTGGAGATTCGGCAGCACAAAACGCTCAAACTGTGATAAATGAAATTCTGGCTCAGCAGCCTGCAGTAGGGTGTGGTTGGTGTACAGTGTATGGGCCCGGACAGTGGTGATTGCCTGAGGCAGGTCGACACCGCGACAGCATAGCTCGTCAAGCCAGGCCAGTGCCGCAAAGACGGTCGCTGTCTCGTTCAGCTGGATGACCGCTGGTTTGACGTCAATCAGCTGGAGTGCCTTATAGCCACCGAAACCAAGGGCTACTTCTTGATACAGCCGGTGATCGCTACTCCCAGCCCCTTCATATAATTGGCCAAAATGTGGCTCAGTGATAGTCAAACACCGCGTCGCCCCACAATGCTTGGCGAAAACACTGAGCGTGGTATCTGGCATATCTTGAGTAGTGATCGTCACTTCGCCGATCTGGTCAAACTGGTAGTCGTCGGGCGAGCGTGGCTGGTCTGTCTCGTGCTGAGATAGATTCTCGATACGTTGGTGTGTCTCACTCTGATAAAACGGCGTCACGGCAACAAATGGCACACTCAACTGCTCGGCCAGACGCCGGGTGTCGGCTGCCAGAACGCCGAGCCCACCACTGCCTTTCAGGCCGAGCTCGGCATCGTATAGCTCCATCGTCCAATAGACGTAGGGGTGCTGGTGTGACAACTTTTTGCTGAGGTCTGGGCGGCCGATACGTTGATAAAACCGTACCTGATCTGTCGGGTGGGTAGTGTGCTGCCTTGTTGATGTTGCGGTGTCTGATTGCATAGTAGCTATCGTAAGAATAACCACTTTAGTATAGCAAAAATATCTTCATCAGGCGAATTGCTTAAACCTATTTAGTTGTCATGATTCCTGTATAAAAATAACACCATAAAACAATGCGTATGGTGCAGAACCATCACCTATTTTATCTTGCAAGATAGGTGAACTATTAATTTTGGTGCGGGTGGGGAGAATCGAACTCCCCTCTCAAGTTTGGAAAACTTACATACTAACCGCTGTACGACACCCGCAGCTTGTCTTATTGTAGCAAAATAATGATATAATAGGAAACGCCATCAGTCTAGGATAGATGGCGGCTTGTCGTGTATACGCCCTGATAGCTCAGCTGGATAGAGCAGAGGACTTCTAAGCCTAAGGTCGTAGGTTCGAATCCTACTCGGGGCGCCATACTTGCCAAAGGAGGATAGCATGGATGCGAATGGAAAGCCGATTACTCCTCGTGAGCTGCTTCAGCGGATGATGCATAGCACTGAGTCAGCAGAGACGGCGCTCGCTGCTGAGGGAGCGCATTACCAAACGTTTACCAAGCGTCGGCGTGTTGATAAAAGTCGCCAATATGTTGGTTGTTATAAAGATTCGCGACTCGCCAGGCTACGCCATCAGCCGGCTCGGCCGGCCCACACGTCAGATGACGAAACACCGACGGCGACAACTCAATCAGCTGCTCGGCCTGATGATAAGAAACCAGCAGTGCCAAAAAATGGCAAGAATCGACCGTCTGCAGCTCACCGGTGTCAGCAGTTTCGGGAGCCGCCATCACGGGGGTATGATCCATTTCGCTCAGCGTAGCTGCGGCCGCTTGAGCCAGCCCTCTCCCTATGGTATAATCCAGGGACGTGGCGGATGTAGCTCAGTTGGTTAGAGCGCTGGATTGTGGCTCCGGAGGCCGTGGGTTCGAAT
>CALHZK010000004.1 GCA_938040655.1 uncultured Candidatus Saccharibacteria bacterium
GAGCCGCGGTTTGTGGTGCCCCTCTTCGAAGACGAAATCGAGAGCGAAGAACAGAGCGAAAACCGTAAGGATAGCTAACCCCCCTACTCACCGCCTATACTTGGCGGTGAGTTTTTATATGGTGTCGTGAGCGTGATACCCCTTCTAGTGGATATCTATCCACCAGTATTTTTTGGTTTTCCACTAGCTTTTATTCAAGGGATATGACAATATATTGATATGATTTGTATTAAATGTCTCCATACGAAAACAAAGGTCATTAACTCGCGGCAGCACACACAGCAGCCCAAGACGTGGCGGCGACGGCGGTGCCCCCACTGCCAGACGATCTTCACCACCTATGAGTTGCCGACGCTCGAGACTTATCTGGTGAAGGACCAGCACGGTACGCAGCGACCATTTCGCCTAGGTAAGCTCGCACTTAGTATCGCAAAAAGTTTTCAGCACGACCAACAAGCCGCTGCCTACGATAGCTATGAGCTCGCGCAGACCATTCAAACATACCTGGTGGTTCACTACCACCAGCCGACGCCAGCTGACATTAGCCAGGCAACCCATACTGTGTTGCAGCGATATGACCCAGTCGCTGCACTCCAATACGCTGCCCGGCATGGCTTAGTTACTTCGCGGCGGCGCGGGCGGCCTTCGACTTCTTACCCGCTTTCAGGCGATCATTCATCTCGACCGTCTTCTTCTCGGTGACATCAAACTTATCGAGATATTTACCGATGAGTAAGCGTGTCTGCGCATTGTAGGCTGACATTGAACTGTATAAAATAGCTGTCACTGGCATGATAAACCACTGCAATAGCATCCAAACTGTTCGACGCTTGGTATAGCGAATTGGCCGTGGCGGCAACATTTTGAACGACACAAAAATCGTCACAAAAATACCAATCAACGCGATCTGCTGCAAAAAACTGACCGTCTCCGGCAGCTGGTGAGCCGCCACACTACGAGCAGCTTCGCTATTGAGGAGGAGCGGTATCCAGCCGCCAAACGCCAGAATAATCGACATATAAGCAAGCGACACATGGCCCTCGGTCAACCGGATAAAGCGCATCAAGCTTGGCCAAAACGGCACCTGGCGATCCTTACGAAAGATCAAATTGCCCACGTAAGCAACATCTGACGCACCGTACGCCCACCGGCGTAACTGGGTAAACTGAGCTTTGAGGGTCTTTACATACGTATCCGACAATACTGCATCCTGATAAATCGGCGCATAGAGCGGGATCACCTCATAACGACCCCGGAAATGGAAATAGCTGCGCCAATACTGGTGGCCATCCTCGACAATTGTACGAGTGCTCCAGAAATCCATCTCGACTAATGCATCCATTGGCTGCGCGTGCGATGCAAAATTTCGCAGCGAGTAGGGCCGCATCGAACTGATCACGTTCCAGAACGAGTTGCCAGTCGCTACCACCCGCATTGGCGCTGGCACATCCCAGATGTTATTAGTAAACAACGAAACTGGCTGATACGATAGGTGCTTGCGATCTTCGTTGACAATATACTCATAGGTCAAGTAGTCAAAATATTTGCGGTGTGGTTTATTATCGCAGTCCATTGTCGTGACGATGACATTGCGATACGGAATATGCTGATCATCGAGGTAGGTTTGCAGCCAGCGGCCAGCAAAGGTGATATTGCCGCCCTTGCCGATCACTTCATTTGGTAAATCCTTTGGGTGCTTAACGATATGGAAAGAGTGAAAATCATGACAATAGCGCTGCTGCAGCGTCTTCGCAGTACACTCGATACCCGTGCCGCCGCGCTCTTCGTAGGCAAACACCACGATCAGCCGCTTATGATCGTACGTCGTCCGTAGAAGCGTCTGTACAGACGGCTCAATCACCTCAATACTTTCGTTGTAGGCAGGCATAATCACGACATTGTAGAGCTCTGACGGCTTCGGGAAGTTGACGTCTGGGCCAGCCTCAGCTACCCGCTGCAGGTGAGCCAGATGCTGCTTGTAGCCATAATCCGACGCTGTGTAGCTATGCGCCATATAGCGCTCATACGCCGCCTGCGGGTCCTCCAAGTCGGCCAGGCGCTGCTGCCAGTCGACCAAGAGCGCCTTATCCATCGTTGCCCGGCCACGAATTATCTGGTAGGCATAGACTACCGCCCTGACCAATGTCATGGTGATCAATATCAGCAAGTAGACCGATGCCCATATCGGATTAATAATTGACAAGATGATCAACACGAGAATAGCACCATAGCTCAATAACGATGGTAATATCTCTAAGAATCGATACAGTGGTTTTCGCTTGCCAATCGGAATTTCTAAGTCCATTTTGTCACCCTAATGCTGCAATGTTGATAATAGAACGCGCCAGCAGGAACAAGACGACCATCAGGCCGATCGTGAACCACAGCAGCGCAAGCGCCAAGCTACGGCGTTGCAGCCGCACCAGCCGCACACTCAGTGCCGTGTGGCCACACACCATAATCAGCGCCAACAAACCATATGACCACAACGAATACCAGTGGCCGCGATAGTAGCTCGTCACCCCGTACGAGCTATACTGGATAATTACCTGCGTCTCTTTTGGCTGCACAGATAGCAGCAGGCTCAGCAAAATTATTGCCAAAAGAAGGAGGTTCACCACGCACAAAGTGGCCAACCAGCGGTCGCCAAATACTATCTGGAAAAATGGTTGATCAGATGATTTCTGCTTCATAGTACAATAACCAGTGGAGCCGCTGACCGGGCTTGAACCGGTGACCTACGCTTTACGAAAGCGCCGCTCTACCAGCTGAGCTACAGCGGCAGACTCCTCAGATAATTATAGCAAACTACCGAGATTCTTCAACAGGACACACCGCGCCGCCACCAGCCGCCTGACCGGGCAAATTTATTCATTATGGCTTGACGTAGTACGTGATCTTGTTGTCTTTCTTGAGCTGCTCAAAATCTTGCTTAAAAACCGTCAACGGCACTTTGAGGTAGGAGTATTTGACAGTATCCTTACCAATCTCTGATGGCTGGATGAAATAGTAGCCATCCCCATTGGTCGAACGAGTGACTGGTGATACCTTACCGGCCGGCAGCCGCGCCGCCGTAGCCGTCAACCCGCCATCTGAGTTATTTTTTGGGACGCTGATATCTGGCACGTACTGGACTTTGTTACCCAACTCTTTTGCGATATCGGCTAGACTTTTGTTGGCACGCAGCTGTTTCTCAATGGTTGAGACGTGAGCAAACGCTGTCTTATCAACAGTAAACGCCACCTCTTGCTTCAGTAGTGTCATATAGAGGGCATGTTTCAGCTCATCCATCGACCAATGCAGCCGATCGTTGACCACCGCCTCATACGCTGATTTACTTAAGCCACTATCTTGCTGCTGCTTATCTTGAAGTGCGGTGACCTGTTGGTCAGTCACCGTGACATTATATTGGCGAGCTAGCTTGCGGACATAGGCAGCCTCAACCGCCCGGTCCATCGCTTGGCCTTTCTGAAAGCCGATCCGATCAGCGGTGTTTGCCTCTTTCTGCCCGGCCAGCGCCGACAAAGTACTCCGGTGATACATCAAGTAGTCACTGTAGCGAACCTGCTCTCCATCTACCGAGGCAGCCGGCACCGGTAGTAGCCGAGTAATCCGGTACGTCAACTCACTAGTGTCCTTCCAGACATACAGCTGCAAATACACCAACACTAACAGTGCCACCAGGCCGATACTACTGATGATGATGGTATTCCACACCAGTTTATATTTGGTGTACTGCACCGGATATTTATGCTTCCGCCCCCCAGCTAGCACTTTCTCGCGGTGCTGAGCCACCGTATCATTGGTGATCCGGCTGGACAGTTTTTTGTCTGGCTGTTTTTTGTCGTCTGATTTTTTTGCCTTACGTAGTTTCTTGATCATCATCATTCCTTTCCGTTGCCATATCCACCGCGTCCTGGAGCTTATTGTAAATCCGATCTGGATGTTCAACGTTTTTGATCACCAGGTCACCGACAAATGTCTGAACAACTATTGTACCAAACCGGAACAGTTCTCCGCTCAAGCCCGGCACCGTGTAGCTAATATTCTGGATTTTTGACAGCCTCAGCTCAATGACATCCTTCCCAAAAAAGCCGTGCTGGGTAATCTGGCGGATCCGCTGATTGGTGACAATGTAGTACGTATAAAACCACATCAAAAAATGATAGGTAAATAGCAGCAACCCAACTAAGAAGCTACCAAAAAACACCCACAATAACCCCAAGTTGTCTTGCCAAATCAGATACGGTAACGCGCCGATAACCATCGGCACTAGCAAACAATAAAATCCTTTACGCATCGCAATGATATGCCGACGAAACACAAACAATAGCTCCTCGCCGTCTCGCTGGCCATCGAATTGCTTCTGTGTAGTATGTTGGCTATCCTTCATATGTAAATGGTACCCCGGGCAGGAGTCGAACCTACAACCTTATCCTTAGGACGGATCTGCTCTATCCAGTTGAGCTACCGAGGCATATGGTGCCACCTTCCTTTTATTATAAATGATTGGCGGCACCAGAAAAAGCACCCTCGGTGCTTTAGCGAGTAAATTTTTCGTGAAGCATTGTGTAATCAAGCAGTTCTTCTGGCTTGAACCAATGAGCGATCTCCTGCTGCGCCTCTTCTGGGTCACCAGAAGCATGAATCAAATTCGGCACTCCCTTCTGGCATTCATCAGCATACCCAAAACTCATGTGTGAAAAATCGCCACGAATTGTCCCCATGTCGGCCGCCTTTGGTTCGGTCGGCCCAACAATCTTCCGGACCAAGGCCACTGCTTCCACTCCTTCAAACACCACCGCAATCACCGGGCCTTTCATCATGAAATCAAGCGTCACATTAAAAGCATGCTCGCCCCGACGCGTCACCATCTGACCGATATCTTCATAGTGTTTATAAAAATGTTCTCGATCGGGCGAGGCCATCTTGACACCAACCATCTTTAGGCCAACTCGCTCAAACCGCTGCAGAATCTCCCCCACAATACCACGCTGCACCGCATCTGGTTTAAACACCACCAGTGTCCGCTCAATACCGCAATAATTTTTTTGTTGTGATTCTGCCATGTGAGAAATCTCCTGTTTAGTGTTTTCTTCATCATAGCAGACTCCTCCCGTATTTGCGAAACATACTACCTGTCGCTACAATGATCAGTATGTATTTGTCGGATGCATTAGCAGATTTTTTGGAGCACTTGGAGGTCGAGGGTGGCCGGAGTACTCGCACGGTTGCCAACTACCGCCTTTATCTGGAACGGTTCATGGCTTTCACCGACGATATAGAAGTTGTAAATATAACCTCAGAGGTTGTTCGTCGCTATCGCCTCTGGTTGAATCGTTATAAAAATGACAATAACGAGTCGTTGTCATTAATAACACAGAGCTATCATCTGATCGCCCTACGCGGGTTTTTGACCTATCTATCGCGGCGCGACATCCCCTCGCTTGCTGCTGACAAAATTACTCTACCCAAGACAGTGCGCCAGCAAGTCACCTTTCTACACTACGACGAAGTGGTTCGGATGATCGAGCAGATACCAACCGATTCAGAAGCTGGCCTTCGTGATCGGGCAATTGTCGAGTTGCTTTTTTCGAGCGGCTTACGTGTGTCTGAATTAGTAAACCTCAATCGCGACCATATCAATCTTCAGCGCCGCGAATTTATGGTCCGCGGCAAAGGGCAAAAAGATCGGCCAGTTTTCGTGTCAGCCGGCGCTGCCCAACATGTCGCGGCTTATTTGGACCACCGGACCGACAGCCTGCCGGCACTGTTTTTGAGCTATAGCCGGCGGCAGAGCGCAGCCGACACATCTGGCGATTATCGCCGCCTGAGCGCCCGCTCAATCCAACGAATGATCGCACAGTATGCTCGACTCGCTGGCATCACCAAACATGTCAGCCCCCACACTATGCGACATAGTTTTGCCACGGATCTTTTGATGAATGGTGCTGATCTACGAGCTGTCCAGTCAATGCTTGGCCACAGCAATATCGCCACAACCCAAGTCTATACTCATGTCACTGACCAGCACCTCAAAGATGTGCATGAACGATTTCATAGCGACACCAACTAGCCTTCACACAGTAAACCACACAGTGAACCAGGCGAACTGCTAATGAAAGCAGCGGCTGGGTCAATTGACCAGCCCCACAGTCTTCACAAAAAGCTCTACGGTCGGCAGCTACCAGCTACTACTTTATCTGCAGCTACCGAGAAGTCTTTGCACAAACTATTATTCACCTCCAGAGCATTGTTTGGGTATGGAAAGTCACTACCAATTTGGAGTCGTGCGTCAACCCGCCGAAATAGATTACTAGCCCGGCCTGTCGCATCAACTGACGGCTGAACCCCATGAAACTTCACCGGTGCCCCATTGTACGCCAGCGATACTCTGACATGCGCTGCCTTATAAAGCGGCAATAGGCGCAGCAGCGCATTGGCACTTGCCTCGGGCGATGTGTCTGGTATGGTCATGCTGACTCGACATGCATACCCTTGATTGGCAAAGGTTGATGAGCAGCTGATCGGCGTGGTGGTAGTGTCATACGAGCCATCTTTGGTGGCGCGTGGCTGCGAGGCAAGATTGACCGACGACTCTTTGTGCCGCGGCGACACCACAAGCGGCCGCAGAAAGGCCGTCATTGACGCACCTGTTTCGTCAAGGTGCTTGAGATCAAACGATGCACCCGGAAGCATGACGTGTGCACGCATCAATGGCGGTGCCGGGTTCGCCGGCGATTGATTCCATTCACTGCGAGCCGGTAGCTGATCGCCGCTACCATTTGGCCGACCAGCTGTCGCACTGCCGTTCGTATCATCACGCGTATACCATTCGACAACCACCTGGTTAAAAGCACTCTGGGCTCTCAGTGGGATAAGCTGACTTTTATCTTCGCGAGCTTCGTACAAATAGTCTGGCGTATCCATCGTGATATTCACGCAGGTGTATGCCTGGTCAAACTTTTGGCCGTTTGTACTACTCGACTTCACTAACGTCTCGCCTATCGTCGCACCAGCGACAATACCAGCGCGAGCAATCACATGGCAATCATCCGGCTTGGCGAGCGCCTGGCAGGCAGTACTGGCTCCTTGCTGGCAGGCCCGGATCACTCGCTTGGCATCCTCCACGCCAGCTAGTGCTGCGTCGTAGGCACTCTGCGATAAATCGTTGCTAGTCGCTTGTTGTTGATCACGCAACATTATTTTAATAAAGCCGGCAGTCAAAATCGTCAATAATAATGCTGCAAAAATAACAGCAAAAATTGATACCGCTCCGGCTTGTTGTGCTCGCTTAGCCATTTGTCCTCACCATCATGTCAAAGTTGTTAATTGCACAAAAGTCCAGATTTGCCGCCGCATCAGCTGGCGGTTTACAGGTGTTGTCGGCAGTATTGATCTCACTTAATTTACTGGTGCCTAATACATATTGTATTTTATACAATTGCTCAGTATCATCCTCTTTTGTAATTTTTTGTACAACGATTTTATGAAGCGCAACCACTACCTCGTCTGGTGATGATAGATTTTTCAGAAGATGTGTAGTATTTGCTACATCAATTTCATTTTGGTATTTGCCGCGAGCATCGGCGCGGCAGAGCGCCCCATCCTCATCAATGACCCGGGCAAAGTTAACCGGCGTATGCGCGCTATCCGTCAACCGGACAACCGCCGAGCTTGACGTGCGGACTGCTTCACTATCCAAAGCTGCCGCCGTATTCCACACATAGGTATAGTAGCCAAGGCATATCCGACCGCTTCGGACACCACCTGGATCGCTCAGGGTGATGACTGGATTATTATTGGCGGTGGCAATCTTCTTGGCGTTGGCTTGCAAAAAATCGCGCCGTAAACTGTCAGCAATATCGCGGCCAGATTGATTGATACTTCTTAGTACCATACCACGATTGTAGATATGCCCTGCTTGAATTGCGGTCATCGCAATCGAGAGTAACAACACAGAAATAAAGGTCATCGCCAGCATCAGCTCAACCAGTGTGAAGCCTTGTGCACACCACCCACTCTGCTTACACCTTTGGGTCATACAACCTCACAATCGTCCCTATGGTCATCGGTACCGAGCTACTCGGTGTATACCAACAAGCCTGGATATAAGCATCGTAGGCGCGACCACCCTCGACTCGCACCAGTTGCACGCCGAGGCCATAGCTATCCTCGCCGCTTTGCTGGGCATACGTTGCTGGCGATAGATAGCGCGATACTCTCGCGATACTGCCGGCGGTCGGCCGTAGTGCGAACTCTCCGTTGCTGAAATTGGTCGGGCATTCTTTTTTACCGCTTCCGATCACTTCTTTGGCGACATCGTTTTTGGGTAAATTATTCCACACTGCTGCGTACTCGGGGCGGCCACTATTGGCTTTGTGGTGAATATACTGGAGCATTTCAGCCTGGGCATCAATGTGCTGCCGTACTAACGTAATCTCTAATGATCGCTGCGCAACCGCCATACCACGATTCATGATAGTCAAAGCACCGACCGCCACCATACTGAATAGAGTCACACCAAGTAGCACTTCGATAATTGTGTCACCAGTCTGTAGCTTACTCACCGGCAGCCTCCAGTGGCCTGCTCTATTGTCACGGCGTCGCTTGAGCCAGCATATCGGTTCAAGAAAACTGATTGTCGCTCGCCGGTCAACCAGTCATCATCATAGACACAAATTTGGTAACGAACCGATGTGTCTGACAAGTCGGTGTCGGTGATTGCCTTGGCAAGTGTTGTGTTGGTGAGGCGTCGACTATCTGTCCTAATAAGCAGTTGGCTCGTCTGTGGGTCGCGGTACATGATGATACTGAGCCGAGCTTCGTCGCGGCCCTGCTGAGCCAGCCGGGTGCGAGCGCCCCAGTTGACTTCATATGAGGTTTTGTCCTGTGTACGAAACGCGTAGCGCCAACCCCCGCCAGTTTGAAGGGCATAGATAGGATACACATCATACACCCGGCCATCGCTCCCATTGGCTGGGCCAGCCGTTTCGATATAGCGGCCGACAATCACGCAGTCTGACTGCCCACGGTCACTGCCGCTACCGGCGCCACTAATCGGGCAGCTATCGCGCCGTGTTCGGTCGTTCTCGACATTGATCACCCGCGAATATTGGTCCCGTAAAAACCCCGCAAATGACTGCACAGAGTCACGATATTGCTGCCGCTGAATCGCCATACTAGTGCCGACAAGCAAGGTCACCGCCAACATACTTGACACTGCCAAAAACAGCGCCGTCTCGATAATCGTAAAGCCGTCATCGTATCGTGCCATTGCTTTTATTGTAGCATAAGCGCTACATCTACAGTAGGCCTGGTGAGCGTATCAAACCAGTGTCATATACCAAGCCAGGATGTGCCTACCACAGAACCAGGCAATTAAAAATCCAGCGATCAACAACGGCCCAAATGGTATCTTGGTCGTCCGCTGCAAGATCCCCCGGAGTATACCCGGAAGAACGATCAGTGTGCCCAACAGGTTCGCCAAAAAAAGTGTCAAAAAAGCCAATGGCCAATGGCCAAGCAAGAGCGCCAAGCCAAGCCCTAGCTTGACATCGCCAAAGCCGACCCAAGCGCCGCCAGATAATAGATACAAACCAGTATACAAACCAGCAAGCAGGCCAACCGCCCCAATCAGCGACCAAAGCTGACCAACTAGCTGCGTCGATTGCATCAGCTGGAGCGCAGCAAAGATTATCGCCACTATGATCAACGGCAGCATGATCACATCGGGCAGTAAATACCATTTTAGATCGTAGATAAATAAAATTGTCAGCAGCACCAGCGCCACCAACCAAAGACTCAGCAATAGACCGCTCAAGTTACTATGCGCCCACGGCCACCAGCAGACTGATAGAGCGAAGAGTCCGCCAAGGCCAAGCTCCGCCAGCACCTCGGTCCAGCCGATCGGTTGCCGGCAATACCGGCACCGCCCACCCAAACTCACCCAGCTGACAACCGGCAGTAAATCATACCACTCCAGTTGGTGGCCGCACGATAGGCAGACTGAGCGGTCCTGACGGAGCTTTTTTGTCTTGAGTAATGGCCGCAGTCGCTTCATTTCGGCAGCGTCAACCGGGTGGCCAACCTTTTTATCTTCGGCAAGTTGTCGGGCGCGTAGACGCCACACCTGAGCCACCGCAAAACTCCCCATGGCGGTACCCAGGATCGCCGCTCCGATCACTAGTGCGATATTCATAGTGGCCTGCGTCAACTCTCTTGGCAGAAGTAAACACCGCCACCAGCCTCTAGCTTCGTCACCACCACAAACTGGCGAGCAGTCCCCTTGATCAGCGTTTGCTGCGTCTTGCTACTGTCGCCGCATTTCGCACCAGTCACCACAGTGATCGCCGCATCAGCAGGCGCCACATTATTCTGCATTGAGGTGACAGTCACCTTGGCTTTGTCGCTATTACCGGACAAGGTATCGAGGTAATCAGCCAGTTGACTGGTGGTTGGCCACTTCGAACGGTTGGCACTGGTGTAGGTCGTCACCGCGGTCGCCACCAAGCTCACATCGCGCTTACGGGCATCATCGCGTTGACCACGCTGCATCGCCGGCAACGTGATAAAGACAATCAAAAAGATCAGACCAGCAATTGCCAACACGAGCACAACCTCGATAATGGTAAAGCCTTTTTTATAATGTTGCGGAGCCATATTTTCTGCCTTTCTACGACCATATGTTAAAATCGCTTATTCTTATACTAACGCAGTTGGCTTAGCCTGTCTAGACTTTTATATCGTTCACCAAATTGTAGATTGGGAACAAAATTGCCCCCACCATAGTACCAGCTATCAGCGCCAAAAAGACCATCAACACCGGCTCGATCGCTGTCGAGATAGCCTTCACTTCCTCGTCCAGCTCATCTTCATACACCTGGGCAGTTTTGCCCATCATCTCGTCAATTTTGCCGGACTGTTCACCGATTTTGATCATCTGTGGCACCATGATCAAAATATACTCTTCATTTTTCAGCGAGGTTGATAGTGCCTTGCCACCCTTCACCTTGTCGGCCGCCCGATTAATCGCATCGCTGATGATGACGTTATTCACCGCACCACTAGTGATCTGCAGCATATCCAGCATAGCGACACCAGTGCTGAGCAGAGTCTGCCCTGTCCGCGTAAATCGCGCCATGTAGAGCTTACGAAACATGCTGTTAAACAATGGTACGTTGAGCTTAAAGTTATCTTTGGTCCGGATGCCAGCGTCGGTCTTTAGGTACTGTGCAAAGAAATACCCGCCAATGATCAACACCACGAAAATTACCCACCAAAACTGAATGAAAAAGTCTGCCACCCCAACCATCATTTGGGTGAGCAGCGGTAATTGCTTGCCCAGGTCTTTGTATAAGTTCTTCACCTGCGGCACCACTGTCAGGAGCATAAAGGCCACCACGAGCAAAATCACCACCAAGACAATAATCGGGTATGTCAGTGCACCACGAATTTTGCTGATAATCGCTGCGTCCTTCTCTTGCTGCGCGGCGATCCGTTTCAGCGCGTCGTCCAGTGTCCCCGAAGCTTCACCGGCCGAGACGAGCGCCACAAAGACATTGCTAAATACCTCGGGGTGGCGAGCAAACGCCGTAGAAAGCTGTTTACCACCCTCGATGTCGGCAATGATCTCTTGGATGATCTCTTGCATCTTTTTGTTTTGCGTTTGCTCAAGCACAGTGCGCATACTTTGGATTAATGGTAACCCCGCACCGACGAGTGTTGCCAGCTGCCGAGTGAAGACGATTTTATCTTTACTGGTGACACGTCCCGACAATCGCCCCAGCCAGCCAGCTCGTTCGTCTTCAGCTTCGATCCGCAGCGGCACAAACCCCTGCGCACTCAGCAATTTGGCTGCCGCGTGCTCACTATCTGCCTGGACCACCGATTTGACAATTTTATCGGTGGTATTATCGCGCGCTTCGTAGACGAACTTCCTCATGGGATTCTAGCCTCTCATCAACCTTTCAAACTCTGTCACATCAACAGCAAACTCACGAGCACTGTCGTACGTGATGGTCCCATTTTGGACAAGGTTCGCTAATGTCCGATCCATCGTCTGCATGCCCTGCTCGGCACCAGTTTGAATCACCGCATCGAGCTGATGGCTTTTTCCTTCGCGGATGATATTGCGGACCGCCGGATTAGCGATCAAAATCTCAGCCGCCACCACTCGACCACCGCCAATCGCCGGCACCAAACGCTGTGAACAAATTGCCATCAAGATATTACTCAGCTGGGCCCGAATTTGTGGCTGCTGGTGCGGCGGAAAGACATCGATCATTCGGTCGATCGACTGCGCTGCCGAGTTCGTGTGCAGTGTGGCAAACACCAAGTGGCCAGTCTCAGCAATGGTGATGGCAGCTGAAATAGTCTCGAGGTCACGCATCTCACCGATCAACACAACGTCTGGATCTTGCCGCAAACTCGAGCGAAGTGCCGCCGAGAAAGAATAGGTGTCGTAGTGAACCTCACGCTGTACTACTACCGATTTCTTCGATTTATGAGTAAACTCGATCGGGTCTTCGATAGTGATGATGTGGTGAGCTTTTTCGGAATTAATCTTGTCGATCAATGAGGCCAGTGTGGTCGACTTACCGGAGCCGGTCGGCCCAGTCACCAGCACCAAACCGCGCGGAAAGTCAGCGAAGCTGTTGACGACTGGTGGCATACCGAGCTCTTGAGCCGACTTTATTTCATTCGGAATTAAGCGAAGTGCCGCCGCCAGGTTACCTCGCTCATGAAAGGCGTTCACGCGGAATCGGCCCAACGTACCAAAGGCAAATGAAAAGTCAAACTCTTTGTCTTTGAGCAATATGCGGCGCTGGTCTTCATCAAGAATTTGGAATACGAGTCGCTCGACCGCCTCTTCGTCTAGTGGCTGTGTCCCTGCAGCCGGCATCAATGAGCCATCAATCCGCAGCATTGGTGGCAAGCCGACCTGAATGTGGAGGTCGGAAGCTCGCTTTTTGACCACTTCTTCGAGTAAAATTTCGATGCGTAATTCTTGTTGCATATATCCCCCTATATTGTTTCCGCCGCCACACGGTTTACTTCTTCTAATGTGGTTAATCCTTCCAGCGCCTTGAGGTAACCATCCTGCCTCATGGTGATCATCCCCTGAGCCACTGCCATGCGTTGAATTTCCGCACTGGTAGCTCGCTGAACAATCAGCTTCTGAATTTCTTCCGTCACATCCATCACTTCGTAGAGACCAGCCCGGCCCGAATAACCGCGTGGTGACTGCGGCGTGTCATGCCCTTTGACCAGCGTATAAGACGCTTGGTCGGCAAGCGGCAAGTCCTTATAGCCAAGGTCTTGCGACACCGCCACTACCTGCGGTCGATCAGTCGGTAGTAGCTGGCCAATTGTCGCCTGAATCATCTGCGTCTCAAGCTGCGATGATTGGTAGACATCATGTTTGGCTGAAACCCGACGCACTAATCGCTGGCCGATAATTGTATTGACAGTACTGGCGATCAAAAACGGTTCAATCCCCATATCAAGTAGCCGCGGCAACACCCCAGCTGCCGAATTGGTGTGCAGTGTCGAAAATACCAAGTGGCCAGTCAGCGCAGCCTGCACCGCCAGATTGGCTGTCTCACGGTCGCGGATCTCACCAACCATCACAATGTCGGGGTCTTGCCGCAAAATTGACCGCAAGCCAGAGGCAAAAGTCAGCCCGACTTCAGCATTGACTTGGATCTGGTTGACACCGTCTATTTTGTACTCGACTGGGTCCTCCAGTGTCACGATATTGACCGTGTCGTCTTTGATCTCTTTGATCAGGGCGTAGAGGCTCGTCGACTTACCAGAGCCAGTCGGCCCAGACGTCAGGATCATCCCATTTGGCCGTTTGATACCGCGCCGGATCGCACGCAGCGCCCGCCCCGCATAGCCCATATCTTCAAGATCAAATGAACTACCTGATTTATCTAGCAGCCGGATAACTACCTGCTCACCCCAGACAACCGGCGAGATAGCAATACGCAGGTCAATTTCTTTGCCGGCGACCTGCACGGCAAACTGGCCATCTTGCGGCACGCGGTGCTCATCGATCTTTAGGCTCGACAGGATCTTGATCCGACTCACTAATGCCGGCTCAATACTCTTTGGCAGCTGCATAATTTCGCGTAGCACGCCATCGATACGGCAGCGAATTTTGAGTGCATACTCGAGCGGCTCGATGTGCACATCCGAGGCATGGCTTTTGACTGCGTATTCCAAGATCGTGCTAAGCGCCCGCGAGATTGGCGAGTCTTGAATAATCGTCTTGATCTCACTCGCGGCCTCGCTCATCGCCTCGGCCTGTGAGGCTTCGGCCGCGACATTGACCGTCGAAAGGTCAGCCTTGTATTGCCCAAGCACATGCCGGACACTTTCTTCTGAGGCCATAAATACTTTGAGCGGCCGCTGGATTCGATTTGCCAAATAGTCGACTACTTGCACATTATTCGCATCGATCATCGCTACCGCCAGCCGATTATGCACCTCAGCCAATGGCACTGCCATGAATCGCTCAGCTACATCTGGCGGCAGCAGCGCCAAGATGTCTTGCTCGATAAAGCTATTAGTCAAATTGACATACGGCACGCCAGACACCTGGGCGACTGCGTGAGTCAGCAGCTCGGTATCGATCGTCCCTTCGTCGGCCAACAATGAGAAGAGTGGCTTGTTTTGAGTTTTGGCTCGCTGCTCAGCATCGTCAAGCACCGACTTCTCAACAAGCCCCTCGTCGATCAGCAGGCGTATCAGTTTTTCTTGGATATCGTCAGTCAGTAGTGCCACCAGTTCCTCCTTTTACTTTGTCGTTTTGTGGCCCACTATCACCTCAACCGTCGGGTTAATCGCTTTGCCATGAAAGATGGCGTCGTCAGGCTTCTCTACTTCTGACGATAGTGTCCGCATAGTCTTCACTTTGACGCCGCTATCCGGCACCTTCAAAAATGGGATATTGATTGCCACAAAATAAGCAAGCATCACCCCGACCGCGGCGATCAAAATTATCATAGCGATATCAGTTTTTTTCATGGTTTGACCACCTTCGTTTCAAGTTGTACTTTTTGAGCTGGCTCATAATACGCCCGACCCTGAATCGTCAAAGTCAACGCCCCATCACCAGCCTGGATATCCGCCGACAGCACATCAATCACCCGAATCGATTTCTCAAACCGTGCCAGGAGCGAGCGCAGGGCATCAGCCGAGCCACTGACACTGAGTGTAAAGTCAATATGCGGGTCAGCCGAGGTAGTTTGTTTCGCCTGGTCATCATCTCTCTTATTCATCGTCAATGATTCCAGCGTCAACCCACCCACCGCTCCGACAAATTTACTCTGCAACGAGGCACCAAGAGCATCAGCATTGGCTTCTGCTGGCAGGGCGTCGAGAATTGACTGCAGGGCGTTACTCTCATCTTTGGTTTTGACAGAATTGAGCGCCGAGCTCGTCTCCAATACGCGGACATTTCCCTTCAGGGCTTCGATCGAGCGCAGGTTCTTATCGAGCGCAGTGATAGTATCTTGCTTCGTAGCTAACACCTTGGTATGAAAGACTATCTGCCGCACCAAAAACAGCGATACCACCAAGGCAATACCAGCGATAAATGCTGCTCCGGCTACAAATGCAAACATCGCCTTTTTTGACGAATCGATCTGCTGTCGCTTACGAATTGTCACGTCCTTGGCCGCTGCCATTACTTACTCCTCTTTGACTTGTTGTCGTCAGTTTTTTTGTCGAACAAACTCTGCGGAATACCTAGCTTGGAGTCGGTCACGTCGACCGTGGTAGTCGGCGTCGTCACCTTGACTGCGTCATGTTCGGTGGTAAACAGTTCATCTGGGTATGTAAAGGTAAAGGCGAATCGCAGCACTTTTTTGCCTTCAGAATTTTCGCCAAAACTTGTCTCGCCGGCGACCACATTCTGGGCGAGCGGCACGCTTTTTTCTTTGTTGTCATCCTTGAACTGAATCTTGCTATTGGTGATGGTCTTCTTAAACACTTCGAGGGCAATATAGCCTCGCTCAGCTGAGCCCTCGATGGTAATAGTCTTTTCGTCAGGGTCAAGCTTGATGCTCGAGAAGCGGACATTATTCGGTGCCGGCGGGTTCGTCGCACCGACCACGTCAAATAGCCGCGAGGTAGCTTGTTTGTTTCTGTGTTGCTCGTTTAGCTTTTTGAGCTGATGCTGAATTGTGACTGTTTTATCAAGGTCTGAGACAGTACTTAACTGATGGTTCTTATCATTAATAGCAGCGTCTTGAATCGCCTGACCAGCCAATTGCCCACCGAGCACCACCGCCAAAAATACCGTCACTGCCAACGACGTAATACCGATCAAAATTGAGAACGAAATGACTGTGTTGCGCATCATCCGAGTGCGCAATAATTCACGCTTGACATCTGGCAGTAAATTGATTTCAATCATGAGACACCACTCCGCTCTGCCAAGCCGACAGCGGCTGCAAACTCTGCTGCCACTGGCGCCAATTGTTCTTTGTCAGTTGGTGACATCTGGACATATTGCCACGGATCGGCCAACGCCGTCTTGACATTTGTTTTCTCGGCAATATAGTGGTCCATCTGCGGGATAGACGCCCCAAAGCCAGATAACAAAATAGTTGACACCGTGATGTTTGGGTAGCGTGTCTGAAAGAATTTGATCGACTTAATCACCTCAGCAGTGAAGGTGGTCAAAACTGAGTCGATCGCTCGTAGCACCTGCCCCTCCAGACGATCTGGCGCCAAGCCAAACTTCAGAATAAATTGCCGCGCCTGGTCGTCTTGCACGTTGAGGTTTTGTACCGCCGCCCGGACCAGCGATCGCAAACCATTTGGAATCGCCCGCACCAAGCGTGGCATGTCGCCATAGACGACTGCCAAATCGGTCGCGTGCTCACCAACATCAAGGATGAGCTGCGCCTGCTGTTTGTCGGTCGGTGCTAAAGCGCGAACCATCGCAATCGGGTCCGGCTCCTCTGCCACCACATTGAAGCCTAATCCTTCCAAAAACTCCAACCGCTCCTCGGCGTATGTCCGGGCCGTACTTGTCAGCAGTACTTCGTATTTATTCGACTCACGCAAACTATCACCAAGCAGCGCCCAGTCGACCTTGGCGTCGTCAAGATCCATCGGGATATATTGATCGACCTGGTACTTCATGGTCGCCTTGAGCTCTTGGTCAGATACTTTTGGTACATCGACGATCGTCGTGAACGTTTTGCTAGATGGCAAGCCAACCGCCACATTGACTGCTTTGATACCACTTTGGCCAACAGCCGTCATGACAACTTCACCGAGGCGACGCTTTGATTCAGGCGAATCACTCGAGACAATCTTGCTATCAACCGGTGCGTAGCCATAGTGAACCAAATTCCAACCGCTACCGACACGGCTCAACTGCACTACCCGTACGGCATTGGTGCCAATATCGAGTCCAAAGAAGTCGCCCAGCCCTTTTGTTATCTTCATACTCCCCTATTATACATAAGCATTTATTTTTGTAAAAGGCCGTTTTCAAAATCGTGGCGGCAATTCTCTGACATACATATTGCGGATAGCACCGGTGGCGACTGCATGAGCTTGACCCCAGAAATAACTGTCGTAGCGTAGATTGATAATTTCTGCTGGCGTACCCCGGTGGCTACCGGTAGCCTGCTCAGCCCCAAACACCCGCCGTGGGTAGAACCGACCAGTCATCACCGGGCCATGGAGCTGAAGCTGATTATTGCAATCCTTGACGGATAGGCCACTCAGCCAGTCGTGTGGATTATCTAGTGCACCACAAGTGCTGACCGACCCCTGTGCCGGCGTCATCAACCAGGCATCGACCGTACTGACAGATGGATCGATCACAATATGTCTTGCCCGAATAATCAACTGTGGTAATGCTGCCCAGCTCTGATACGGGCCACCGGCATACTGCAGATTACCACTGATCTTCACCGTACCACTCGCTTGGATAAGGACACTGCGGCCGGCTGGTAGATCACTTGCCTGAAGCGTCAAATTATCTGCGGTGTAGCTTCCGCTCGCCAGACTACCGACGGCCACACTACCTTGTAAACCACCCCGTGGTGAGCCGATAGTCGGTGTAGTAGCCTCCCCTTTGACCAAGTCTGTCGCATAAAAACCAAAGCGCCTGGTGTTCGCAAAAGTTAGTTGATTATACTGAGTTGCCGGGCCAACCGCCAGTCGGCCACCTGCATCAGACGAGAGACCCGCCCCCGAGGCTGAGTCGATTTTGTGGGCCGCCAACAGCCCATACTCTCCCCATGAGCCATAGGTTGCCTGGTCTGCGACGGTGCGACTAGTGATGATATTGCCACCCGATCGCACATCACCGCCCCACACCTGCAGTTTTGGTGTCTTGGCAATACTGGCGCAATCGACACTATAGCGGAATGTATCGTCGCTGACCGCCCCATTGTAGGGGCCAACCACTGTGGCGTAGCACAGCCGGTCACCCTTCGTGAGTTTGAGTCCACTGATATCATCTGGTAGTTTCAAGTCAGTAATATCAATGCCGCCTCGCGCAATATCGGCATCACTGTGGCGAGACAATTCCTTGCCAGTACAACCACCGGCGTCGATCGTCAGGCCTGACCGGCCACCAATTTGGCGAGCGATCTCACACGGCCAATCGTCGATCAGCTGGGCTGGGTTATTTGGGTGACGCGGCACTTTGACACCATCACCCGGCGCAATCGCAGTCGTGTCATTTCCCCGCACCACAAAACGGATCACTGCATAGTGAGCTTTTTTTGACTGAGTGAGCCCACTATTATCAATTCGCGCACTAAGACCACTGACCGATTTTTCACCCTCGGTAATCATTGCACTATACAGATTAATTGTCGGTGTCAATTCATAACTATATACCACGTCAGCACAGGCCCAGCCTGACGCACCCCAGCCGCCACCTTCACCAGCTGCAGGTGTCCAGGCAACACGCTGGCAAATCCGCTTACCGACGTCCTCTTGGGTGATCAGACGATTAGTTTGTGCATGGGGCCACATGCCATATTGCTGAAAGAATAATTGCCCAGGCCCACCACGAGCCTGTAGATTCTGCGGACCATAGGGGAGATTACGCCCAGTAGGATTACTGCCAAGTGGCACATCAGCGTGATCAATATTGATTGAGACATTACGCTCCATGGCGGTGGTCGAATTGTTCCGTAGGTCGTGGTCAAAACTCACTCGATCACCTGGCTTGACGACGACTGACGGCTGCTGCCGACCAGAACGAGCAGTGTGATTGGTCACATACGACTGACCCTGGACCTTCCAAGGGGCCGGCTTTTTTTTGACTGTCACCGTCAGTTCCTGAAGTGCACATTTACCAGTCTTGCCGTAGGGTGTACGCGAAAAACAACGGTTGATAGTGAGGGTAATATGGCGAGTCTGCCCCGGTGGCACGTTACCAACAAATAGGTCGACCGGTGTCTCTCGCTGAGGGTGATTCACCTGCTGTGAGGTCCACACACCATGCGGTATCTTTGAGGTATCACCACGATAAATAAACGCTCCTTGTACCAATTTGGTGCCATCTTGTGTCACATCAATTCCAGTTGCCCAGGCATTCGCGCCACTGCCGCCGATCCGTGTAGTTGAACCGCGTAGCATCAGCCGAACCACTCGTGCATCTGCATCAAGCACTGGTATGGTGTCATCAAAATAAGACGCAGTCGGCGCCGAAAGCCACAGCGCTCCGCAGTTACCCGTCTGTGGGCAAATTTCTCGCGCACTATAGCGTTCACCAGTGATATTGCGCGCATTGCGGCATGCGACCAAATGAATTCCCTGTTGACCATCGCAATCAGCTCGGTACACAATTGCACTGACTGAGTGACCCTGCCACAGCGTCACTGCCGCCAGGCAGCCAAAAAACAGTACACTCCACAAGCCAATGAATCTAGCCTTCACCCGCACCATCGCCTTGTGTTGTTTTGTCGGTTGAATACTTGGCTGCTTCGACTAAGCTGTCGAGTTTTGTCTTTGATAAGCCCAATGTCATAAGCGCATCAACCGGCTGCGGCTGATGCATTAATGTAGCAATGTGCTGGCGGAGAGTTTGCGCTGCTGTCACATCACCCTTGAGTGATGCTTGATGGAGCAGAATGACATTACAGACTACTTCTGACGCATAGCGTGGCCGCTGCTTTAATTTTGCTACAATCTTATCCAACGCATCTGCACCATAGCCAGACGTTTTATTGGTGATCGCCGTATATTCCTGCACCAGCGTGCTATCGCAGACGGCTGTTTTATTGTAGAGAGCAATTGCTTGGTCGCTCGACTTCACACCAATATAAAAATAACCGAGCAGACCAGCTATCACCAGCACACCGATACCGCCCGCGACAACACAAAGGCTTATGAGGGTGGTTCGAGTAGGTTTTGTTGGTGCGCTCATATATTGCTTATTCTAATACAGTTTTCTCATTCCAACAAGCACTCGGTTGCCTTTTGCTTATTTTGTTATAATAGCGTCATGAGTTTATCTATTGGTATAGTTGGCCTGCCTAATGTTGGTAAGTCAACCACATTCAACGCCCTGACAAATAATCACATCCTGGCCGCCAATTATCCGTTCGCCACTATCGAGCCAAATACTGGTATCGTGCCGGTGCCAGACCAGCGACTTGCTGTCCTTGCCACGATGTATGGCGCACAAAAAATTATTCCAGCAACGGTCACGTTCGTCGACATCGCCGGGTTAGTGGCCGGCGCCTCACGCGGTGAAGGACTTGGGAATAAATTTTTGCACAATATCCGCGAGTGCCAGGCAATCGTCCACGTGGTGCGAGCATTCGAAAACGACGATATCCTCCGCCACGACGAAGCACCTATTGACCCCCATGCTGACATCGACATTATTACGACCGAGCTACTGCTTGCCGATATCCAAACTATTGAGCAGCGCCTACCTCGCTTACAAAAAGAAGCCAAGGCAGATCCGCACAGCCGCAAAAAACTCACCTACCTCGAGCAGCTGCTTGGCGAGCTACAGCGCGGCACACCGTTATCGACACTCGACTCGCTCGATGACGAAGCAATTCACGACCTTCATTTACTGACTGCCAAGCCAGTCATCTATGCGTTTAATGTCGACGAAGCTGGCCTGACCGATACTACCCTGCAGAATACATTAGCGCAGTTGGTTGCACCAGCTCAGTCGCTATTTATCTGCGCAAAGCTAGAAGAAGAATTGCAAGGGCTCTCAGCGACTGAAGCCAGCGAACTCCTCGCCGACTATGGTGTCACCGAGACCGGCCTAGCCAAGCTGGTCCGTACCGCCTACCATACATTGGGTTTGCAGAGTTACTTGACCGCCGGTCCAAAAGAAGTGCGCGCCTGGACCATCCACAAGGGCTGGACTGCCCCACAAGCCGCTGGTGTAATTCACTCTGACTTTGAGCGAGGGTTCATCGCTGCTCAAGTTATCAGCTACGACGAGCTAGTCAAAGCTGGGTCGGAAGCAGCTGCGCGAGCCGCTGGTAAGATTCGCACAGAGGGTAAGAATTACATCATGCAGCCAGATGATGTTGTCGAATTTCGCTTTAACGTCTGATCGCTATCCGACCTGACTCGTGTAGTCTCTACAACAAAAAACAATGTCCGTGTCGGCATTGTTTTTTTGTTGTTGTAGTATTTTTATACAGCTGAACAAAAAGCTTATGCATATAATTATTCCCTGTACCTACAATTTTTATAGCAAAAAAGACAACGACTACCTCTGTAATCTGCTTGTTGTATGGTACACGACATTTTTTCGTGAACTCATTTATTGCTCTTTATACAACGTATGCCGCCACGGTCGGTGGCGGCAAATATTGTTGTCATCATGACATCTTTATCTAGCAATTATCTCTCTCGGTATGAAGCACGCCGCAATTTGTAGAAGCGCTCAAGATTACCTTTTGCGCCAGCAACACGGCTATCTTGCTTAGCCAAGACGACAAAGTAGCGCCGAGCCCATTCCTCAAAATGAGTCAAAATACGACGACGTATTGTGTCGTTTTTGATGACACCTTTGTGGGCAACCTGGCGCCCAGCTTCAAACTGCGGCTTCACCATAGCGACCAAAATTGTCTGCGGCTGCATCAAATTTTTTGCAACATGCGGCAAGATATCACGCAAAGAAATAAACGACACATCGCCAACAATTAGGTCAATACTATCGTCTGTATAAAAATGACGTATGTCAGTTTTTTCGTGAAGTTCAATCCTTGCGTGTCCGCGCAGTCGCGGGTGTAATTGGTCCGTGCCGACGTCTACAGCAATCACTTTTTTGGCACCATGACGTAACGCATAGTCGGTAAAACCGCCGGTACTCGAGCCGATATCAAGCACCACCTTGCCATCAAATTGTACATCTAGTGCAGCCGCCACGCTTGCTAATTTTCGACCCGCCCGAGACACATAATTCTCAGTGCGACTAAGTGTAATCCGGTCATCCGGCGTGACTAAAAAACCCGGCTTTTGTACCGGCTGTGCGTTGACAAACACATCGCCAAGTTTGATCATACTTTCTGCTTGCGAGCGACTCGGCGCGAGGCCGCGAGCCACTATTACTTTATCTAAACGTTGCCGTACAGTACTTTGTATCATTGGTCTATTATAATATAGCTTTGCTGACGAATACACCGCCAGGGTGTCTGGCGGTGTGTAGCTGAGTCTGTATGTGTGCGGTGAATGATAAGAACTACTTTTTGCGTTCGCGGTACTCGCCGGTCGCAGTATCGACACTGACGATATCACCCTGCTTGATGAAGGCTGGCACCTTTATCACCAAGCCGGTTTCGAGCGTGGCATCCTTCAGCACACTTGAAGTGGTGTCACCTTTGACAACCGCTTCTGTATAGGTAACCGTGAGGTATAGATTTTTTGGTAGCTCAACATTGATGACCCGCCCATCAAATAATTGCAGGCTGACCTCATTGCCTTCTTTCAGATAGCTACTGGCAGCATCGACGATATCGCTTGATAATTCAAACTGCTCAAAAGTAACCGGGTCCATAAAGTAAAAGGTGTCACCATCGTTATACAAGTATTGAACCGTCTTGTTGGTGACATCGGCTGGTTCAATTTTGTCTTGGCCTTTGAAGGTCTTGGGAATAACACTGCCATCGAGTAGGTTCTTGAGCTTCACGTTGACGATCGAACCACCTCGCCCCATGACCTTCTGGCCATACTCGACAACCCGGTATGGTTTTCCATCGATCTGGCAGACTGTTCCTTTTTTTAAATCAGTTGGTTGATACATAAATTTTGCTCCTTTGCTGAAGAAAGCCCCATCGCTACTCTGCTGCATGCGACGGGGCTTTCATGCGTGTAGTTTTATTTATCAATTGTGTGTGACAAATGGTAGCAGTGCCAAATGACGAGCTCGCTTAATTTCGACCGCCAGTCGGCGCTGTTGCTTGGCGCTCAGGCCAGTCTTGCTCATCGATTCAATCTGACCGTAGTCATTGATAAATCGCTGCAGCGTTTTGACATCTTTGTAGCTAAAGACGGTCGGGGTGTTTCGCTTTAATCGTTTTGCCATTGTATAGTCTCTCCTTCGTTAAAATGGAATCTCGCTCAAATCGATTGGTTTATCATCGATCTGCACAGATGGTTCCGGTGGTTGGTTGGTCGTAGTTGATGTAGGACGGTCACCGCCTTGGTTGGTCGTCGATGGGCCATCCAAAAATGTGACGTCTGTGGCAGTCACTTCAATCCGTGAGCGGCGCTTACCAGTTTCTTTGTCATCCCAGCTATCCTGACGGAGGCGCCCCTGTACCAAAACGCGCCGGCCTTTCGAAAGATATTGCATCACCAGCTCACCAAGCTTCTCCCACGCCGTGACATCGAAAAAGTCGGCTTGATCATCTTGGCCAGCCCGATCAACAGCAATGCCAAAACTGACAACGGTTCGCCCTGATGGCGTAGTCCGCTGATCTGGATCGCGAGTGAGCCGACCCAGCAAAATAACTTGATTGATACTTCGTGCCATTTCAGATACCCTCCTTGGTTTACTTACATTAGGCTGACTCGCCGCTCTCGCTGGCTGCTGCCTTTGCCTCACGCTCACGCTGCTCAGCCAGTGCCTGACGAGTCTTTTCGTCCGTCTTCACCAACAGGTAGCGCAAGACTTCTTCTGTGATGTTGAGGACGTTTGAGATCCGCAGCGGCGCGCTACTTGGCAGCTTGACATCAAAGCTGACATAGACCGCAAAGTCTTGCCGCTTAATCTGGTAGGCGAGTTTTTTCTTGCCCCAGTTGTCTTCCTTGGTGATTTCTCCACCACTTTCGGTGACCAGCGACCGGACCTTAGCGAGCGCTGTGTCTAAATTGGCCTCTGCATCCGGGTGGATGAGAACCGTCAGTTCGTATTCGTTCATGTTTCCTCCTTTGGAATCCGCGAACGGATGTTTGTGCTATCTCACACAAACTTAGGGTTATTATCCTTTTGCACTATACTGTAATCAGCCGAAAAAGTCCAGTTTTCCACAACAGCCACTCTGTCGCCATCGTGCTACAATGAAGCCTATATGCGTGTTGCAACCCAAGGACAAGCCGGCTCATTTCACCATCAGGCTGCTCAGCAGTGGTATGGTGACGACGTGGTCATCATCCCCTGCGCCACGTTTAGTGATACCTTTCGTGCCTATGCCGATCGGCGAGCCGACGCGATTATTGTGGCGGTTGAGAATACTATCTACGGCACGATCAATGAGACCTACCGCTACATCGAAACCTGTACTGCGCCGATCACCGGCGAAGTGACACTGACGATTGAGCAGATGCTGATCACCCAGCCAGACACCCAGCTCAGCGATATCAGCGAAGTCTATTCTCACCCAGTTGCCCTATCACAGTGCCGCCAGTTCTTGCAAGAATTTCTCCCCCACGCTGCAAGCATTGAATATTTTGACACCGCCGGCGCCGTCGAGCGAGTCAAGCAGTGCGGCTCACGCCGTATCGCTGCCATCGCCAGCCGCGCTGCCGCCAAGCTCCACCACCTGCCGATCAATAAACGGTCTATCCAGGATAGCCGCGACAACCTGACGCGCTTTTTGGTGCTTGACCCATCACACATCGTCACCGATCCAAACCGGGCGACGTTGGTCGCGACCGCCGCTCATCAGCCAGGTGGTTTGTTGGATATTTTGCAGGTGTTTGCCACGCAGCAGATCAACATCATCAATTTGCAGTCGCAGCCAATTGTCAACCAGCCATGGAATTATAAGTTCTTCATCACCGTCGATGCCGCCGGTCCATCGCTCCAGCGAGCGGTGCAATTGATACGCTCAGCCGGCCGCCAGATCACTCTGCTAGGCCAATACCGCGCAGCCGCGTAGGGCTGCCACAACCTGATTTATTCTGCAAGATCATCAAGGCTGGAGATCAAGACATCGCGAGCTTTCGAGCCATTCGCCGGGCCGACAATACCGCGCTCCTCCATCTCTTCGATCAGCCGAGCCGCCTTGCCATAGCCGATCCGTAGCCGCCGCTGCAAATAGCTCGTCGACGCTTTGCGGCCCTCGATCACTACCCGCACGGCATCCATAAACGCCTCATCCTCGCCGCCGGCCGCAAAGTCAACCGCCATACCGCCCTTACCATTGAGCTGGACCGGCTGGGCCACCACCTCATCGTTGTACTGCGGCGCTGACTGCATCCGCAAGTGATCAGTAATTTTATTCACCTCATCGTCAGTCACCCAGGCACCCTGGATACGTTTTGGCTTACTCATACTCGGCGTATACATCAACATGTCACCCTGGCCGAGCAATTTCTCAGCACCAATTTGGTCAAGAATAGTCCGCGAGTCGACCTGTGAGGCCACGGTAAAGCCGATCCGTGCCGGCACGTTGGCCTTGATTAAGCCGGTGATCACATCGACACTCGGCCGCTGCGTCGCCAGCACTAAATGAATACCAACTGCCCGGGCTTTCTGCGCCAAGCGGACGATCAGCGCCTCGACATCACGCGCCGCCACCATCATCAAGTCAGCCAGCTCGTCAATCACGATCACAATATACGGCATCGCCCCGTCTTCATGCTGCTGTACATGGCCATCGGCGTCGGCCACTGGGATCTTTTTGGCCCGGGTGGCGACCCGCTGATTATAGCTTTTGATATCGCGAATTTTCTCAGCGGCGAGTAATTTATAGCGTCGCTCCATTTCATTGACCGCCCATTTGAGCGCCGAGATAGTTTTTTCTGGCTCAGTGATCACCGGTGTCAGCAAATGAGGGATGTCTTCATACGGCGCCATTTCCACCTGCTTTGGGTCAACCAAAATTAACTTCATATCACTTGGGCTGTTGCGATACAGCAAACTTGTCAGCAATGTGTTGATCATCACCGACTTACCCGAGCCGGTCTGCCCAGCGATCAATAGGTGTGGCATTTTATTCAATTCACCGACCACCGCCTCGCCGGCAATATTCTTACCGATAGCGAAACTGAGCGGCTCGCGGGCATTCTTCCACTGCCTTGAATCCAGCACCCCGTACAGCCGCACGTCAGCTGCTTTGCGGTTTGGCACCTCGATACCGACCGCCTTTTGGCCGGGAATTGGTGCCTCAATACGCAAGCTCTGAGCAGCCAAATTAAGCGCGATATTCGTCTCCAATGCTGTGATCCGCGTCAGCTTCACGCCACTTGGCGGCCGCAGCGTGTACTGAGTGACCTTCGGCCCAATGTTAGCGTCTTCCATCTCCACATTAATATTAAATTCCGCCAAGGTATCGTGAATAATCTGAGCATTCTGGCGAATATCACCCGCATCAGCTGGGCTCTGTTTCTTCTCCAAAAGATCAAGACTCGGTGCCTGCCAGTTCGGATCGTGCGCTGCCACCAGCGCCGTTTGCTCCTCTGCCGCTTTATCCCGCGCCACACTACCGCGCAAGCTGCTCAGTGGTGATGACTTAGTTTTCTTTTTGGGCTCCGCCGCGTCAGCCCCGACTGTCGGCACACCGGCGTTTAACTTAATATCACTACCCTTTTTGCCAGCCTTAGCTGGCGCAGACGACCTAGTGTCGGCAGCTGCCTTTTTCATGACCGCCTTATTGCTGTCTTCTTCTGAGGAGTCACGCTGCATCATCTGCCGCAGCTGCCGCAGCACTGTGCCCGGCGAAGTTTTGGTAATGAATAACGCCGTCATGATAATCAGCAGTAAGTAAATAAAGGCAGCAATCACCGGGCTAACCATTGCCAGCATGGCTTGGTTCGCCAGGTCGCCGACCAGACCACCCGCCTGCGGCCGATTAGCTGATTTGAGGAGCCCAAACAGGCCAGCGAGCCAAACTATCTCTAAGCAAGTGGCTAACTTGACCGCCCAAGATAGTCGGTTGTTTTCTGCTCGAAAAATCTCTACCGCGATATACAAAAACAAAATCGGCACCAAATACATGGCATAGCCGATCATCGCCATCATACTGCTATGCAGCCAGCGCAGCACCGGCCCACCGACCCCAAACCACGAGACCACCAGCAATACCGATAATGTCACCAAACACACCGCACCAACCTGTGTCCAAAAGCCAGTTGGTAGCGTATGCTCAGGAGCGCGCGCAGTAGATTTTTTCTTGGTTGTTTTTCGTTTTTTTGCCATAACTGTTCCTATTGTAGCACCTTACTGGTGTGTATACTGTAGCATATTTTACAACAAAAGTCTAGAGTTTTAGTGTGGCTATCACCCGATCATAGCAATAATCACTAGTAGCCACGGACGTCTTGCCGCTCGCGCGCTTTCGTGTCGTTCGCTTCAGTATCGGGGACCTGCTTAGCAGGAAAACGCCGCCGGGGGAGTGGCGGTATAGCCGAGCTGGGAGCTGCAGCCTTGGCCGCCGCCCGAGCGGGCTTGGCAGCTTTCGTCGTTTTGGTAGTCTTGGCAGGAGCCCGCTTTGGCTGTGATTTCGCGGCTGCCCGCGCCGGAGCCTTCAGGCCACCACCAATCTCGTTGATCACCGGGATAACGATCGGTGTACGCCGGGTCTGGTCATACAGGATATGCGTGATCTCATCTTTGATCTCCTTTTTGATGACATCCATGTCGTATGGCCCGTGGCACGAGCGCGTGACTTTTTGCTTCAAGTACTGGCGGATCAGGCTCATCAACTCTTCGCTGTCACGAAGGTAGATGAAACCGCGAGAGATGATATCCGGGCTGGTCAGTAGCCGGCCAGTGCCCTTTTGGATCGTCAGCACTACGACAAAGATCCCCTCTTGGCTCATATGAATCCGGTCCTTTAGCACAACCTCAGAGACAATTGCCCCGCTATCGTCGTACATCACACCGCCGACCTGGATACGGCCAGCCTTGGCGCCGTGGCCCTGATGATCAATCTCGATGATATCACCCGCATCGCAGACAAAAATATTTTGGCGAGGAATATGACACTCCTTCTCGGCCAACCGTGCATTATGGACCAACATATGAAACTCACCATGAATCGGCATGTAGTATGTCGGGTTAAGTGCATTGATCAGCTTGACATGATCATCATAGTAGCCGTGGCCAGATAAGTGCAGTGGCCCGATCCCAGTCAGGTGTGTTTTGCCATTTTGGATGACATCAGAGCCTTCACGCATCAAGCCATCGACCGTCCGTACCACATTCTTTTCGTTGCCCGGAATCGGGTTGGAGCTAAAGACCACTACGTCTGACCCCTTGATCTTGACATATTTATGAGCACCAGACGCCATACGGTTCAGCACTGCATTAAACTCACCCTGCGAGCCAGTACAGACGATGGTTACCTTGCCATCTGGCTGCTTGATGATATCTTCCATCTTCATGATGGTGTCTTTCGGAATTTTAATGGTCCCCGAGCGTAGCGCCACCTCTAAGTTTTGGATCATCGAAAAGCCAGCAAAGGCTACTTTGCGACCATGCTGATGTGCTTCATCCAAAATCAACTGCATCCGGTGAATCTGGCTCGAGAAGCAGCTGAGAATAATCCGGCTACCAGCAAACTTATCCATCACCTGACCAATCGAATACTGAATATCAAACTCACCATGAGTGTGTGTACCGGCCGACTCGCAGTTGGTCGATTCATTCATAAATAGCAAGATGCCTTCTTTTGTCGCGACCTCGGTGAGCCGCTCAAGATCAAACTTTTGCCCATCAACCGGCCGCTCCTCAAATCGCCAGTCACCAGAGTCAACCACCACACCGACCGGCGTACGAATAATCACTGCTGTCGAATCCGGAATAGAGTGGTTTACTCGCACCAGCTCCACCGAAAAATGCTTCGATACCTGCACCACCTCGTGGCCAATAGGGTCAAGCACTCGATAGTCCGATTGGAAGTCCGTCTCGGCATCTTCCATAGTTCGGTTCAGCATACCGATGGTAAATTTTGAACCATAGACCGGCGCCGGAATCCGGTGAATAAAATGCCGAAACGAGCCGATGTGGTCTAGGTGACCATGCGTGAAAATATGCGCTTTGATTTTGTGCTTATTTTCTTCTAGATAGGTAATGTCTGGTGTGATGTAGTTGATGCCCGGATAGTCACTACCCGGAAACAAAAATCCCATGTCAACGATAATAATTTCATCACCATACTCAATGGCATTCATGTTTTTGCCGATACCCATCTCGCCCACACCACCAATCGGGATGACCCGCAGTTTCGTCTTACCGCCACGAGTTCGCTTTGGCTGCATCTTGAGGCTAAACTGCTCACCGCCATAGCCATTGTAGACTGACTTATTGACTGGAATATCGATCAAATGCTGTGATGCTCGCAAGTTGACATTTTCGCTCGTACGGCGTTGAGCCCGAAACACTTCACCTTTTCGTGTACTTGTGCTGTTCATGACCGCTGTATTACTTTTTTTGGCGAGCGGCCGTTTGGCAGGGTTGTCGCTCTGCGGCGTCGCTAGTCGTCGTTGACCCATGTGATGTATTCTCCTTTTAGACTATTTAGTATCGTGGTGAATTCAAGAATCCTATACGTGCGTAGGTTTGGTCATCATAAGCTGTCGCGATACCACGCACGAGTCACAGTCGTCGCCTATTGTACCAAAAACAATACTATTCGTCAATCAATGGTTCGGTGTCATTCGTCGCCATCGACCGAAGTGTGGTCAAACTTTCGCCGGCCACGCCGCCACAAAAAACCGACAAGAAGCAGGTTCGCGACGACAACATAGCAGCCCAATGCCATCATATGCTGCCCATACAGCGCCTGAGAAATACCGCCAGAGATCGCCTGGCGAAAGGCGATGATCGAGTGCGTCATCGGCAGCCATGGGTGGATCGCCTGAAAGAATTGTGGTGCAGTTTGGATCGGAAAAATCCCTTCACTGGCAGCCAACTGCAGCACCAGCAAGATCATCACCATCAACCGACCCGGATTATCAAAGGCAATAACCAGCAGCGCCACAATCGACATAAACGCCAGCGCCGCCAGGTAGCCAGTCGCGACAAAGTGACCAAGCTGCTCCGGCTGCAGGCCAACCCAGCCAATGACAATCGCCATCATGACAGTCGCCTGCGCCAATACCACCAGTGTCAGCACCGAAATTTTTGACAACCACCATTGCCAGGCGTTTTCGGGCTGGGCAAAAATTCGGCGTACCGGGTAGATCGTCGTCAAAGTCAAACTACCGACAAACAACGCCAATGACAACATATATGGTGCCATAGCATAGCCATAGTTTGGTACATGGCCAGCCTGCGATTCAGCTGCCGTGGCTGGTGTGGCCAAGCGAGCCTGCAGTGTTTCGTGTGCCGGAAGAAGCGTAACACTTGCCGCACCGCTATATAGTGTATCGGCGAGTATTGCTGAGCCTTGCGTCAATTGCTGACTACCATGGAGCAATTGCCCGGAAGAACCCGCCAGCCGAGCTGCACCGGCCGCTAATTGCCGGCTGCCCTGTTGAGCTGCCGCCATCCCATAGGTGATCTGGCCAGCCCCGTGACCGAGCCGTTCACTACCTGCCCGTAGTGAGCGGTAGCCATTGAACGCTGTCGTCACCTGTGGCGCCAACTGATTCATCCCGTGCGTCAACTGATTGACCGACGTCTTGAGTACCTGCTGCTGCCCAGCCATCGTGGTGGTCAATGCCTGCAAATGCGTCAGGAGTGTCTGCGCTTGAGTACCAATCTGCTGAGTCCGCTGCAAAACTACTGCCATTGTTTGGAGCTCTGGTAGCGTGATCGTCGTGGTCCCACCAGCTACCGCCGCCTGCTGTATCGCCTTTTGGACAACCGCCCCAGCCGATGTCACATCAGTCGGCAAGGTGCGCAGCGATTCGGCGAGGGCACGTGCATCCTGCGTGACTAATTGCTGCTCAGCACTTGGCGCTACATCGAGGCCACGCTGCAGTGCTGTCATCGCCTGCTGGATACGTGCAACTCCCTGGGTCAATTGCCCCACCTGATGATCAGTCGGTAGTTGCTGCTGCAGCTGGCCAATACCCTGCTGCAGCGTCGTCGCTGCAGCCTGTAGCTGCCCCAGGCCATCGGCTACTTTTTGCTGCTGCGTCGCCAATTGACTGACTCCACCAGTATAGCGGCCAAGTCCAGCCTGAAACTGCGTCATAGTATATTGCAGCTGTGCAGCACCATTCCCTGCCCTGTGTAACCCATCACCAAGCCCGCCAATCCGGCTCATTATTTCTTTGGTATACGCCTGGGTCAATTGCTGGGCAACGTCATTTTTAATCGCCTGAGCTGCCTGCCGACTAATTACCGAGCCAACATAATTTTTGGCTGGCGTCACTGTATAGTGAATAACTGGCTGCCGCGACGACGACTGCAGCAACGAATACGCCTGCTGTGAAAAATCAGCAGGTATTTCCACCACAGCATAGTAATATCCACGCTGCACGCCGCGGCTAGCCTGGGCATGGTCGACAAACTCCCACGCCAGTTTTTTATTTTGCTGGAGTGATTGACGAATCGTTTCACCAATAGCGCGCTTTTGACCATCTACCGTCACACCGCGATCTTGATTGACAAAGGCAATTGGCAGTGTGTCTGTCCGGCCGTACGGATCCCACACCGAACTAAGAAAAATCGCGGCGTACAAAACCGGCACAAACACAATCGCCAGCACCGCTACCAGCAGGAGTTTACTCTGCCGCAAGTGCGACCACTCCGACCGAACCATCGTGCCAGGTCGGCGCCGCCGCGAGATCATCCATTTAGTCATGAGCAACCTCCTTGACGACATCTTGTATAGTGACCGATTGCAAAGCACGCAGCCACCGTTCTTGTGCTTCATCAAATGTTCGCAAAATAATATTCGCCCCCCGGAGTAGTTTGCTCTTTGGCTGATGGGCAAACATCCGCTCAGCGACTCCCTGGTACTGGACAAAGGTGCCCGACCCTTCAATAGCCTCGGTGATATCGCGTAGCGTGATGGTATCGTAAGCGCGAGCCAGCCGAAACCCGCCACCAGCACCGCGAGCCGATGTGATCAGGCCCGCCCTTACCAGCTTGCGAGTCACCTTCGTGATATACGTCGGCGACACCCCCATACGCTTCGCCAAGCTGTTATTGGTCACCGGTGCTCGCCGGGACGGTTGGACGAGTAATATGATGATGCAGCATGCTTGCTCGACTGCGCCAGATAATCTCATGGGTATCTCCCTCTGTTATATGTTTATTATAGATAATCGATATCCATTATACACAATAGATGAGAGTCTGTCTACTCTAGACACCTCATCATACGGTAGACACTATGACTTTGTATCTACCTCCTCTGCCTTGCTGACCCAGGTACTCTTAACCAACTTCAGCGTGTCACCATCTGAGTAAACGCGACTGCTCGAATAAAGTCGTCGATCAACACCTGGCGCATGCTGCCATTATAGAGAGCAGCTGCTGGATGATACAGCGGGATAACCACGAACTCTCGCTCGTGTAGTCGCACCGTCCGAGGATGACCATGATCATGACTGATTCTCAGCCCTGGGATAAAGGCGCCGCCACTATGTCGACCAAGTGTCAGCACAGCCTTGGGCTGGATCACTGTCAATTGCCGCAACAAATACGGCCAGAAGGCACGCTTCTCTTCTGGCAGCGGGTCACGGTTTCCTGGTGGCCGATACTTGACAATGTTGGTGATAAATACATCCTGGCGCTGCAGCCCCGCCGTCTGCAACATTTCATCAAGAAACCGGCCGGCCGCCCCAACAAAGGGCTTGCCTTGGAGGTCTTCCTGTTTGCCGGGTGCTTCACCAATAAAGACGATGTCCGCCTGCGGGTTGCCATCACCCGGCACTAACTGGGTCGCCGTCTTGGCCAAATCTGGGCAGACATCCGCCTGTCGGATATCTGCCGCAATTTGCTCAAGCTGTTGACGAGCAGTATCGGTTCGCATGACTACTTTTTCTTCTGCTTTTCTTGCAAAAGCTGGCCAAGCGCATTCAGATTTTTGATCGGATCGTGTTTGGCGAGCGAACTTCTCATCAGCAGAATCGGACTCTTCTGCTTCATCATCTCTCTGGCAGTGCTGCGTACTTGCTGCTGCGCCTGAGTGGCGGCAGCCTGATCTTTTTGCTTGTACGCCTCTTGGAGAGCGGAGACTGCTTCGTTGTGTTTTTTGTATAGCTCAGTTGTCTTCTTGGCAGCCTCACCGATCTCCCCATCCACCTTCTCAAGTGTCTGATTCGCCTCACGACATGCCTTGAGAGTTGATTGATAGCGCTCTATGCCACTCTCTGAGGTTGGCACCCGGGGGTGGCACTTGTATCTCAAGGTTTGTATGGCGTCTCTATGGGTGACGAACTGATCAGTTACTATTTTGGTATACGGGTCATTTTGCTTGGTAAATGCCTTGTAGGCCTCTCTGACCTCCTTATCCTTCAGGGCTTTTGCATCCTTGAGGACTGATGTTTTACTCTTATAATCATTTACTTGCTGCTCAATTTCTTCTGTGCCCGCAGAGTTAACTTTGTGGTAGGCAAAGACTGCCTGCTCGGTTTGCCGTTGCATCTCGGCATAGTCCTTTTTTGATGGGCCGCTGAACAGTATGACCACGACTACCGCGATGGCAATAATAAGCAGCAGCAAAATCGTTGCAATACTACCCCATAGTATTGCCCGTGACTTCTTTTTCGGCGGGACCCGATACGGCGTACCGGGTGACGATGGTTGGTTCGCTGGTGGCGCTACCTTTTCTTGGGTAGATTGAGTCTGCGGTGTCGCCTGCAGCGGCTGTGGTGACGGCGCTGAGCCAGCAGTGACCGCCGGATCAGCTGCCGCCAATGGCGTAGGCATTTGATCGGCCAGAGGTGTCGGGCGCGGTGTCGCCTTATCGCTGGCGACTGGTGGCTGTGGAGGCTGGGGTGATGATTGTTTGTGTTTACTATTATCCATAGTTCTCCTTCATTTACTATGCTATAGAGATACTGCTTATTGTAGCACTTAGATGCCGATCATTGTCAAGTTGATCTTGCCCCGCTCATCGATGCCGGTGATCTTGACACGTACCCGCTGCCCTTCACGGACGACATCGGTCACTTTTGCGACTCGCCCTTCGGCCAATTTCGAGATATGCACCATCCCGTCAATCCCCGGTAGAATATTCACGAAGGCCCCGAAATCTTTGATGCTGACTACCGTACCTTCGTAGATTTTGCCAACCTCTGGCTCTTCCACCAAACTCTTGATCCAGGCAAGTGCCTTCTCGATCGACTCACCGTTCGGGCTGGCGATGGTGATCAAGCCGTCTTCCTTGATGTCAACCTCAGCTCCAGTCTCACTGGTAATCTTGTTGATCACCTCGCCACCCTTGCCGATCACGGCACCGATTTTATCTGGATTAATCTTTAGTTTCTCAATCCGTGGTGCATATGGGCTGAGCTGATCACGCGGCGCAGCTAGCACACTCAGCATATGCTGCAAAATATACGCCCGGCCAGCTTTGCTCTGCTCAATCGCTTGGCGCAGCACTGCCACTGGCAAACCATGCACTTTCATATCCATCTGCAGCGCCGTGATGCCCTTGGCTGTACCAGTCACCTTGAAATCCATATCACCGGCAAAGTCCTCAGCATCGGCAATATCGCTCAATACGTACGGCCTATCACCGTCCATCATCAGACCCATGGCAATGCCGCTCACCGGCGCTTTCAAAGGCACACCAGCGTCCATCAGCGCCAGACAGCTCGAACAGGTCGCTGCCATTGATGTCGAACCGTTCTGGCTCATAATTTCGGTGACGCTGCGAATAGCGTACGGGAAGTCTTCTTCGCTCGGTAGCACCGGCGTCAAGGCTCGCTCCGCCAAGTAGCCGTGGCCAATCTCGCGGCGGCCCGGGCTACCCATCCGCTTAACCTCACCAACCGTATAACCTGGCGCATTGTAATGATGCATGTAGCGCCGCTCGCCGTCGTTGACCTCCATGGTGTCAACCAGCTGCGCGTAACTCAGTGGTGCTAAAGTCACAATATTCATACCCTGCGTCACGCCGCGGGTAAACAAGCTTGAGCCGTGCGCTCGCGGCAGCAAACCAACTTCTGAGCTCAATGGGCGAATTTCAGTTAGTTTACGGCCATCCGGGCGCTTGCCCTCCTCGACGATACCGCGGCGGACATCTTTGTGTAGCGCCAGCGTGAACGCCTCATCATAATCATTGCGAACTTCGCTATATTCTTCCTCATCTATGCCAAGTTTTTTGGCCATCGCTTCATGAAACTCAGCACGAATATCACGAATCAGCTCGTTGCGCTCTGGGTACGGCCGGCGGATTTGCTCGCCCAGCTTGCCGTCAACCCACACATCAGCCGTCTGCTGAATCGCTTCGTCCGGCAAAACCAATTCGTATTCCTGCGCGGTTGGCGCCACTTTGGCGGCCAATTCTCGCTGCAACTGAATCGCTGGCTGCATCATCTGGTGTGCCCACGCCATCGCATCGACGATCACCTCTTCTGACACCTCCTTGGCACCAGCCTCTACCATGGTGATACCACTCTCGATACCAGCCACCACCAGGTCCAAATCAGATTGCTGGCGCTCCTCTGGCGTCAAAAAGGCCTTAAACTCGCCATTCACGCGACCCACCCGCAGGCCCGCCACCGGCCCGTCAAACGGCGTCCCCGTCAACATCAAGGCGCTCGACGCCGCGACCATCGCCACCATATCTGGCCGGAAATCCGGATCCATACTTAGCACCGTCGCCACAACTTGCACTTCTTGGCGGTAGCCCTTTGGAAACAGCGGCCGAATCGGGCGGTCGATCAACCGGCCGATCAGCACCGCCTCGTCACTCGGCCGACCCTCGCGCTTGATAAACCGTGAGCCAGAGATCTTACCCGCCGCATAAAACTTTTCTTCATAATCAATCGATAGCGGAAAATAATCCAGCTGCACCGGCCGACTACCCACCTGAGCGATGCCCAGCACCACCGTATCGCCATAGCGTACCAGCACACTACCAGTCGTCCGAAAACCGACCCGGTTCACCTCTAGTGTCAACGGTCGGCCACACCACTCAGTGGTCACTGTAATTATTTCTTTCCCACTCGGGTTTATAATACTCACGTTATGAGCTCCTTTCTTTGCGGCAAGTAACAGGGGTGAACGCTCGCCTACTGTCTGTGCTAGCACAAGCCCTCAACGCTATCACTGCCGCATTCATATATAACACCCCTCAGTATAGCTAAGATCCGCAAAAAACACCACGTATGTCAATTCACTAATTATCAAACTTTATTTATGTTATGAAAATACTGTGGTATAATATTGTCCATCAATATTTCTTAATATAGAGGAGACCCTATGAAGAAAACCCTTTACGCAACAGTCTTGGCTGTCGTTGGTGCGCTAGCTCTGTCACATCTCAGTTCGGCCGCATCACAGACTGTCATGGAAGAAAACTTTACCAAATATCCAACTTCACAGGGGTGCTCAGACCATACAGACGGGAGTAGTATCGGCCAGTGGAAGGTTATCTTCACCGGCTACGGCTGTGTCCGAGTCAAGAACCACGGCCAACACAACGCCCTCGAGCTACGACCACGAGCAGTCACCAACAGCGGTGACACCGCCGCATCGTTGGTTGTCGGCCCAGATGCCAATAAATCATTCACCTACAGCGGTACTGTGTCGACGGCCCAGCAGCTACGCCAAAACTCAGCACCAAACCCCTGGGAGACCGCCTGGATTGTCTGGAACTACAAAGATAACGACCACTTCTACTACCTCGTACCGAAGGAAAACGGCTGGGAGCTCGGTAAGCGAGACCCCGCATATACTGGTGGCCAGCGCTTCCTGGCAACCGGTAGCGACACCAAGTTTGACATCAAAGCTGCCAACAACTTCGTTGTGAAACAGAACGACAACACTATGTCGGTCAGCGTCAACGGCAAGCACCTAGCCACCTTCACTGACAAGGAGCGGCCGATCACCAGCGGCAAGATTGGTGTCTACACAGAGGATGCCACTATCACTGCTACGAACATTCGCCTGACTAACGACAACGCCGCTAACCCGACTCCAGTGACGCCACAACCGACCAAGCCAGTAGAGCCAAAGCCAGCTCCAGTGACGCCACAACCAACCAAGCCAGAAAATGAGGATAAGACAAAACCAGCACCAGTTCAGGAGCAGCCAAAAGAAGAGAAGCAAGCTCCAGAAGAGGAAAAACTGGCTGATACCGGTAACAACACCTTGCTTGCAGTCGCCGCAGGGACGACGCTTGTATCACTAGGTGCGTGGTTAATCATCAAGAAACGGTCGTGAAGCTACCTCGGCGAAAAAGCAATCGATTCACGACGGTTATCGCAATAGCCCTGATAGGCGGTGGAGTGTACATTCTCTCCACCGCCTTTAGTCCGTGGTTACTGTCGCACTTCACTAATCCAACGCACAACAAGACTACTCAGTTGATCACCAAGACCGAGAACGAAATCACCCAGAACCGTCTATATATTCCGACTCTCGATATCAACCTACCGTATGACACTGGCAGTGCGAGCGTGATGGAGCGTGGTGCCTGGTGGCGCCAACCAAGTAATGGCAACCCTCAAGACGGCGGCAACTTCGTACTGTCAGCCCACCGGTTCGTGATGGGGTTAACACCACAGCAGACACAGCGAAAATCTCCGTTTTATACCATAAACAAACTGCGTGTTGGAGACAAAATTATCATAGATTATAACGGAAAAAGATACAATTATATCATCAGAAAGATATTTGATGTTAAACCAAACGCAGTTGAAATCGAACGGCGAACCGATACGCCACAACTAACACTTTACTCGTGTACACTCGGCGGCAGCAGCGATGGCCGCAACGTGATCGTCGCTACCCTTGACGGCCAAAAGGATGGCCAGAAGAGTGACCAAAAAACCTGACCCTTCCCTAGCTGTTTCTGTATAGCTTCTGCGTGAATTTTTGGTAGACTCTATCTGAAATTTAGCTTGCTTGTCCGCTTTATTGCTAGCCCCTTCTCTCCAACTAAAATAATCCGCCTTACTGTCTCAAGAAGCTCAAGAGATGTATGCGGATTATTTTGCTAATCTGATACCGTTATTTACGGAGCCCCAGAGTGGCCACGACCTGCTTGTAACTATCAAAATCGGTTCGCTCCAAGTATTTGAGGAGACGCTTACGCTTCCCTACCATCTGGATAAGGCCACGGCGAGCCATGAAGTCATGTTTATTGACCTTCAAGTGTTTCGTGACCTCTTTGATACGAGCCGTCAAAATTGATATCTGCGCCTGTGGGCTGCCGACATCATTTTTGTTGACCTGAGTCAAAGCAATCGCTTTCTGCTTATTTTGTTTGCTAATCATAGCCCGCCTAGTATAACAGATATCGCCCAGAGAAACAACCGCCTCACGGCAGTACGCGCGTCCCGCTCAACCTATGAGGCTTGCTTTGGTATCACGGAAGAGTCGCCTGCTCAGCCTAAAAAATCTGTGCATAATTGAAGAGCGTTGTACCTGTTGGCAGCTGTGCTGTGTTGCCACATTCGGCTTTCACGGTGTTGTAGTGAGTGATATCGCTATCCTTGGGATGATTGAGCGATGCATAGATAACAAAACTACCCTGCTCCTTTTTGCATGGATAGAGCCGAAATATTTCGTTGACATGAGGGGCGTTCTTGCTGGTCACGCCTTGGCGGTACTGCTTACCCAAATATTCTGGCACCAGCGAATCAACGCCACCAGGGCGATTAAAAATACCCTCTGCTGGCAGTTTTTCGGTCTTTGATTGGTAGATTGAGACAGCATCGCCAGCTGTTTTGACAACGGTTTTGATCTTTGTATCCATACTGTCAGCCCGTATGTTTACATAAGAGACAATCGAAATCGTCGCCAGGATAGCGATGATAGTGACGGTAATAACTAACTCAATCAGTGTGAATCCCTTATGCTTCATAGGTTGATGATACCACCTTAAGAAAAAATCCCAAAATCAGCCAAGCTATGGGCTTCATCCAGGGTAAACTGGGCAATTTTGGTGCGTGTCAGCCGCCGGCAATACGCGCCGGTACCCAAGGCTGCACCAATATCGACAGCCAAGCTACGAATATACGTCCCGCTCGATACATGAGTACGGATAGTCAGAGACGGATATGTGTAGTTGATAATTTCGAGGCTGTAGATGTGGACTGGCCTTTTCGGCAGCTCAACCACTTGACCATGGCGAGCCAGCTGGTAGGCCCGTTTACCATTGACCTTGATCGCACTAAATGCCGGTGGCTGCTGCAATATCTGCCCAGTAAACTGTTTCAGCACGCGAGCAATATCCTCCCGTTGCGGTTGGTCGTCAGATTGGTGGGTAATCTCACCTTCTGGGTCGGCGGTAGTGCTAGTATCGCCAAGCACTAATTCTGCCTCGTACCATTTGTCGTGCGCAGTATAGTGCATAGCCTGGCGGCAGGCCGAGCCTGTCACGATGATCATCAGACCAGTTGCAAAGGGGTCAAGCGTACCAGTATGGCCAACCTTTACCTTTTTGCCAGCAGCCTGGCTAAGTACCCGCCGCAGCCGCGCGACCACTCCAAAGCTCGTCATGCCGGCTGGTTTATTGATCAGTATAATCCCGTCATTGTGTAGTGGAGGCATGGCTTTTGGCTATTTCTGCTCAGGAATATGAAACTGCGATGGGTTAAACGAAGCAGCGGCTGGCGGCTCTGGTGGTTTGTCAGTTGGTGGCGCCGGCTGCTCATCATCGACCGGACCAATTGGCAGTGGCGGTAGTGGTGGTAGATCGGCGAAATCTGGCAGTGGCGGCAAGCCACGACCGTTGATTTCAGACTCAATGTCTGCCAACGTCGGTGCCTTGGTGAGGTCTGGCGCCGGTGGCGCAGTTGCCAAGGCAGCGTCGACCGCTTCTAAGGCCGCCTTACGCTCATGAGACGCCGCATCGGTGTCTTCAGCCAGAGCAGACAATGTCTGGCGCTCAGCCGGCTCTAACTCGTCCTGAGGGGCCTGTTCTGAAGATCCAGTCTGGGGTTCATGGATGGATGTTGAGGTGTTTCCTAAGTCGGCAATTGGGTCAACGTGTGGCGGTTCATCTGAATCACCCATCGCCGCATTCAGCGGTGAGTCACCAAAAGATGGCTGCGACGAGCCAATGTAGGTGCCATGGTTAAGGATCGTCTTATTCTGTGGGCCGGCTAGTTCACGCTCTTTATCCTCAGCTGCTTGCTCGGCTGTGGCGTTCAAGGTGCCGCCAATCGATGGTTTCTTGGGTGGCGTCAGCGAGTCAAGCGGCGGCAAGCTCGGGCCGGCTGCCGGCTGGTTCAATTTATTAAGCTGTTCGTGAGCGGTTTGGGCGGCAGCCTCTTGAGCTTCTGCTCGAATCTGGCGAGCAACTTCGTCAACATCACCTCGCCTTTCATGATCAATTAGTAGGGCCCCATCACCGTCTTTTGGCTGCTTCTTTTTGGCTTTTTTGCCAGAGGTAGGCTCGGTATCCTCTTCCTCTGGGGCATCGGCATCATGAGCAGACGTTTGGGCAGCGAGAGCGAGCTGCTCACCCTCTTTGAGCTTGGTAGCGATCAGGTGCTGATTCGCACCCACGGCCATCAGTTCGGCGGCCGTTGTCATGGCTCGAGACGATGTCAAATCATTACTAAAGCGCTCAGTGGCCGCCACAATACCCGTCAGCAGTGCTGTCGCAATTTGTTCATTGAGGGTTGTCTGCGCAGTTTTCAGGCCATTGATCAACTCTGTCATCATCTCGCTGACACTGCTGGCCTGATCATCATGCCAACGAATACTGCCAAGACTACTTGTCACCGACCCCGCAGTCACCGTGGCGACAGTAGCATCATGTAAGATCTGGCCATGAGCTGCCAGAGCAGTATCGAGCTGATCACTGTTTTGCACGTTCAGGGCCACCACCAATTCAACGTTATAATCACCTTGCGAAAATTCAAGATCAGCCTCTGAAATAGCAGTCCGATACGGCGTGACAAAGATTTTCACCATATCTTCGATGACCTTGTAGCGGAGATGGTGGGCTTTTTCTTTGTTAAATGAAATGATGAAATCGCGCAGGCTGTTCGTGGTGTTTTCAAACGTTTTATCTGGCTCCAAAAAGCCAATGGCTGGTGGCGCTGAGCCACTAAAGACAGCGGTTGCTTGCTTACCAAGGTTATTGAGAAAGATCGTCAAACCAAGCGCTGCCGACAGCTCGTCGACCGAGGGGTCAGCGCTGACTGTCACAAGAATATTGGTGACTTCTTTTATGTTTTCGATGATTTGTTGTTTGTGTGCCTGGCTCGCCATTTTGATTGTAGTGTCCTGTTTATTTTGATTGGCCTTGAGCTAGATTATACATAAGCATCTCCGAAAAGTCAATAGAGGCGGGCGAGTTTTCTTTACTTTTTGCCTATTTTTCTGTATAATGCTTCTTTGAATTAGCGAAACAATTTAGTAAACGTAAAGGAACTCTATGCCAATCATCAAATCCGCTATCAAGCGAGCGAAGCAAACCGTCAAGCGCCGCCAGCGCAATATCGGTATCAAAAAAGATATTAAGACCGCCGTCAAAGCATTCACTACGCAGCCAAGCGCATCGACATTATCCGCCGCATATAGCGAGCTTGACACTGCAGTCAAGAAAGGCTTGATCAAAAAGAACACCGCCGCTCGCCGCAAGAGCGCTCTGAGCAGTATCGCCAAAAAAGCTGGTGTCAGCCTGGCAGCCAAGCAACCAGCTGCCTAAGTCTACCTTGTATCATATTCAATCGAAGAACCCTCTGCACCATCTCAGTTTTATCATTGACTCTACCGGTGTGAGGGGGTTTTTGAATGTGTGGTAGCTACAGGGTGCAGCGCAGTAGCAGCAGTCTGCAGCGCTACCTCGAGCGCCAGCCATGGGTTCATAGACATCGTGCGCATCTGTAAATCTGCTTCAGCAAAGGCGCGGCTAACTGGCGCTAATTGGGCGGGAGACAGCTGCTTAGCAAACGGTACGAGCCGCCGCAGTGCATAGGTGTGAGTTTGCAGATCAGCTGCCACAGCTGCAGTGTCGCCACCCGAGAAGACGAGACCTACCAACTGCACCAGTTGTGATGCCAATAAACCCATAGTTTGGTACGCACCATCGCGACCCTGCTCCTGCTCTAGATAGCGAATCGTCTGGTGGATGTCGGCGAGACGCCCATCGAGAAGTGCCTCGCACAAAACAAAGGCACTCTCAGTTTTTGGGAGCGGTACCATCGTGTGAAGCAGCTCATCACTCACTACCACCGCTACGTCAGCTCGCTGATCAGCTACTTCATCGGTGAGGGCAAGCTGCCCGATAATCATATCAAGACGAGACTGGTCGTAACCGAGCCGATCGATCAACCACCCCGCCTGGCTTGGCTGTAGCTGATACCCATACTGAGTAGCCTGGCTCTGGCACCAGGCCACCAGCTGCGACCGCTGGCGTGGGCCATATGAATCGAGCGAGTAGACCGTAGCGTGGCCAACAAGCCACTTGTACGTCTTGGTCCGCTTATCAAGCTTGGTCTCTTGCAGAATAATCGGGCTGGTGGCTGCTGCCAGTAGCGTCGGCAGCTGCTGCCAAATAGCTGGTTGACTACTCATATCAGTCAACACAAGAACCCGATCGCCCCCAAATAATGGTTGGCCAGTCACTACTTCTCGCAGAGTTTGAGGTGTCACTGTATCGGCATCATAATAGCTGACGGGCCGCTGGTCTATTAATGCAGCACGCCGCTGGCGACGAGCAAAATCATTATCGCCATACAAAAGATAGATCATCGATCGCGTGCCACCTGGCAGACCGGGCAAATATGAGTTCCCCGCCCCGCAACTTTTTGTTTGACAATCAGCTGGTCGGGGTGGCGATAGCACGGCTGATCTTGCCGACGGAACACCTGAGCAAAGGCGAGATAATTACCCTTTCGCCCCTCGGCATCGACATAATTTTTGTCAGTCGAGCCGCCATGTTGCAGACTCAGCTGCAGTACACGACAGACCTCTCTCAATAATTCGGCGAGCTGCTGGTCGGTCAATGCCTGCACTCTGGTTTGTGGGTGGATTTTTGCTGCCCATAGCGCCTCGTCGGCATAGATATTACCCACACCGGCAAGCACCGACTGGTCAAGTAAGGTTGGCTTGATCATTGCCTTTTGGTGGCGGCGGGCCCGAGCAATAAATTGGTCAGCAGTCATCTGTGGATCAAGCGGCTCTGGGCCAACTCGCCGCATAAAGGACAAGTGAGCGATCTCTGGCGTAGGCAGTAGTTTCACCCAACCAAACTTTCGCTGGTCATTAAAAAACAGCCGCGAGCCGTCTTGGAACACTACCTCGACCCGGGTCGAGCGATCCGGTAATTGACCGACCAGTGAATCATTCGGGTGGCCACCGCCAAACTGTGCCGACTGTGCACGAAAAATCAACTGCCCAGTCATCTTGAGGTGGATCACCAACGAATAATTATTCTCAAGGTCAATCATCAAGACTTTCGCCCGACGGCGCACCGCCTGAATTCGGGCACCATAAAGAAACTGACGTACTTGGACAGGATCATTTGGGAAGCTTTTGGGCGAATCATACACTCGCACTTCTCTCACCTCTCGGCCGGGCAGTAATTCCTGCAAGCCGCGCCGAACCGTCTCTACCTCAGGCAACTCAGGCATTGCCCCTCCCTACAGCTTAAATAGATTTTCTTGCTGGACCAGACCAATTTCGCCGACGGTTTTGCGCCCACCGGGGATCTGCTTGAGGAACAGATCAGTCACTTCATTGACATTAGCTACCGCAGAGCCCTTGGAGCCACCACAGTCAGACGTCCACACAGAACTGACTGTCTGGCCATTTTTGAGCGTTTCAAATACATACACCTTGCCCTTTGCGCAAATACCGCGTAGGTCATTCTGCTCATCCTTCAGCTTTCGGCTGTCCATCATCTTTCGCTTATCCAGTGCATAAACAAACTCTTCATAAGCCTTGACGTTATTGTCGAGATTTTTGGCCCCGAGTTGCTTCTCTAAATACCCCTCATACGTGATCAAGCTGCGTGAATCTGGCTTGACAGTCACCTGGTATGTGCGGAATTTCTCGTTCGCAACGATCGGCCCACGCACCGTCAGCCGTACACCACGACCAAGACTCGTCGACAAAAGATCAGACTCTGTCTCGCTGGTGGTTTGTTTGCGATTATTACTCTCGTTGCCGCCGCCCATCAGTGCCCGACCAATCGTAATGACCGCTGCCACTGCAACAATCGTAATGATGATCACTAATACAATCGGGACAAAACGCGAAACCGAATTTCGGGGAGCATGAGAATATTTCATGGGGTGATTATAGCATAATCCGCTAGCTTTTGCGCCAATTCGTCGACATTTGTATAAAGGATCGCCTGCATGCCGACATTTTGGGCACCAGCACAATTGCGCGCACTATCATCGATCAGTAAACAGCTTTCGGGGAATTCACTCAGCCTCGCTGCTGCCAGCCGAAAAACCCGCTCGTCGGGCTTGGCGACACCAAGCTGGCCAGACAACATCACCGCATGAAACAAACCAGCATCGCTGCCGCACATCTCGCGCGCGGTGCCGGCATTGGTGTTTGACAACACCGCTAATGTAAACCGATCAGCCAAATGGGCACGGATGAATTGGATGAGTGTGTGATCTAATTGGCCATAGCGATTCGCCAAGACGCCAAAGTAGTCAAACAGGATAGCCCGAATATCGCTCACACTTCACCCCAATGAGCGCCGGTGGTGACATCAACTTTTAGGCGGATCGGTAGCGCCGGGCAAATTTGTTCCATTTCAAGACGCAGGATATCACCTACTGTCTGAGCTTGGTCAGCCGGACACTCAACCAAAATCGAATCATGAATTTGCAGCACCTGCTCTCCTCGGCCGGCCAGCGCCTGCTCGAGCCGGATCATTGCTAATTTCATCAAGTCAGCTTCCGTCCCTTGAATGGGCATATTCATTGCTGCTCGCTCGGCCGCACTGCGAACCATGTAGTTACTCGACCGAACATCTGGCGTGGGGCGGCGGCGACCAAAATAAGTCTCGACATAGCCCTGCTGTTTGGCCTGAGCCAAGATTGTATCCAAATAGCGGCGAATCGGGCGACGCATCGCAAAATAGTGGTCAATAAAGTGAGTCGCCTCTGCCACACTCATCCCAGTGGCAGTAGCCAGCCCGTGAGGGCTCATGCCATAGAGTACACCAAAGTTGATCACTTTGGCGGCACGTCGCTGCTGGGTGGTCACCTGCGCCATAGGAATGCCATACACCTCTGCCGCCGTTTTGGTATGAATATCGACATCGCGATTAAAATCATCGATCAACGCGTGGTCACCAGCCAGTGCTGCCGCCAGCCGCAGCTCAAACTGCGAATAGTCGGCGCTGACAAACAAACGACCCGGCGACGGTACAAATGCCTGCCGAATCCGGCGGCCGAGCTCGGTTCGCACCGGGATATTCTGCAGGTTTGGGTTGGCGCTCGATAAGCGGCCAGTGCTGGTGACATCTTGACGAAACGTCGTATGAAGACGACTCTGCTGGTCAGCTAGTTTGGGTAGCGCTTCGACATACGTGTTGAGGAGTTTGGCAATTTCTCGGTACCGTTCGATCAAGCCAATAATCGGGTGGTGAGCCCGCAATTTATCAAGCTCTTTTTGGCCGGTCGAGTAGCCGGTTTTGCCTTTTTTGATACCAGCAGTCGGAAGCCCGAGCTGGCCAAACAGGATATCTGATAGCTGGGCTGGGCTGCCCGGGTTGAATTGGCGGCCAACTATTGTATACATTTCTTGTTCAATCTGTGAGAGTTGTTGCGTCAGCTCTTGATCAATCTGCTTGAGCACTGGTTCATCGAGCCTGATACCCCGCTGCTCCATACAAAACAGTGGCCAAATCACCGGAAAATCAAACCGCTGTGCAACATCATCGAGCTTCGGGTGTGCCTGCATCTGCCGCTGTTGTTCCTGGTGTATTGTTCGTAGTCGTAGTAGCTGACGAGCTGGTGCCGTGTCGTCTGAGAGACGGCTCTCATCAAGACCAGCCAGGCTGCGATCACGCCGCAACGGGCTCAGCAAAAAGGCCGCCTGGCCAACATCCCAGACCGCCGCAAACTGCACCTGAACACCAATTCTATCCAGCGCATGGTAGAGCTTTTTCACATCGTGGGCGATCACCGTACCTTGGCCAAGCAATCGCCATAGCGAGCTGGTTGTATCAGCCAAGGCTGCTCGGTAGGCTTGCTGGCCGGACAATAAATAGACTATATCTGGCTCAACTGTATCGATGTAGACATACGTCTCAGCCTCAAAAAGTGGCAACGCCGGCAGTGGCTGAAGAGTCGGCAAGGGCTCATCGTCTTGTGGTGGCGCCGACACCTGCTCGGCTTGCATCGGTGCCGGCAGGCGCCGCTCAAGTGAGTGGAACTCAAATCGTCGAAGCAGCTCCCTCACCTGCTCATACTGACAGTGTCGAATATCAGCTGCCTGCCAATCCAACTGTAGTGGTGCATCCGTCCACAATGCAGCGACCTGCTTGGTCAAATAAGCCAGCCGCTTACCCTCCCTCAACTTTTGCCGCAGGGCACCCTTCTGCTCATCAATATGCTGATACACACTGTCGAGCGTGCCATACTGCTGCAACAGCTTGATGGCGGTTTTTTCACCGACACCCGGCACACCGGGGAGGTTATCGCTGCTGTCGCCCTTGAGTGCCTTGAAGTCCAAAAATTGATCAGTCCGGATGCCGTATTTTTGCTCAAAATAGGCGGCAGTGAATTCTTCTATATTGCGGAGGCCGTTTTTCATAGCATAGACTTTCGTCAGCGGCGATATCAACTGCAAGGCATCCAAGTCAGACGTCAACAAGCAAGTCTCGATACCGCGCGCTTCTGCTTGGCGAGCAAACGCCCCCAAAATGTCATCAGCCTCATAATCATCCAATTCATATAGCGGCCAACTAAACGCCTCTAGTAGCTGATAAAGCAGCGGTATCTGAGCAAAAAAATCCTCTGGTGGTCGCGTACGACCTGCCTTATATTCTGGATATAGCTGGCGGCGCCGGCGAATGTTCGTTCCCTGCTTATCCCAGGCGACTGCCACATAGTCAGGCTCTAGTTTTTTGATTAGCTCGAGCGCGAGGCTCGCAAAGCCATACACTCCACCGGTCGGTGTGCCGTCGGCAGTGCTCAGGCCCGGCATAGCATAATAGCCCCGATAAAACACACTTTTGCCATCGATCACCGCCAGCCGTTTCATACCCCTAGTATATCAGGTTTGCTATACTACTGATATGACACATTCATCGACAAAAATTATTGCCTTAGTCGGCCTGGCTGGCAGCGGCAAAAGTTCGGCTGTGGCCTACTATACCCAGCGAGGTATCCCCAAGATCTATTTTGGTGGCATCATCTACGGAGCTATGAAAGAAGCCGGTATTGCACCGACGTGGGATAACCAGCAACAATTCCGCGAAGATATCAGAGCGCGTGAGGGCAAGGATTTTGTGGTCAAACGAGTGGTGGGCGAGCTACACAACCTGATCAACGCCGGCCAAAAAACTATTGTCTTAGATGGCCTATACACCTGGAGTGAGTACAAAATCCTCAAGCACGAATTCCCTGGCCAACTGACAGTCATCGCTATCGTCACCCCAAAACATACTCGCTACCAGCGGATGGTCGCGCGCCCAGAGCGACCGATGCAGCCACACGAGGTCGACCAACGCGACTGGTCAGAGATCGAAAATCTCGAAAAAGGTGGCCCGATCGCCATTGCTGACTATTTTGTCCATAACGATGGCCCGCGAGAGGCACTCTACCGCCAGCTTGATACCATCAATCACCACCTCTCGCTTAACTAAGGTATTCGTAGAGCTTGCGAGCGTCTTTGTGCTTGCGCAGTTTTGCTAGTGCCTTCGCTTCGATTTGCCGAATTCGCTCACGTGTCACCGCAAACTCCTGCCCCACTTCTTCTAGTGTATGGCTTTTGCCATTGTCGAGCCCAAATCGCATTCGGACAATCTTCTGCTCACGGTCACTCAAGCTCGCCAATACCGAGGCAACCTGCTCTTTCAAAAGCTGATTTGTCGCCGACTCCTCTGGTGAGACGGTGTCTTCATCTTCGATAAAGTCACCGAGGACAGAATCTTCCTCGTCGCCGTCGCGCCCCACACCGGCATCAAGGCTCGAAATATCCTGCTTGATCTTCATCACATACTCGATCTTCTCTGGCTCCATCTCTAACTCTTTAGCCAACTCATCGATAGTCGGCTCACGATTTAGCTCTTGAGTCATCCGCCGCTGGGTACGCAGCAGCTTGTTGATCGTCTCTACCATGTGGACCGGAATACGGATCGTCCGGGCCTGATCGGCGATTGCCCGAGTAATTGCCTGCCGAATCCACCAAGTCGCATAGGTGCTAAACTTAAATCCCTTATCGGGGTCAAACTTCTCGACCGCCCGCAGCAGGCCCGTGTTGCCCTCTTGGATCAAATCAAGAAAATCAAGCCCCCGGCCACTATAGCGCTTGGCAATCGACACCACTAAGCGCATGTTGGCCTCAGCCATTTTGTCTTTGGCCTTTTTGTCGCCATCGATGATCCGACGAGCCAGCTCCATCTCTTCCTCGGCACTGAGTAGCGGAATTTTCCCAATTTCACGCAGGTACAAGCGGACTGAATCATCAGAAATATCATCAAGATATTGACCAGTATTCAGCGCTTCAAGATCTTCAACTTCCTCGTCATCATCAACCGCACTAAGGTCTGGCTCGATAAAATCATCGTTCGTCACTGGCGGGGTTGCGTGGGTGTCTTCACTCATATATGCTCCTTTATTAACACATTTAGTTGTTGTCGGAGTGCGTCAGCTCGCGACTCATCATGCATCGCCTCAGCGTCACGCAGTTGCTGCACAAGGTGTTGTTTTTGTGCGTTTCGGTGTTTTGTGATCAGTTTCTTGACTAATCGGCCCATTTCGCGCTCCAGACTAGCTGGCTCCCAATAGCTATACCGATTATCATATTTCAACTGTACTATTTTTACATACTGCTCATATTTTTGCAAACGTGCCGGTAAATGGTCGGGGTCAAATTGTGTATCTTGTTGTAGTATAGACAACAGTTCTTGTGCCTGCTCAGTTTGCATCATCTCAGGAGCAAGCGCCACCAGCCACCGCCGCAGGGCTGGTTGGCTGACTGCCACGCCCAGTAGTGCATCCTCTGTATCGTCGCTGGGCGGCACCGGTTTGCTCTTAGCGACCTTGGGTTGCTTCTGGGTTACCGGCTGCACTGGTGCACCTGCTAGCTTTGCCTGCAGCGCCGCCATACTGGCACCTGTCTGCTGCGAGAGCTGCGCCATATAATACTCTTGCTCGACCGGATCGCGTAGATGGCCAATTACCGCCAAGGCAGCAGTCGAAAAATGCCGGCGACCCTCAGCTGTTTGGAGATCATAGCGCCGATTATACTGATCAATCACCCATTCGACCGCCGGTCGAGCCTGCTGCACTGCTTGGCGCCACAATGCATCATCCCGCTGGATCAGCTCATCTGGGTCTTTAGTGCCATCCGGTAGGGTCACCACATCGAGCTCTACACCAACCGTTTGCGCCAAGCTGATCGCCCGCTCGGTGGCGGCGATGCCAGCTTTGTCGGCGTCAAATGCCAGCTTAACTCGCTCCGTCAGTCGGCTAAGCGTCTTGAGGTGCTGTATGGTCATCGCCGTACCGGCCGTGGCGACCACCTGCGTCACCCCCGCCTGATGACTACTGACAACATCAAGATTTCCCTCGACGATCACCACCTCATTCGCCTGGCGAATTGCCTCACGTGCCTGGTATAAGCCAAAAATATGGCGTGATTTATCAAACAAGACTGTCTGTGGCGTATTGAGATACTTGGGGGCTTTTGGGTCATCAGCGACGATTCGACCAGTGAATCCAACTGGCTGGCCAGTCGGATCGCTCAGCAGCACCATCATCCGCCCCCGAAACAAATCACCACCAAAACGATTTATCAACCCAGCATCGTGCAGCTCCCGCCGCGAAAATCCACGTGCCTGCAGCGCATCGACCAACACCTGCCCACTATCTGGCGCATAGCCAATTCGAAAATCCTCGACCACCTGCCGGTGTAGGTGCCGCCGCTGGCTAACATAAGCGAGCGCAGCCGGTGTTTTGACGAGCATCTGCTGATAAAACCGGGTCGCCAAATTGAGTGCCTGACGCGCCCGCTCCCGCCGCTTGGCTATCTGACCATTGCCACGTGAAAACATTGCCAGGTCAACCCCAGCTTTGCGAGCAAGCCGCTCCAGAGCCTCGCGAAAATCAAGCCCCTCAACCAACATCACAAAACTAAATACATCACCACCCTTGCCAGACGAGAAATCGTGCCAAATTTGCTTATCTGGACTGACCATAAAGCTCGGTGTTCGCTCATCGGTAAACGGACTAAGACCTTTTAAGTTGCGGCCTGCCCGCTGCAGCTGGACATACTCGCCGATCACCTCTTCGATCGCCAGGCGCTCGCGCACCAACTCCTTTGCGTCTTGCATAGTTCCTATTATATCATCCCCCACATGCTTTACCTCTGTTGGCGATTATGCTTAAATAGAAATATGTACTCGTACAATCAGCCACCCGATCAGCCTGTAGGCATCGATTATCTGAATCAAATCGCTGCACCGCCGCCGCGGCCTGGCTTTGACAGGAAGACGAAAATCATCTTGGCGATCTTTGGCACGATCGGCATACTAAGCCTCATCTTTATTTTTTCTATGGCCCAGCAGTCACGTGGCCCATCGCCCAGAACGATGATCGCTCGCCTCCAAAAACTCCAAACCGTTTCTGAGACCTATCGCTCAAAGCTCAAATCGACGCGGCTGCAAGAGGCGAATAGCTCGCTGATCGCTGTCTTGACGACCGCCAACAACAGCAAAAACACTTTGGCGAGCGCTCACAATATCGACCTAAAAAAGGAAGAAAAGCAGATCAAAACACTGGACTCACCCGATAAGCTACAGCAAAAATTTGATAATGCCTACCTCAATGCCGACCTCGACCGCACCTATGCCTATACCATCAGTACCGAGCTAGCCGACACCATCTTTCAGCTAGAGCGCCTCCAAAAATCGGCCACAGGCGGCACAAACCAATTCCTGAAAAAAACTATCAGTGACCTGGCAAACGTCCGCAGGCAGTTTACTGCAATCACCGAAACATCATAATATCGTACGCAATACTAGGGCTGGTGATGTCAATTTGTCACTAACTGATAGCTGTGGCGCGCCAGGTCATAAATTTGCTGGTCACTCAACTGGCCAGAGCAAATGATAGTATTCCAATGCTTTTTGTTTAAGTGGTAGCCAGGTAGGACCGTCTCGTATTTTTGGCGCAGAGTTTCCGCCAGCAGCGGATCACACTTCAGGCTGACCCGAAGCGGTGCTGACCCTTCTCTAATCAAGGCAAACATTTTCTCTGCCTGGCCGCTGTCTTTGTGGCCAACTTTGTATACTGCGACCCCTTCGCCAAATGGATAATCAAGCCAGGCCCCGGGTAGACTCAGCAAAAACTCTTCTAGTTGCGTATGCGTCATACCTTTACCCTCTTCAAATAGTATTGCAGCTCCTGAATACTGCCTCGAATATCCTCTAGCGCACGGTGATCTTCTGGCTTGGCATACAGGGAGCGGTATTTGCTCTCAAACACTACTTTCCAGGCACTGACATCTAACATCCGATAATGTAGTCTTTTTGACAACAATTTCCACCACTGATCAATAAACCGACGGTCTTGGTGGATCGAATTCCCAGCCAGCAAGATGCGTGGCTCACCAGCACAATGCTCATCGCAAAACGCCAATAGCTGCTGCTCAATCGTCGCCAGTGGCAACCCCTGCTCGTTCTGAGCCTCCAAACCCTGCCGAGCTGCCGGATGTTGCCGCCAGAAAGCCTGGTTGCGGTCCAGTAGGTGCGCTAGGCGAGCTGGCTCATGCCGGATAATCCCTTGGTAGGTAGCAATCTCGCGAAAGTCCCAATCAGTCACAATAGCTGCCACCTCCACTATCTGATCCTGCACTGGGTCCAGACCTGTCATCTCCAAATCAACCCAGAGAATCTTCTTCGGTGTAAAACGCTGCTTCATACGTCTAGTATACTACGTTTCAGTCGCAGACTCTTGGTCAGCGATCGTCTGTAGTGCGTCTTCTGATGGGTCAAAGTCGGTCTCCTCCAGCAGCTGCAGAAAAAGCTCAGCTGGATCTGTATAGTGGGCGTAGCCATTTGGCAACATAGTGTGCTGACGAAGGTTTTCGAGATAGCGCGTCGCCACGCTATACCCCGATTGAAGTGCTTTATCAAGATTAAGCGTCTGCACGAAATACTCATAACCCACCTCACCATATAGGCCACTGGGCAGCCGCACACTGCGAAGGGCGGTTGGCGCTCCTGCATCTTCAAACTCAGCCATCAACCGTAACGCTTTGAGGCCAAGGTTACCACTAAGACGCCATGCTTGGTCTTTATCGTACTCGGCTATAGTTGGCCGGACAATATTATCCGCGGTGTCGATCACCGCCTGAGTCGTCGCGTGGAGCTGCCACTGCTTGTGCTGGCGGTCTTTTGTGAGCAGCACCTGGTTCAGGGTAAAATCATGCTCACGCATATAGCTCTCAATATCCCACACCTCCTCGCCATAATGCCCATACACGGTGTCCCTTGGAGCATACTTCATCGATAGCTTGTAGACAGTTTCGTCAACTACTTCTTCGTCGTATCCACCCTCCTCTACTCGCTCTTGCAAGACAACAAAATCAATATCACGCGGGTTCGTCTGGGAACATCAGTGACCGCAGAACTTGCCGAGCCGCTCCACCTTTTATCCCAATATAATGTGGTAGTGTATAGATCGAAAAACCAAGCTGTGCTCGCTCGATCACCTCTCGCGCCAGTGTAAACGTGTGTATGTCATCTCGCTCGGTGATCCGCTCACCCCGAGTAAAGGTTCGTACTGCCAGGGGCTCCTGATGACTTGGCATAGGGTGAGGGTAATTTGCAAGCTGTTCTGTCATAATGAACTATTTTGATGGGTTATTTTGAGCGATTCTATCATATTCTTACGTATTCTACCACCTACCGCCTATCCGCCAGGTTTGCTACACTAAGAACATGTATACACGTATTCTACTCAAACTCTCTGGCGAGCAGCTCCAGGGAGAGCATACAAGCGGTTTCGACACCACACGCGCGACCTGGATCGCCCAGCAGGTGCAGCGTGTCGTCGAGTCCGGCTCACAAGTTGTCATCATGGTTGGTGGCGGTAATTATGCCCGCGGCGCCCAGCTAGCTGACGACAAAATTCAGCGAATCACCGGCGACTATGTCGGTATGCTAGCAACTATGATGAATGCACTGACCCTGGCGGATGTATTTAACGCCAGTGGTGTAGCGACGCGAGCACTCAGTAACGTCAAGGCCGACCAAGTGATCGACCAGTTCACTCACCGGCGGGCGATGAGCCACCTCGGCAAAGGCCGTGTGGTTATCGTGGCTGGTGGGACCGGCCGGCCCTTTCTGACCACCGATACAGCGGCTGTCAATTTGGCACTTGAGCTTGACTGCGACGTCGTCATCAAAGCGACCAAGGTCGATGGTGTATACAATCGTGACCCAGCGCGCTACCCTGACGCCATCAAACTAGACCAATTGACTCACGATGAGTCGGTCGCACGACCGGATATTAAAGTGATGGATAAAGCAGCGCTTGGCCTCGCCTCCGAGCAACAAATCGCCATCATCGTCTGCGCCCTGCTCAAGGACGGCAACATCAGCCGAGCCGCCCGTGGTGAAGCAGTAGGCACTATCATCCGCTGATCGCTAACCCCTGGCCTCTCAGCACGTCAAAAACCCCTCACGCATGAGGGGTTTTCCACTAACGCACCAAGAAAAACGACTAGTCCTTTTTCTTATCGAGTTTATCGAGCTTTGCCAAATGGACAATCAGATAAATGACAAAGGAGGTCGCAAGCAGGGTGATGAGCGAGCTAATAAAGGCACCGTACAAAAACTCACCATGCCGATCCGCCACATTGACAGTAAACGACGCTGACTGTAGCCCCTGCTGCGAACCAACCAGCAGCTGCACTAATGGATCAATAAACGCAGTGACTAATTTTTTGACTGTATCGCCGGCAGCAGTACCGATCGCCAGACCGACAGCCAGGCCGACAACACCTTGCTCACGAATAAAATTGACAAAACCGCCCATGTGAGTGTCTTTGACAATCTCTTTGACAGCTTTCTTTTCGACTTTTTTGGCGACTGACTTCTTGGTCGCTGCTGCTTTAGTAGTTGCTGACTTTTTGGCGGCCGGTTTCTTGGTTGCTGGCTTTTTGGCCGTCTTGGCTGCTGTTCTTGTCGCCATGATAACTCCTTTATTTAAACTTTACGACCGGATTATACCATATTTTGCAAGTCCTTCAAACATACCTGCCTTAAGGCCCTACAAACTATGTGGCGCAGTGATACCCAAAATAGTCAGCCCAGCTTTCAGGATATCTGCGTAGCTCGCCACCACTGCCACTCGGTGCGCCTCATGGTCACTCCCGATCACCTGATTCGACTCATAGTAGCGATTAAAGACTTGTGCCAACTCAAACAGATAATGACAAATATGATGCGGCTCCCCCGTCTGGGTTGCGGCGTCTACCGCCTCATGATATTCGCCAAGTTTACTGATAAGCGGTCGATCCTCTGGCAGAATTTGGCTGAGCGGCCCACTCTCTTGTGATGATTTCTCAATAATTCGGCGAGCTCGAGCGTGCGCATACTGCAGATAGCAGCCGGTGTTGCCAGTCAGGCTCACTGCTTCGTTTATATCAAATATGACGTCGCTACCAATCTTCACCTTCAAGAACTGATAGCGTAGTGCGCCGGCCACTATCGCCGGTGTCGCCTGGCCACCACGCGCCGTGATAGCACGGCTAAATTCATCAAACAGCCAGTCGATTGTCACTACCTCGCCGGTTCGTGAGCTCATTTTGCCCGTCGATAGCTTGACTGTACCAGTCGAGATATTGACCGTCACACCAGTCAGCTCCGGCAAGCATAGCTCAGCCGCTTTGATAACACCTTTGAAGTAGTCTTTCTGCTCTTCGGCGGTAACGATGTAGCTTTTTTCAGCATGAAAATCATTATTTTTCAGCACCATTAGCCCTAAGTCGCGTGCGCCATACAGCCCCTGCCCACGCGAGGTCACAAACACATTATCAAAGCTGCCGTACCGGCTCCCCGGAAACAGCAGCGCTCCGTCGCTCTCGGTAAACACCTCAGGAACATGAGCCTTGACGATTGGTACACCCTCGGCATCAGCCTGGCTTTCGAGGTAACGCCGCTCGATCGGTACATTGCCGATCCGCTGCATCGTCGCATCAATTTCCGCAAAGCTCCAGCGCCGACACTCCTCGTACACCCGCCGAAACAACGGGTCATCTTGGGTAAATGACTGAGCCGCCAGTGCGGTAATTGCTGCCTTGGCCGCCTCATCTTCTTGGTAGGCTTTGGCGCCTGCGGCATACATTTTGCTCATGAACGTGTTGCGCTCGGCCACCGGGATATCATCAAGCTTCGCCGCGTCACCATCAAGATAGCGCAAAATCGCCCACATGCTCTTCCCCACGTGCGCACCGACATCACCGTGATAACTCACCCTATGTACGACTGCACCATCAGTCGTCAATAAGTTCGCTATTGTATCAGCTACGATTGCATTAAAGGCGTGGCCGATGTGCATCGCCTTGAATGGGTTGGGGTTATTAGTCTCGATCACGACCTGCTGGCCAGCCCGCCGGGTAGTTGGCGTGCGCTGCGTCAGCTGCAGCAATGCCTGGTCACTCAGCCGCAGATTAATAAACCCTGGCCCGGCGACACTGACCTCAGAAAAATCAGCTTCAGTAGCCAATGACTGAGCAATTTCTTCGGCAATATGCCGCGGCTGACGCCCAAGCGGCTTGGCGAGCTGCAGCGCTACATTGGTGGCAAAGTCACCAAATTTTGGGTCCGGTCGCGTCAGCTGGACAGCCACCGAGTGGTTATATTTTTTTGCAATAATAGCAGCGATTTTCTGTTCCATGCCCCCAGTATACCAGAGAAACTACTGCTCTTCTGTCAGCTCATCCAGCTGCAGTGGTGTCACCGAGCTCGGGCTCGCTCCTTTGACATGATGCAGCACATATTCGAGGGCTGTCGCATCATCATGAATAGTAGTAGTCGATTCAGTGTGTGGTGTGGTGTCCATTTGATAAAATCCTTTTATTGAAAATGATTTTTGTGTGATATAGGTGTGGCTTTAAATTTAGCACAAAATATTTATTTTGTCAAGCATGTCCGTAATAGGCCGGTAAATAGTGGGTGCGGCCGATATGGCCGTGAGCGGAACTCTGGGTGCGCCTGAGTCGCCACAAAGAAGTCATATTCCGGCGCTTCCACGAACTCCACCAGCTGCCCATCTGGTGAAGTACCAGACACCCGTACACCACCCCGCTGTATCGCCTGAACAAAAGATTGATTCACTTCGTAGCGGTGTCTATGCCTCTCAATAACTTCGGTCAAACCGTATATGCTTTTGACAAGTGAACTATTTTGTAGTACAGCTGGGTAGTTGCCAAGGCGCATAGTACCGCCAGTCGACTGCTGACCTTCTTGGCCCGGCATAAGGTAGACTACTTGCTGATCCGGCGCTGCGCCAAACTCTTGGCTCCCCGCCTGCGGCATACCCCCACGGCGAGCTGCCGCAATCACCGCAACTTGCAGCCCCAAACAAATACCCAAATACGGCAGATTGTGCCGGAGGCAGTAGTCGGCCGCCATGATCTTTCCTTCCACCCCACGTTCACCAAAACCACCGGGGACGACCACACCATCAAGTTGCTGCAGGTCAGCGCTTGTCAGCGATTCGGCCGCGAGCCACCGGATAGCAACTCGACACCCCTCGGCCCACGCAGCCGCCTTCAGTGCCTCGGTGATTGATAAATATGTGTCAGAATTATCAACATACTTGGCGATCAAGCCAATCGTCAGCTGACGCGAAAAGGGTGCGGTGTCTCTATGTGCGAGTTTTTGCCAGCGAGATAAATCCGGCGCGACCGTCGACCCGGTAAATCGAGCGAGTATTTCGCCAAGGTCACGCGCTACCGTCAGCGGCACTTCATAGACACTAGAAACATTCGGCATCATCACAATGCCTTCTGGCCGGATACCTGAAGAAGTGGCAATTTTTTGGCCAACACTGCGAGGTGGTGTTTCCTGCCCTTCTGTCCGAACCGCCACCACATCCGGCATGATACCAAAGCCGCGCAAATCAGCCAGTGCATTCTGCGCCGGCTTCGTTTTGTATTCGTGGCTTGTCTGCAAGAATGGCACATACACCACATGAACGAACAAGCAATTATCGCGCCCTACTTCCAACGAAAATTCTCGGATCGCCTCGACAAACGCCAACCCTTCATAATCGCCAACTGTACCGCCAATTTCGACAATATGGACATCACCCTCAGCCGCCGCATGAATCGACCGCCGAATCGCCTGCGTCAAATGAGGAACTAGCTGCACGGTCTGGCCACCGAACTTACCAGCTCGCTCATCCTGGATAAGGTCGCGGAGTAAGCGACCCGCCAAGGTAGCGTTTTTTTGAGTAAGCTCGATATCAAGAAAACGCTCGTAATGCCCAAGGTCTAAATCAGTCTCGGCACCGTCTTTCGTCACAAAACATTCACCGTGTTCTTTTGGGTTCAGTAGACCAGCATCAACATTAAGATACGGGTCACATTTTTGTACCGAAACCGTCACGCCTTTTGCCTGCAGCACCGCCCCGATACTCGCCGCCGTAATTCCTTTACCAACACCAGACAGCACACCGCCAGTCACAAAAATATACTTCGTCTGCATATACTTCATGCTCCTCTTCTTATCATTATTTCTTCAAACTGCCCTCCAAGAAAAAGACTCCTAAACGGAGCCTCCTCTGTGTCAGACACGACTACGTACGGCACCAAGATGCATTACTCACAGCCATCACAAATCGTTAAGCTCGCTGGGTCGAGCGGCGCAGTGACCGTGCCGTCTTGAGCTGCTTGCGTGTCAGCCTGCTGTTGAGCTGCTGCCATCGCCGCATCAATGGCGCTAAGTTTTTCTTCGAGTGTCATGTCGTCGGTAATGATATTGTGTGCGTTCATTGCATTCTCCTTTTTGTGGTAGTTCATTATTGTTGCGTGGTCGCGATATTTGCGGTGGTGTAATGCAGCCAATTATTTGTTGTGGCATTTTCATCATACTGGCCAATCGGTGCCTTATACAACTGTGGCGTCTGGCAAACTGGGCGAAATTGACCGAGCTTAGCCTGGTAGGCTTTCATGCATGTTGTGGCTTCATCATCGTCTGTCACCTCTTGAACATTTGTTGTTATAAAAACAGCATTTTTCTGCTCATCCCAGACGACAAATTCTGCCCGACCAATCCGAAAAACGTTGTGAGAATGACGCGATTCTCGATCAGAAATCCATATAATGTATTCTCCACAACGAGCGAAATGTAGCGGCGTCACCAGAGGTGTCCGGTCGCGGTTCACGGTGGCTAGCGCGCCAATTGGTACTGTGTCAAGAATCGTGTGTGCACGTGTTGTCATATCGACCATCCTACTGTGTTGTATTTACTTCATAACTAGTATTGGTGCTCTCAAAGAAGTTGACGAGCTCTAATGTATCGTTGGCAGCAGCCATCCATTTGGCCGGATTGCTGACACGGTATTCTGGCTCAAACCCTAGCTCCTCCAAACGACGGTCAGTCATATACATGACATACTGGTTGACATACTCAGCATTCAAACCCAAGATACCGCGAGGTAGCATGTCGGTGTTGTACGCCTTCTCTAACTCGACTGCCTCTAGGATAAGGTTGCGAATTTCCTCGGCAAATTCTGGTGTTTGGAGGTCTGGGTTTTCGTGTAGAATGGTCAGCAAAAGATTGATGCCAAATTCGAGATGCAGGTTCTCATCTTTGGTCACCCAGTCGAGTAGTGTGCCGACATTGCGCAGCAAATTACGGCGACGGAAGCTCATCCCGACCATGAAGCCACTGTAGAACCAAATCCCCTCCAGCACAATATTGTACGCCACCAGGTTGCGCACAAAATCTTTCTTGCCTTCAGTCGTCGTGATATCAGGCCGCTCCTCCATCATGCGGGTGACATACTTGGTTTGAAAGGCGGCTTTATCAGCTAATGACTTTTTGCCCCAGCCAGCCGCATAGATTTCTTCACGATCAAATGGGAAGGTTTCAATGATGTATTCGAAGGTCATGAAGTGGTTGGCTTCTTCCCACATTTGCTTTGACAAATACAAATGACATTCTGCGGCATTGACGCATGGATAAATGCCAAATGCCAATGATTTATTAATCAGCAGTTCATTTGGGTTTAGATAACTAATGACCGTTTTGAGTGCATGTTTTTCGTCATCGGTCAGCTTTTTGAAGTCAGCTAAATCCTGGCTCAACTGCACCTCGTTTGGAAACCAAGTGTTGGCGACTGCTTGATTATACAGGCGGTATGCCCACTCATAACGCACTGGTTTGAGCTGCAGCCCATCGCGCACACCAGATCCTAAAATGCCCATTTTTATGCCTCCTTTTGTGTGGTTACTTTTGCTTTATAAAACCCACCAAACCCAACCTTGCGCGCATCTTGACCAAGCTTTTGCTCCACCTTGTTTGCCTTGATCGATACTTGCTCAGATTGGTGCCGTGGTTTGACATGCAGATAGTACGTTGTCTTCAGGCCGCGCCGCCATGCTTCTGAATAAATCTCGACGTATTCATCAATATTACGCGACTCCAAATACATGTTGCGGCTAATCGCCTGGTCGACCCATTTCTGGGCTCGAGCAGCCACTTCGATAAATGCATAGGGGCTAATCTGAAAACTAGTTTTGTACACATTCTTCAGCTGCTGCGGCACTATATCAATCTGCTGAATATCACCCTGTGCTGCCAAGACATCGTCTTTGATGTCGTCCCACAGGCCACGGGCTTTTAGATCGCGCACTAGATTGACGTTGACCTCCAAAAACTTACCATTTAATGTACTCCGGCTAAAAATTTGAGCAAACTGCGGATCAATCCCTGGCGTTGTACCGGCGATGTGACCGATATTGGCGGTCGGTGCAATAGCCATCAAGGTGGCGTTGCGCATCCCGCGTTTGACCTTTTGGCGAAGCGCCTGCCAGTCGAGCTGCTGCTCAGTCGAAATTTTTACCGGGACAGCTCGCTCGTCTGACAGCGTATCGATAGTATCAATCGGGAGGATCCCTTTGCTCCAGCCGCTGCCAGCAAACGCTGGATAGCTACCATGCTGCTGGGCTAAATCAGCCGATTGGTCGATCGCATGGTAGCTGACAAATTCAGCAAGCTGGTCGATCAGCTGATACGCCTCTTCCGACTCATAGCAATAACCCAGCTTCTCCAGTACGTCAGTGAAGCCCATGATCCCTAAGCCGATCGCTCTGGTTTGCTGGTTCGCATGCATTGCTTCTGGAATCGGCGTGGTAGTGATATCGCATAGATTATCAAGCTGCCGGACTGCCGCACGGACACTGCGCTGCAGGCGATCCCAGTCCCATGTGCCATCCTCGCGTAGATGAGCCGATAAATTAATACTGGCAAGATTACATGTCGCGATATTTTTTTCATCCTGCGGCAGGGTGATTTCGGTACACAGATTGCTGAGGTGAATTGTCCCAGTATTGTTGTTGAGTGCCCGGACATTGATCGCATCCTTCCACGTCAGCCACGGGTGTGCGGTCGCTTGTAAGCTAGTCAAGATTTGCTTAAACTGCTGGCGAGCCGAAACTTTCTCAAACTCCCGTAGCTTACCCGCCTCGGCTTGCTCAATATACTGCTGATAGCGAGCCGAAAAGGCCTCACCATACAATTCTGGTAGATCTGGCGTCTCGGCCGGGTCAAACAGGTACCAGTCTTGGTCGTCCTGGACCCGCTTCATAAATTCATCGGAGATAAATACAGCGGTATTGGCGAGTCGAGTACGCAGATAGGGATCACCAGAGTTCTGGCGGAGGTCCAAAAACTGCGGGAAGTTCAAGTGCCAGTTTTCCAAATACAGCGCGGCAGCCCCTGCCTTCTTACCCTTGCGAGATACCGCAAACAGCGCAGCATCAATCATCTTCATGAAGGGAATTGGCCCGGTCGACTCAGTGTTGGTGGTTTTGACAGGGCTGCCGGCTGCCCTCAGTTTGCTAAACCCGATGCCGATACCACCAGTCCCTTTGGCGATAAACATCGTGTCGCGCACACTCTTGGCAATTGACTCCATGTCATCCTGGACTTCCATCAAAAAGCAGTTGCTCAGCTGAGGGAACGACCCACCAGCATTCACTCGAGTCGACCCTCCAGGTACGTAGTCAAGATTACTCATGTGGTGATAAAAATCGATCGCTGCCTGGGTCGGATCGGCTTCATTGTAGCTCAGGCCCATGGCGATTCGCATGTGGGTAAACTGCGGTGTCTCCAGAGGTTGGCCATTTTGCTTGCGTAGCGCGTAGCGATTACGATTAGTGACGACGCCAAGGTATTTACTCAGGTCGTCTTTGGCTGGGTCTAGTTCATTCGCCAGCTTTGCCAGATCAAACCGACCATCACTCATCCGCGGATCAAGCAACCCCTCTTCAACTGCAGCCTGTATATACCGTGGGAAACAGCGCCGATGAAGCTCTTTCAGCTGTGCCGGTGTCTCGTAGTCACCGAGAGTATTTTTGTAAATGTTTTTGAGCAGCAAGCGAGCGGCGATTTTATCATAGTCCGGGTCGTCTTTGACGTTTTGTAGAGCAGTATGAATCACTGCTTCATCCAGCTGCTCACTACTGATGCCATCAAATAGCGTCAGCTGGAGCTCGGTCGCCACCTGGACAACCTTTGCCACTTGGTCAGGCAACCCCTCACAGGCTTTTAGTAGTGCAACGTTTATCTTATTTGCATCAAATGGCTCTCTTGTCCCGTCGCGCTTCACCACATGAATCTGTTGCATTTGCTCCCCTCCTTACAACCTTTCTTATCGGCACAAGAAGCAAAGCCACCGCAATAGTGGCGAGCGAGCTCTTCCTCTTGCCTCCTGTCTGTTTTTGTGTACTCGCTACGTATATAGCGTATATGTATAACTATACCCACTATATGTAGTGCTTACAAGGAGATTTGTCAATTTTACAACCTATTTTCTCAATGACCCCTGAACACAATGACTCCGTGTGGCGTTTTGAGTATAATTCATATATTATACAATAAAATAAGTGATAAGCGAGATATCTAAAATGGATTGGCGTCTTGACATCGTCACCGCAGTTACAATCGACCAAGCTCTGATGCGGGTCGATTTAGATGGGCTGTGGGAATACAGCCTGCCCGAGCTGCGAGCCA
>CALHZK010000005.1 GCA_938040655.1 uncultured Candidatus Saccharibacteria bacterium
AGATTGCTACCGTTCGGCCAACTTCGGCGCTAGCATCACGAATCCACTTGATCTGATCGAGCCGTTCTTCGTACGATCCATGGCTAAAGTTCAAACGAAAGCCATTTGCGCCAGCTTCAATTAATTGTTTGATTTTCTCTGGTGAATTTGTGGCTGGCCCCAGAGTCGCCAGTATCTTAGTCCTTTTAAATGTATTACTCATAGATAGTTATTATACTCTAATATGTTCTACAAAAATAGTACGCCCAGACTAGGACGTACTTGATAAGTGCAAATTTATATTATATAGTGAATGTCGTTGAATCGAATTGGAACGATATCCTTATGGAGCTCAGGCGGTGATATCGCCTTATGGGGGTTTATCTCTGGCGTAACGTATTTGTTACAGTGATGGAACTAGTCAAGATATTATCTACCGACAAGCATTGCTTGTGCTTTAAGTATACGATGTCAATTATAGAATCTTACAGAGATAAAACCAAATTTGGCCATCGCTTAGTACGCTACACCACCATGATGCGAACACGCGCCTCGACCCATAGATGAACTACATGAACCATCGTTGCATGTTGTAATCGGACAATATTCTGCATCGTATATGCTGCTCTTTGAAGAGTTAGAGTCGTTTGAATACCGTTGATAGTTTGTCTCTGAGCGCTTATTACTTTTAACTTGACGTTGATGATTACTATATGTTGTCCATACGATCAATCCACCTATAATAACCACCCAAAATAGTATTTTGCCCCAATTGTTAAGAAATGAATCAAGTCGCTCTCTTCGTCTAACTTGTTTACCTAATTTTATATACTCAGGGATGTAATAGTACTCTATACTGACTGTATCATCCAACGGTTTTTTGTGTTTTTTCTTGTATCCATCGCTAATTAGTTTGCCAATCGGAGGGCTAAATCTTACTCGTATATTCATGACTATCTATGAATTCTGATAACTCGCACCTGATTTTCGTAGGTAACTTTTAGGTCTATATTTTCTTCGGACTTACGAATATCAGCAGAGATGCTGCCAGCGCGCTCCAATCCCTTATTGATGTCACCACCGAGACTACTTACAAAGTATGGCTTATACGGTATATAACTCACGTTCGCTCGTATAAATTGGTCCAGGCACATCCAGTACCTTCTCAAGCTCTTTAGATTTGTATTGGGCACCTAACGGGAAAAACTGATTACCCTTGAATGCACTTATCTGCTCGTCAAGTTTCCGTCCACTATCTAGCACTAGTTCAATCTTTAACTTAGTAGTGTCGATATTGTTAGTGGCGATAATCTTATAGTCTATATGAAGGCGATCATTATTCTTTAAATATTCGTTGATAGTATTTCGTGAAAGATTACGTCGATCGCATATATCATAATCAGAAGGTCCAAGTTGAACCCAGGGAGCGTCAGGGTCGTTATCCCAAGCTTTCCACCAAGTTCGCTCTCTCGACTGAGCAGTGCAATTTTCTTGTTTGTCTAGGCTTTTCTCCTCACAGGCTAATATTATGGCTATTTAACATTTTTTGTTTTTCGTAATTTTACAAACAGATATACAGCTAATATAACAACTAGCACGCTGCCTAGTGCGAGTCCTCCTATAACCATTAAACTATTAGTTTCTTGTTGCTTCTGTCGTAAGGTGAGTTGCTGTTCCTTTAACTTCGTGTCCGCCTTATTGTTTTCTATACGACTTTCACTTTCTTCAAAGTTATCAGACCTTGACATATTTTTGGTTGCTCCGCCAAACACTCTATCAAACGTTTCTTCATCCACTACTTATACTCCTTTCCAAATTAAAAATGACACCACGCTTGGTGTCTAACCAGCAAATAGAGTATTAAGCCCTAATTTACTTCGCATGGTGCCATTTTGAAGGCTTAATACCACGCAAAGAAATTGCGGTACTCTATAAAACTGGTTAGACTTTTTTATTATATCAAATATCGTCGTAAGAATATGTCCATGTTGCCAAAATCGCCAGAGTTGCAGAACGCTAACCTTGCGTTTTAATTTAACAGATGAACTACATGGATACACCTGCCCGCATGCTGCAAAATGCTGACACGGAAAAAGTTATATTTCAAAAGATGGTTACCGAGAATAGCATTCTTTTAATCTTAAAAAGAAAAGTTTGGAACGGACGGTTTGAGTATGTTTTACAGATTGAAGGACAAACAAAAAGACTCCAAAGAGCCTCTTGATTCCATAATGGTGACCTTACCGGGAATCGAACCCGGATTGCCAGGATGAAAACCTGGTGTCCTAACCGTTAGACGATAAGGCCATACCCCAGTTATTCTAACAGATTATCGTTATCCATACAAGCACGAGAGAATAAGTCAAGCCTTAGTACCTTGGCGGCAGTTCAGTTGTGACATCAGTGGATATAGAGCTATTCATACTAGCTCGATTATACGCCCAGATGTAAGTGTCCATCCGTGCGTTTATAACTTCGGCTGGAGTAGTGTAACCGTTCTCGTTACCAGTAGTACCATCAGCACCGTGTGTACGACGCAATTGCAGCACACGTGCCGATACCGTACCATTGATCTGCAGCGGTTTATCGCAAACGGTTGATTTCAAACCACTAGTATAATCAGTCCGCGTCAACGCCGACCGAATGCCGCTCTCATCGACCTCGCAGGTCGAAATCACGCCGCCAACACCATTATTAGTACCAGTAGCAATCAGCCAAGCATCGACATTAGTAACATTATCTTTAATAATTATATTACGTGCATAAATAATAGCTTGCGGCAACTGACTAGCGTTAGAGAAATTGCTAGAGTCGTAGCGAATATCATTATCAATAACCACTGTTTTGTTACCGGCATCAATTATAACAGATTTACCGACCCCAATAGCCCCGCCCGATAGCGTCACTATTGAGCGCGACGAAGATAGTTTGTATGATCCATTCAGCCCGTTTAACGATATGTTTTCACCAGAAAGCGACTGCTGCGAACCGAAGTAACTAGATTTGACGGTATTCTGAGCGCCAATAGTTCCCCATTGACCATATATAGCTTTACTATTAGCAAAAGTTAAGCCATTCAACTGATCACCAGATACCGTACCCAAACGCGATGTTGTACCCATACCTGAGAGAGCACCACCTGATGCTGATACTACATTCGATCTGCCATAAGATGAAATCTCCGGCGCAAATAGCCCATACTCACCCCAGCTACCAATTGAATGAGGCGAGTTGCCGATGTTTAATGTCCGAGCACCACCAGTATAGATACCAGACTTGTATTTCGGGGTAGACAGAACATTTGAGAGATTACTTGATCCTACGCGCACATCACCACCCCAGATTTGTACCATCGGTTTCTTGGATATGCGGTAGCAACGCGGATACGAAACACGGCGCTTTAAGGCATCACTCGTCGTATTCCAATTATACCTATTAACCGTCGCCACGCGGCACACTACATCGCCAACTGTATAACGAGCAGCGTCAAGAGCTGAAGTGTCAATTACCTCTGTACTGTCAAATGAGCTGCTTCTGGCGTTAGTCGGCGTACAGTCGCTGATCTTACCAGCTAACTGTGCTTGGGCGTTGAGCCATGCGCAAGTATTCATATTCGCACTATAATTAGTCTCTGCATAATAGCGATCACCATTACTTTTATTGAACACACCTTTTAACATATCTCCTAGCTGACTATCTGACATAGCTGCTGTGGAGCCAGTAAATGCAAACGTAAAGACATCCGCATCGCTATTAGCACCAGATTCACGACGTCCTCCAGTGTTGTATATGGTACTATCGAGCGTTGTTGCATTACCTTTCTCCATAGCACCAATAGCAGTCGACCCATTAGCAGGACCAACCCCTGGTACGAGATTGAAATCTGAAGCCACGCGCGCACAAGCAGGCTCGCTAGTTGTCCATCCTCCTCTAGTGGAATTTGGCCACGACCACCATGTTTGAGTGCATATATAAGAGCCTATCCTACTATTATCGTTTGGCACAAGAACCCTCATACAATCATCGTCTTCTCGTCCGCTCCAGTTTACTAGCTGATCTGGACGTTGCACCAAATTACCAGGCACTGCCCGACATTTGTTGCCATATCTGTCACCAACAGCTCCATATGTAATCAGCGCTCTATGTCCATTATCGCTACCTCCACAGTGCCGCCAATCTTTACCTGCACAATTAACCACGTCATTAAAGTTTTTGAAATACGCCGACTCTACAACCACTTGTATATCTGAATCTACATGCTGAAAGTTCGAGTACCTAATATTTCGAACATTCGCTATAAATTCAGCGCGTTTACCAGGCAAAACCGTAGGCTGGCCTTCTGCGTGTCCTTGCGCATAAGGTCGAGAGGTGCCATAAGCATTTGAGTTATTATAATTCGCATAGCTCTTGTCTTCAGAGCGATTATACACATAATTTTCTCCCTGGATATTCCACCCTCTTGGAAATCCACCGCGACGCACCCACAGGGTAATATTATCTGTACCACAATTTATACTCGCTCCACTATACGTATATGCTGCGCCATTCCTCCAGAGAGCCATACAGCTTTTAGCTCCCAAAGTAATCTTTACTGGTCCGCCACCAGGAGTTCCAACACCTCTGACGTCGACCCCCACGTCCAGCTGGTCGTGTTCATCCCATCTAGCGCCAGCCTCTCCCCATCTCTCTCCGTTAATCCACTGATAGGTAGGACCGCCCCCGTCGTAGCGTCCACGGAAAAAGTAATAATTACCGTTACCGTCTACGTGACCATTTGTGACCCAGGTATGTCGACCCTGCCCGTTAAACGAAAATAACGAGTAAACATCAAGTGGCCTGCGATATTCTTGTGTATTCCATGATCCTCGTATGGCAAAGTATATCGATGTAGCATTCCAATCCATCTCTAGTGGGTACTCTGGAGTAAGGCCTGTCGTCTGAAAATAACCCGATCCATGGTAAGAAGGCCACCAGACAGCACACGGATCAGCTAAATATCTATAATCGCCACAAGGGTTCCCGCCCCACCCTCTCTGTTCGGCCGTATTACGTCCAGTGTTCCATCCATGCATAGCATGAGAGGTATCACTGCAAAATATCGCTGCAAAAACAAAAGCGACAACTACAACGCCGACAAAACAGCTTAGCCAGCGCAACGTTGATCTACCTGTCATTGTTTATTCCTGGGTAGTGTTTGTTTATTTCTAAGATTGCCTAGCTGCTCTACATTAGTAGATATAATCAACTTACCGCTGGCATATATACCCTTGTCGGACAGGCTCTTCATTTTGTTATATAACTCATTGACTTTTTGGGTATCTCTACCTAAATCATTATTAGTAGCATAATAGAAGTACACGGTCGCCACACACGTAGCATCATCTAGGTAATGATTCTTCTTTTCTATATCCCTGACAACCTGCCTCAATTTATCTGGCGAATATATACTCTCATTAATCTTGTCTGCCACTTTGTCATCGCACACATTATAATGTACTACCACCCGCTGATCTGGCACCTTTATTCCACCGTAGACATAACCCATAACTGCAGCAATCCCGGTCGCTATCAACGCTATTATTACAATAATACCTAAGATTATTCCCGTCTTCCTCTTCATACTAAAAGTATACCATTTATGCTTTCTCGCCGTCTAGTGTTGGTGATAATTTTAATTTTGCGACTGGCAAGCGAAAGCCGAACGTGCTACCCTTATCTAATTCGGATTCAGAAATCATCGTACCGCCATGCCCCTCAATAACCTTTTTTGCCAAAAATAAGCCTATACCGGTACCGTCTGGCCGTTGCCGCCGGGCGTTGTCGCCTCGGAAAAACTTCGTACCAAGCTTTTTCTTGGCAGAAATAGGCACGCCTATTCCTTTATCAATCACCCGCAAAACCGCCTCGCCGTCCTCAACCGATAATCGAACTTTCACTACATTAGCATCCGGCGAATAGTAAATCGCATTATCTATAAAATTCATAATAACTTGGCGAATTTTGGTATCGTCAAGGTAAAGAACCGGAAAGCGCGCTGGCCGCCGATAAGACACTTTAATCTTGTGAGTATTCGCCACCTGATCAACATTAGCCACTTCTTCGGCAACTAGTTGCGATAAATCAACAGCAGTGCGATTAATAACAAACTTACCAGTTTGCAAACGGCTAACATTCAAGAAATCGCTAACTAGCCGCACCATTCGCTCGCTGCTGCGAAAAGCCTCCTCCAGCAATTGCCGCTGCGTCTGAGTAATTTCGCCGGCATCGCCTTCAAGGACCATACTCAAATAACCTTTTACGCTTGTAAGTGGTGTTCGCAGCTGGTGGCTAGCCATGCTGACGAACTCGTCTTTAGTAGCGTCTAGCGCTTGCAATCTCTTGTTTGATTGACGTAGCTGGCGTGTTGCCTCGTCTACTTCTTTTTCTAAATTGCCCGCTAGGCGACGAATCTCATCTAGACGAAACATATTCAGCAGCGCCACCGACAAATTACGCGCCAAAACATCAAACAATTCGAGCTCTTTACTACGAATCTCGTGGCCATCGCGCCGTTCGCCAACCACCAGATAGCCAATCCTTTGCCCCGCAACACACAGAGGCAAAATCGATGCGATACCATACGAAGCATGCTCATTAATATCAAGAGATTCCAGCGTCTGCACATCCATCCAAGCCGGCACATTATGCCTGCCAGCAATGTGCGGACGATGATAACTATCGCAAAAAACCACTCCCGCAAAGCGCACTCGCAATACTTCAACGAAAGTCTCTAGATAGCCGCTAAGCAGCGTGTCAATGTCCTTGGCGTCAACCATCTTGCGAGTCAGTACGTCGACAACTTGCTGCGAACGGTACGATGGCCGACGAATTTTGCCAAAAAGCCGCTTCATTAGCTTTATAGTACACGTTTCTAGGCAATAACGCTAGAGCTTTGCTAGTCGAAAATCCAGAATGTGATATCATAAAAGCATGACAACTATCGCTATCATCGAAGACGATCAAGTAATCAACCAAATGTACCGCATGAAGTTTGAAGCGGCCGGTTTTGAAGTAGTCTCTGCTAGCGATGGCGAAGCTGGCGTCAAAGTTGTTCAGCGCGCCAATCCAGACATCATATTGCTTGATCTACAGATGCCAAATATGAACGGTGCTGAAGCGTTGCAAAAAATCCGCCATCAGCCCGCCAACGCCAATACACCAGTTATTATTTTGACTAATCTTGGCGAAGAGGAAGCTCCAGCCGAACTGAGACGCTTAGGTATAGACAGCTACATCGTCAAGGCTAACCTAACGCCAAGCCAAGTCGTCGCCCGTGTCAAAGAGACTCTAAATAGTAAATAACAAACAATCACGCTACAGCTTTCCAAGCTGCCGCAAACACGCTTCAATCAAGTGATCAAACAATACCGCGTAAGTTAGCGGTCCAACACCGCCTTTTTTAGGCGTGATCGTGATATCACTACGCTGGCGGACTGCGTCATCAACGTCGCCAACTAGCACGCCGCCTTCACTAGCCGTACCGGCATCGACGACAACAGCGCCTGGCGCTATCATCTCAGCCGTAATCAAATGCGGCACGCCTGTCGCCGTTACAATCACGGCACATTTTTGCAATTCAGCAGCAGTCGCTGGCTTGGATTTATCATAAACATGTACGTCTAGACCTCGCTGGCGCCACATTTTCTCGAGCGGTGCGCCAACCAATTTACCACGACCAACGATTGCAATTTGCTTATCCGACAACTCGACATTATATCCGGCCAACAGCCAATCAATCGCCTGTGCTGTAGCACTAGGATAGATACCGTCCGCACTCAAACCGTCAACATCTTTGTCTGGCGCAATCAATCTACATAGCTCTTCGGTCTGCGACACGTCGTCGATCGGTAATTGCAGAATTGTACCTTGCACTGTAGTATCGGTGTTAGCCTGCTGAATTGCCGCGGCAATATCAGACTGCGCTACCGCCTGCACGTCAACGTCAATCAAAATATCTGCCGCATAACGCTTTTTCATCCGGACATAGGTTTGGATAGCTTGGCTAGCGTTTTCACTCATTATGATAACTAGCTTCGGTATAATACCATGCTCTTGGCGCAAATTGCGTACCTGGCGCGCTTGTCTCTCCTTGATAAAGCCCTGCAACTCCCGGCCACTCAATTCTTTCATGATATATTGTCCTTTCTGTCATCAATAAATGCTGCCCACTGGCGAATTTTACGCAAAATCGTTTTCAGCGGCAGTTCGATCAACATATCTAGCACCATCGAAACGATATTGACTTGAGCGTATTTATCGCTCATCCACCGGCCGGCCACCACAAACGGCAGATACAAAGTATCGCGAACAAATGTGAAACCATTGCTGGCGCTGCGGACAATCTCTAGATCGCGAATCAGCCGGCTCAAACGGAATCCCAAGAAACTCGCCGCCGAGAAAAACACAAAGAAAATCGCAATATGCACTGCCGAAAAACCAATTAGCGTTAATAGCCAAGTCGTTAGCGCAAACACTGCCAGACTTACTACGCCATACATGATCGAAAACATAGGGCCATACGTCGGCCCAGAGAGACGCCTTCGTACTAATGTCGCATCATCATCTCCATAAATCATTTGATCAGCACGTTTAATCAAAGCCTCGGTGTTAGCATACCCTGGCACTTTCAACGTCAAGCGCAGTAGCACCATATACACCGGTGGGAAAAATAAATTAATCATCAAAACTAACCATTCGATCTGGCCATGCACCCACAGATCATACGGCACCTCAATGGCAATACCTATCAAAAACTTAGTAATCACCAAAAAAATCACGCTGCGCAAAATCGCCCGATTGATTCGCGACATGATACTAGAATATTCGCGATTAACTTGGTGCTCAAATTCGTCGAGAAACACTTCGCGTTTTTGCAATAGTTTCGGAAAGTCATCCTGCGTTTCTATCATGTGGCGAATAATCCGCAGCGGCGCACCTTGCCTATCGACAATCCGATGCAACTCATCGACAGCAGCACCACGCAGCATTTTATCAATCTTTTGGTTGAAGGCTACAAAATTATCAAGCCGATCAACTGTCACACCATAACGAGTCAACAAACCAGCTCGCACCGTCGCCACGTCGCTTTTCATTAGCGACTGTTGGATAGCCACATATAACACCGCTCCATATTCGTCAGCCGAAGTCGATCGCAGCGCCGCTCGAGGAATCGCCGACTCAAAATATTCATACGCAAAATTGATAAAAGCGTGGTCATTAGCATGATCAACCAGAACATTTGCTACCAATACCGATAGTGTCTCTAAGACCCAAGCCGACGAACGGTCTAAATTAATAGTACGATTAGCTATCAATTTTTCATATGCCGCATAATGTGCCACTGCCAGCTTTGAAATTTCTTTGATTTGGTCGCGCGAAACGCTGTCGTTAGGCAGATATCCCGCAAAAGTCAACTCTACAACCAGTTCTTCGCCGCTTTTACGCACCAATACTTCATCGCGCACGATAAACGATTGTTTGAAAAAGCGACGGATAGCGTTCTGCAGGAGTAAGTGCTCCTCGGTATTCTCGGCAGCATTGCGCAATTGCTCGTAAGCTGCAGTTAGCATGCCGCCAGCGCCTACAACGTTGACTTTATCAGCCTTGCCAAGCGTACGCTGGAGTTCATCAGATTGTTGCTGCGCATAGATAGTACCTGCCTGTAGATGGGCGCCAACTTTGTTTAACTCTGGCATTATTCTGTATATTATCGTCGATTTTCGTGAAATTATCAAGCATAAGCATCATCAAACCCACTAGTCATTCATTGAGAAAATACAGATAAGCACCTTTACTTTTACCTCTGTATGCACTATAATAAAATGGCATGGGCCAGTAGCTCAGCTGGTTAGAGCACCTGCCTCTTAAGCAGGGTGTCGAGGGTTCGAGCCCCTCCTGGCCCTCCATTGGTATGCCGTGAGACACAACTGAGCTTTTGATTATAGCCGCCTGATTGGCGGTTTTTTCTTGGCCCATGGTATGATGAGATAAGATGAAGATATTACAAGGATCAGAACTGGCGAGCTTTATCAAACAGCGGCAGGCCAAGCAAGTGCGTGGGTTGCGGCAAACCTGGGGTATTATACCGCGGCTGGCGATCGTGACAGATTCGGATAGCCCAGTCATCCACCTGTATATGCGGCTCAAGCAGCGGTATGGCGACGATATCTTGATTGAGGTAGAAGTGCATCATGTCGAGACAGCGATGCTGGCTTCAACAATTAGGTCATTAAATCAGCGCTCTGACGTGCAGGGGATTATTGTACAGCTCCCGCTTCGCCAGCCTGCTATGACGGATGAGATTGTCACGTTGGTGGCGCCAGATAAGGATGTTGACGGGTTGGCTGGCGGTGGTCGGTTTGATCCGGCGACGCCGGTAGCAATCAACTGGCTATTGACTGGCTATGGGGTCAACCTAGCGGTTGCGCATATTGCGATTGTCGGGCAAGGCCGGCTAGTCGGTGCACCGCTGGCGCGGCTATGGCGCCAGTCTGGCTTGAACGTGACAGTGTTTGAGGAGGGTGATGATCTGATGCAGCTACCACAGTATGATGTAATTGTCAGCGCCACCGGCGTGCCGGGGCTGATCAAGACAGAGATGGTTCGGCCTGGTGCTGTGGTGGTCGATGCCGGTACTGCCTCGGAGGGGGGCAAAATCGTCGGCGATGTGGCGGCCGCAGTTCGTCAACGATCAGATATCAGTATCACCCCAGAAAAAGGCGGGGTAGGCCCACTGACAATCAGTGCATTATTTGATAATCTCATCACGGCGTGTTTGCGCCACGCTGGACAGCTGACTTAGGTAGTGTGCGGGCAGTGTTCGCGATGGCTGACTTGACCTGATCGACCACTTGCCGGGGAGTCATATTGGCCTTGACGATATAGCTGTGGATAGCGAGTGATTGTAGGTCGGCGGGAGCTTCTTCTTGGCCGAGGTTGGTGAGGACGATGACCGGTGTTTGAGCACTAGCGGGCTGGCTGCGAATCTGCCGGAGTGCTTCGACGCCATTGACTTCTGGCATCTGCAGATCAAGCAATATGGCGTCAGGTTGGAACTGCTTCACTAGCGCAATGCCGACCGCACCATTACCCGCTAGTCGGACATCAAATCCGTCAGCCTCAAATTTCATCCGGTACATTTGGCTGATTGTCGGATCATCTTCAATAATTGCGATTTTAACCATAACCATATTGTAGCAGATAATGCTATACTGATGATATATGGTTATGGCTGGTCGATCATTCCCTCGCCTGATGACACGGCGGCATCATGATTTTTTTATGCAGCTAGGCCAGCTGCTTGTACGGACCACGCATCTTACTATATTGATGCGGCGGCTCGTCCGCTTTCTTGCTGATGAGTTCGCCAGGCAGCAGGTCATCTGTGCGGTGCGCCAGGGTGATGAGTTTTTGATAGTTGGCATACAGGATACCGCCTGGCTGCGGCAGGCTGATCTTTGCCGGTTTGCTAGAGATCATTATCGACAGGCTGACAGGGGTAAGCCGATTATCGTCAGTCAGATCGCTTCGTCCGACATGATGCACCTCTTACAGGCGCACGCTATTCTGATAGTTTTGCCACTCTTCCTTCAGGAAGAGTGTGTCGGCTACGTGCTCCTTGGTGAGCAGCCGGGGCGTCTGCGGCCACACGAACTCCGACTACTTGAGCGAGCGAGCAGTGAGCTGGCGATTGCGCTGAGAAACGCCGTATCAATGCAGCAGATTCAACAGCTCAACGATGCGCTGCAGCAGCGGATCAGCGATGCCACAAAGGAGCTACGGATTAGCAACCGACAACTACAGCGACTGGATGCAGCCAAAAATGAATTTATTTCGATGGCGTCGCACCAATTGCGCACACCGCTGACCAGTATAAAAGGCTATCTCGATATGGTTCTCGAGGGCGATGCTGGGGCGCTGACAGCAGCGCAGCGGCAGATGCTCTCTGAGGCTTTTTTGTCGAGTGAGCGCCTGGTTCAATTGATTAATGATTTTTTGAATGTCTCACGCCTGCAAACCGGTACATTCGTGATTAACCGTCAACCGACTCAGCTAAACGGACTTGTTGATGAGGCGATCGCGCTGTTAGAGGTGGTGGCTACACAGCATCACGTAGAGCTACGCCGGCGTATTCAGGCGCACTTACCAGAGGTATTGGCCGATCGCGACAAACTAAGCCAAGTCATTTTAAATATGATCGACAATGCAATTTATTATTCTCGCCCACAGACAGTAGTGACCATTAGCTTGCGTCAAGAGCAGGGGTATCTGGTGTTTCAGGTGGCGGATCATGGTATTGGTGTGCCGCCAGCGGAGCAGTCAAGACTGTTTCAGAAGTTCTTTCGCGCAACGAACGCCCAGCGAAAACGGCCAGATGGCACCGGTGTCGGCCTCTATCTTGCCAAAAAAGTTGTGCTCGCCCATGGCGGTACAATCATCTTTCGGACTCACGCCAAAGGTAGTGTCTTTGGTTTTCGGCTCCCGTTAGCGAAATAGGCTCAGAATCCCAGAAATAATGACGACTGCTGCCGCAAGGATCAGTAGACCAATACCGATTGTCTTGAGGAACTTACGGCGCTCATAAAGCCACTGGCGAGTCTTTGAGCGGCTGACCGCAGTCACTCGGGTGATCACCGGCCGGGTGACTGCTGCCTCAGCGCCAGTGTATTTTTTGTTTCGTTTCTTCTTTTGCTTAGCCATGTATTTATTATAGCATCAAACACATTAGACAGATGCAGCATAATTTGCTACAATACGCCCCAGTTGTGGCCTTATCGTCTAACGGTTAGGACACCAGGTTTTCATCCTGGCAATCCGGGTTCGATTCCCGGTAAGGTCACCAAGGTAGTTACTGATCGCTGGAGTAGAGCAGGAATCTCGGCAATCACCCGTCTGGGTGATTTTTTATATTCAGATGTATGGTGAGGTCTGCGCTAAATTATCATATTAAAATTACGTCACGATGAGACCCTGCCGGATAAACTTCTTGTGGCCAGAGATCTTTGAAATAAGGCTCTGCTCAGTCGGGCTGCCACAATCGATAGATTAATGTAGTATAGTTCACAACACTCTCTGGTAGAATGGTGCTGAATAGTGCTATAATACCAAGAATGAATAACACAATTTTTAAACGTACCAAGATATTGGCGACGATTGGTCCTGCGACTATGAGTCAAGAAAAAATTTCACAACTTATGGAGTCAGGTGTCAATGGGTTTCGTCTTAACTTTAGCCATGGTGGCTATGATGAACGCCTCGAGCAAATTAACTGGATCCGGACTGCGAGCCGCCAGCAGGGTAAGCCGGTGGCGATTTTGCAAGATCTACAAGGGCCAAAGATTCGCCTTGGCATTCTCAAAGATAATATGCTGGCAGTTAAAACCGGTGATATGCTAGTGCTTGATTCGGCGATTCAGGAGCACGATGGTAGCTTCAACCTACCGGTCCAGTACAACTTGGCAGAAAAAATGAAGGTCGGTGAGCCACTGTTTATGTTTGATGGGAAAATCCGATCGATTGTTCGCGAGATTACTGGCCCGACTGCTATCAAAGTGGAGGTTCAGAATGACGGTTTCTTGATGAGCCGTAAAGGATTGAACCTGCCAGATACTGATTTTGGCGGTGATATTTTGACTCCAAAGGACCTCGCTGATATTGAGTGGGCGTCGAGCCAGGACTTTGACTATGTAGCGCTGAGTTTTGTGCAGTCGGCTTCTGATATTGTTGATCTGCGGCAGCGGTTGTTGAGCTTTGGCTCAGATGCCCAGATTATTGCCAAGATTGAGACAAAGTCGGCTATCTCAGAGGAAAATCTGGAAAAGATTGTTAAGTTGAGTGATGGTGTGATGGTCGCCCGTGGAGATTTGGCGGTCGAGGCAGGAGCAGAGATTGTGCCGGTGGTACAGCGGCGGATCATTGCCCTGTGTCGCAAGCACGGTAAGCTGGTCATCGTGGCGACCCAGATGATGGGTAGTATGGTTGATAATCCTGAGCCATCGCGGGCTGAGGTGAGTGATGTCGCCAACGCTGTGATTCAGGGGGCTGATGTGGTGATGCTTTCGGATGAAACTGCCAACGGTAAATATCCAATCGAAACAGTCAAGGCAATGCGTAATACCATTCTGTACACTCAGGAGCATAGCAATGTGATGGCGGTCGAAAAGGATGAGGCTCGCCGGAAGACTGACGCTATTTTGAGCTATACTGCCGCCCAGCTGGCCAAAGAAATTAATGCACGAGCTATCATCGCTGCGACGAGCACCGGAGCAACCGCTGTGCATATTGGTGCCTTTCGGCCAAATATGCCGATCATCTGCGTGACTGATAACCCAAAGACTGCTCAGAAACTGGCACTTAATTATGCATCGCGACCATACGTGCGGCCAAATAGTGTCAATGCTGCAAATCAGTTGGCAGATGAACTAAAAGCGAATGGCTACTTCGGCGATGACCCAGCAACAGTGGTGCTTGTCAGTGGTCATGGGCTTGAGCCGGGTCAGACTGACAATATCCAGGTGAGGACACTGTAGCGAGAGAAGGAAAAGTGGGTGGGCAGATTTTTTAAGCAGACAATTCATGATGTTGATATACGTCACCGGACAGTCTTGGTGCGAGTTGATTATAACGTACCTCTGACACATGATGGCCAGGTGGCGGATGATCTGCGAATTCGCGCAAGCTGGCCGACAGTTCAGTATTTATTACAACAGGGTTGTAAAGTCGTCTTGATCAGTCATCTCGGTCGACCACATGGCCGCGATGCCAGGTTGAGCCTGTCGGTAGTCGCTGAATATATTAGCCGTGTATTACACCAGCCAATTCAGTTTATCCGTGATTGTGTCGGCGATGAGGTGAGGCAGGCGGTCCGGCGGGCGCCACGAGGTAGTTTGCTTTTGCTGGAGAATCTCCGATTTTATGCGGAAGAGGAGGCGGATGACACGGTGTTTGCCCGAGCGATTGCCAAGGCGACCGAAGCAGACTACTTTGTCCAAGATGGCTTTGCGGTGGTGCACCGATCTCACGCCAGTACACATGCGATCACCTTATATATCCCGAGTCTCGCTGGCGATTTATTGCAGCGCGAATACACGATGCTTTGGCAAGTGATGGCACGGCCGAGCCGACCATGTGTGGCGGTGATCGGTGGGGCTAAGGTGAGTGATAAAATGGCCCTCATTCGCCGGCTGATTGATCGAGCTGACACTATTTTGCTTGGCGGCGCAATGGCGACGACATTTTTGCGTCAGGATGGGCTGCCGATTGGCCGTAGTCTGGCCGAAGATGAGCCGGATAGAGTTGCCAGCATTTACGCGGCAGCCAAGCGAAAAGTTGGCCAGGTACAGTACCGCCAGTTGCTGCGCCTGCCTCGTGATGTGGCGGTCGGCGCAGACCCCCAGTCTGATGAGCTGCGGCGAGAGGTGCCGGTCGATGCGGTGGGTACTGATGAGATGATTCTTGATATCGGCGCTCAGACAATTAAGCAGTTTTCGGATATTCTGTCTCGGGCGCGCACAATTATATGGAATGGCCCATTAGGGGTAGCGACGAATCCGCAATACGCGGTCGGTTCGGCAGCGATTGCGCAGGCAATTGATGCGAATCACCAGGCCGTATCGGTGATCGGTGGTGGTGATACCGCTGAATTTATCGCCCAGTGGGCCAAGGATCAGCAGCGGCCAGCCCGGGTGACGCATATATCAACCGGTGGTGGCGCGAGTTTGGCACTGCTGTCTGGGCAGCGCCTGCCAGGTGTTGATAGCTTACTAGACGCACATGGACTGAGGTGTTACACTAAAGCATAAGGACTGTCATGAGGAAGAGAATAATCATCGGCAACTGGAAGATGAACCTGGCAATGCAGGAGGCCAGTGTGTACCTGCAGACCTTGATGAGCAACCTATCATCGCATCGTGATGTTGAGGTGGTGGTCGCACCAATGCTGCTGACGCTACAGAGCCTGAGCTTACAGGTCGATCGGCGCCGGATAAAGCTCGCTGCCCAAAATTGCTACTGGCGTGACCATGGTCCGTACACCGGTGAGGTACCGGCGGCAGCGCTGCGTGGTATTGTCGATTTTGTATTGATTGGCCACTCGGAGCGCCGCTACCTCTTCCATGAGAGTGAGCGTGATATTCGATTTAAAGTGCAGGCTGCCCTGCGCAATCACCTGCAGCCGATACTCTGTATCGGTGAGACAGCCGATGAGCGAGCACGGGGCGAGGTGAATGATGCGATATACGACCAACTTACCAGCGGGCTAGCCAATGTGACAGCTGATGAGCTGAACCATGTGATTATTGCGTATGAGCCGGTCTGGGCTATCGGCAGTGGCCAGCCAGCGCGGCCGCACGATGTTGAGCGGGCGGTGAAGGCAATTCGACGGCATCTTGCTCAGCTATTTGGTGCCCAGGCCAGTGACCACGTTCGCGTGCTGTATGGCGGTAGTGTGACAACGGATAGCGCAGCTGATTATCTTATGATAGCAGGGGTTGATGGCTTGTTGGTCGGCGGAGCGAGCCTCGACGCGTATCAGTTTCAGGCGATTGTAAAAAAGGCACATAAGGGGTAAACGGGAGGGCATACGATGGATATTGACTTTGACGAACTAGACCGAGCTGTCAATTCGCTGATGGAAAAGCGTAAACAGGAAGAGCAGAAAAAGCAAAAAGCAACCCAGTCGACATCTCAGGTAGCCGCCGCACCAAAAAGTGATGTAGACAATACAACGAACTCATCACCTGCGGCACCAGCAGCTACTCCGCACGAGCCAGTGGCTGCTCCTGTGGTGAATGACGGTGACAGTAGTAGTGACGACCAGTCTTATAGTACTGACACTGCAGCAGCGGTCGATCAGCCAGCGGTGGCGCCCACTGATGACTATACGCCACACGCTCAGTCGCCTACATCGCAGACGTTACCACCTCACCAGCCAGCCGATGTGCACGAGCCGTACGCGCAGCCAGCTGACCAGTCGGTATCGCCGAGCGATCAGTCAGAGGGTGAACAGCCAGCGGGCGACTTGGTTGGCAATCAGTCGGCCGCTGACCAGCCACTGACCCCACCACCGAGCGCTGAGGTCTCACCGATTCATATTCCAGTCGCTCCCACATCATCAGTTGATTCGTCAGTGCTGACACCTGCTTTTGGTGCTCACGATGATACTACCTCGGCAGCGACCACTCCTGTTAGCCTAGCCGATGACCAGCCGGCTCATGCTGATGATGGATTGACTGCCACTGCGCCAGTCCAAGAAGAGGGTAGTTACCACAGAAGCAACTACGATGATCCGGCTGCTGAATATCCACAAAAGGTCGACGCATCAGGAGTGCAGGGCCAGCCGAATCAGCATGATGCCCCATCGACCTCACCTGACACCGAGTCAATTGCTGACCTTGCGACGATCCTCGCAGCGCATCACCCACAGACGCCACTATCGGCAGACGCCGCTATGCCATCAGCTCAATCAGCGACGGGTTTGCCAGCGAATGATGCCGACGATTCTCTCTCGTACGCGCAACCAGCTGACCAGTCGGTATCGCCGAGCGATCAGCCAGCTGACGCACAGGTGTTGGCGGGCGATGAGCGAACAACCGATCAGTCGTTCGCGCCACCTCGCCCATTTGCTGCCGATATACCAGAGTCAGTTGAACCAGCATCATATCAGAATGTGTCGACTGTCGATGAAGGCGCTGCGCCAGATTTCTTATCAGATACCGATGCTGCTGCGGATTATCTGGCGGCGGCTCAGGGTCAAGCTGATCAATCTCTTGCAGATCACCCAGCCGATGAGCAGGCCTCAATATCTGAGCTAGCAGCCGATCACCCTCTTGCGCCAGCTAACCAGTCGGTATCGGGTGCTACCGTGCCAGGTGTTGGCATGCCAACACAGCCGCCGATTGATGAGCAGCTATCGACGACTGCAGAGGCAATGGTTGAGGCACCTGAGTCTGAGATACCATCAGCGACAGAAGAACCATCTCAGCCCGAGAGTGAGAGCTCAGCTATAGCAGCAGGTCTGGCACCGCTTGAGCCTGCCGCTGAAACTGCGCCGCTGTCGCCAGAGGTGTTTGAGCCGTTGTATCATGATGATAACGATGTCGCAAAAACAACGGATTATACACCGATCGCCTTCTCGGATGTAGACTCAGCTGTAGATTCAGCGTCTCAATCGACGACTACACCAGCGGAGACCGCTGCGCAATCAGTGCCAGTTCGATCACGCTACTCCGACGAACCAGACGAAGTGTCAGCATCGGAGGCGGCGCCACGGGCAGTACTGGCGGACCAAGAAGAGTCAGATCATCAGGCCGAACCCATTACCGTATCACGCGTTGAGCCAGTGCACTATGACGAAGTTTCGCCAATTGCTTCGCCGAGCGATGACGATCTATCGTCTGCGAAAGAGCTGAAAGAAGCCAAGGGGTTACAGGATCGCGAGGATGGCATAGACACCGCACACGCCGATATGGCCGATATGCAGGCAGACCATTCTCGGTCTCGCGAGCCCTCGGTGCAGTCAGTCTCCCCGTCTGGTGAGGATGAGGCGCAAGATAGCTCAGAAAAAACTGCTGACACACCAACCATTGTCCGCCGGCCACCGTCGTCTGGTCGTTTTATGGACGTGATCCATCCGTCGTCGAGCGCAATGATGGGCAGCACTGCTCGGCCAGTTTCACGCACTGGCGTGACCCTTCATCCTACCGACTCAGCTGATGATGAGTCAACGACTCCTCCTGCCGAGCCGGAGATGTCTCTCAGCTCACCAGCCGCCCATTCAGATGTCAGTGATCAGCCAGCTGCTACCGCGACGCCAGGTAGTCCTGACGCTGCAGCTGCACAACCCGAGCCTGCACAGTCTCCGCAGCCCTATGATGACCAGTCGGTGATGATCCCAGAGCCTGACCAGCCTGCAGTCGCTCCTGCGCTGTCTCGATCCGGTGGAGTGGTGATTAACCCGCTACCAGCACAACCCGAACCTTCTGAAGATGAGGCAGCCGATGACGACACCTATGAGGATATTGTCTCAAGCGAGTATACGAATCCACAAGATATCACCCCATCTGGGCGTGTCGCACCCGAGCTAAGCCATGATGTCATGGAAATTGAATCAGCCGACCCAGAAGACACTTCACCAGCAGCGCTGGGATTTGATGAGTATAGTGGCTCGGATGTCGATGCCCGTTTCGAGACAGATGTGCCAACCAAGTTTTCCGCCTCGGCTGATACGGCGACCTTTGACACAAGCTCATTACCGCTTCCAGCGGCTCCTGCTGCGTCATCATCCTACCAAGAGGACCAGTTTGCTATGCCAGAGCCGGAGCCAATGTTCAATGCAGCTGTCGCAGTGCAGCAGCCAGGTGTGGCCATTCATCACGAGAGAAAGGGGTCTGGTTGGGTGACCTTTTTGTTGGTGATTCTTTTCTTGGCGATCGGTATCGGTGGCGGTATTTTGGCCTTTTATTTGCTAAAATAGAGTCATGGATTTTTTGGCCGAATTAAACCCGCAGCAACGGCAGGCAGTTGAGCATGACCACGGGCCCTTGCTGATTTTGGCTGGTGCTGGTAGCGGGAAGACGAAGACCCTGACACACCGGATTGCCACACTAATCGCTGGTGGTGTCCTCCCGAGCCGCATCTTGGCGGTGACATTCACCAACAAGGCGGCGCGCGAAATGCGCCAGCGGCTGGCGACCATGCTGGGTGAGCAGGCTGAGGATCGACGTTTTATGCCATGGACGGGGACATTCCACAGTATCTGTGTACGCTTACTGAGGATGGATGGCCCGGCTATTGGTCTGAGTCGCCGCTTTGTGATTTATGATGAAGATGATCGCCTGAGTTTACTCAAGCAAATTATGAAGTCTGACGGCCTAACGGAGCGCGATATCAAACCAAAGGTAGTTGCCGCGATGATTTCACGGGCCAAAAACAGTCTTATTACGGCCAGCGAATATGCCGATACCGCCCAGGGGCCGCTCCAGCAGCAGGTCGCCAGGATATTTATGGCTTACGAGGCGGCATTGACGCAGGCAGTTGCGTGTGATTTTGATGATCTACTCGGTACGACGGTCAAATTACTGCGTGAGCATCCAGATATCCGCCGTAAGTGGCAGCAGCAATTTGAGCATATACTCATCGATGAATATCAAGACACCAACGCGGTGCAATACGCCTTGATCAAGCTATTGGTGGGCCCAGCCGGCAATCTTTGTGTAGTTGGTGATGATGCTCAGTCAATTTATAGTTTTCGAGGGGCTGACTATACTAATATTTTGCATTTTGAGCGAGATTTTCCCGGGGCGACGATCATCAAGCTTGAGCAGAACTATCGCTCAACTGGGGCTATCTTGCAACTAGCGAACTCGCTGATTAGCCACAATACCCACCAGGCAGAGAAACAGTTGTGGACCGAGGCGGTCGGCGGCATCGAGCCACAGTTGTGGCAGCTGTATAGTGAAGCCGAGGAAGCTGAGGTGATCGCGCAGGAGATTCGGCGGCAAGCTGCCATGGGGCGTGCCTATAGTGATATCGCCGTCTTGTACCGGACAAATGCGCAGAGCTATGCAATCGAGCGGTCGCTGCGGCAGGCACATATTCCTTATGCGATTGTCGGGGGTCTTCGTTTTCTGGACCGGGCGGTTGTCAAAGATTTGTTGGCCTATACGCGGTTATTGTACCAGCCGAGTGACCAAGTGAGTTTTCAGCGAGTTGTGGCGGTGCCGAAGCGAGGTATTGGTGCGGTGAGTATCGCTAAATTCCTTGCCTGGAATAGTCGGTTCGACCGCGATATTATCGCAGGATTACAGGCGGCCGAGGAGGCGACCGACATAACTACCCGAGCTCGACATGCGCTACAGAAGCTTGGTGAAACGTTGTCAGAATTACAGCAATATCTTGACGGTTCGCCAGCCGATTTGCTGGAACAAATTATCATCAAAACAGGGTACGACAACTATCTGAAAGATGGCAGCCCCCAAGCCGAGGAGCGTCAAGAAAATGTTGGCGTGCTGATCGCTGAAGCGAAAGCGTATGCTGATGTCGCCAGTTTTCTCGAGGAGATGGCGTTGATGTCGGCAAGTGACACTGCGGCTGATCAACAAGTGACGCTGATGACGCTGCACGCAGCCAAAGGGTTGGAGTTTCCGGTGGTATTCCTCACAGGGCTGGAAGAAGGGATATTGCCGCACGCACGGGTTTTTGCAGAAGGGAAAGAAGCTGATATTGAGGAAGAGCGGCGTCTTTGCTATGTTGGTATCACTCGAGCTCGTGAGGTACTGGTAGTGACCTGTGCGCAGTCGCGGACACAGTTTGGTCAGATTGGCTATAATATGCCCTCACGGTTTTTGAGTGAGATGGGGTTGATGGCTCGTGGTGTTGACCAGCCAGCCCAGCCGCCAGAGCCAACGTTTTATTCAGATGATATCGGCTTGGCAGTTGGCGACATGGTGCGGAGCCCACAATTTGGTAGTGGGCAGGTAGTCGATACCGATGGCTTAGCGGTGACCGTGCAATTTACCAGCGGTACAACCAAGAAGTTGAACGTCGAATTCGCCAGATTAGAAAAAATTTGATATAATACAGAAAAGTGAGTGTGTATGACACCTCTTTATGTATGAGTAAGCAATTTTATATACATCATCGGTCAAGAACATATCTTCCCTTACTTGGCTTGTTGGTTGCCTGTATCGCTGGCCTTCCTCTGGTTGGCAGTGCCTTGGCTCGGTCGTCTACACCGGTATCGACTGCTCATGGCGAGCATCTCCTCAATATTTATGATAAGGGGGTCGAGCGAACGATTGTCACCAAAGCTCGAACCTTGCACGATGCGCTGAACGCAGCCAAGATCACAGTCGACGAAGAGAGGGATGTGGTCGAGCCAGGGTTGAATACTGAGCTTATTGGCGCAAAATATAGTGTCAATATCTACCGAGCTCGGCCGGTTGTGGTCGTGGATGGGTCGCACCGCCGGCAAGTGACGACAGCTCAGCAGACACCAGGGCTGATCGCTCAGGCGGCTGGCTTGACGCTCTACCCCGAAGACGAAGTGACACTTGGTGCAGCTGACGATGTCGCGCTTGATGGTGCGAGTTTGGTGATGAAAATTACTCGCTCCAAGGTCGTCAAATTGACTCTCTATGGCAAAACGGCAGAGGTACACACCCGGGCCGACACGGTAGCGGCCTTCCTGCGTGAAAAGAATATCACTTTGGCGGCGGATGACACTATATCCGCATCGACTACGGCACCAATTACCTCTGGCATGCATGTAGAAATCTGGCGTAATGGCAAGCAAACAGTGACTGTCGAAGAGGATATTGATTTTGCAACAGAAAAAGTACAAGATGCCGACCAGCCGACCAGCCATCATGAGGTGAAGACTCCAGGTGAGAAGGGGAAGCAGAATGTCACTTATGAAATTGAGATGAAGAATGGCCAAGAAGTGAGCCGTAAGAAGATTGCGGCAGTGACGACCAAGGAGCCGAAGAAGCAAGTCGAAGTCGTCGGTACAAAGACGGCAGTATCGTACAATGGCGGTGGCAGCAAAGATCAGTGGCTGGCTGCCTCGAATATCCCGCGTGATCAATGGGGCTATGCTGAGTGGTTGGTTCAGAAAGAGAGCGGCTGGAACCCGAATGCGCGCAATGCCAGTGGGGCCTGTGGTTTGGCTCAGGCACTTCCGTGTAATAAGGTGCCAGGTAATCCATTGGACCCAATTAACTCGCTAAACTGGATGCACGGTTATGTGATGGGCCGCTATGGCTCATGGGAGAAGGCAGTCGCTCATAGCAAATCGCGAGGTTGGTACTAGGGTATTACCGAAGGCGGTTTCCGTGCTATAATCAGGACACTAGTTCACCATGAAAATACAAGAATGTGTGGCAGTAGGCCTTAGTCTAGTTGGCATCAGTTGCGGCGTGTTGCTCGCTCAGCAAGCACAGGCACAGGGTACTCATACGGCGGCTGAGCGCGTCGTGGTCATGCGTGATCGCGGTGTGCAGAAGACGATTATCACGAGGTCACGTACTGTTCGGCAGGCCCTACAAGCGATGGCCGTCACGATTGACCAGCGTCATGATAAGGTCGAACCTCACGCCGATAGTGTATTGAAGAACGGCACAAACTACATCACTATTTATCGGGCGCAGCCGATCACTGTGATTGATGGTGAGCGGCGGATTCAAATTACCACAGCCGAGCAATCGCCAAGCCGGATCGCTCAGGCAGCCGGCCTGACGCTCTACCCAGAGGATTCGATCAGGTTCACGCCGACCAAGCAGCTCCTGACCGATGGTCCGCGGCTGACTATGGTGGTGCAGCGCTCGCCGCAGCGGACGATCACTGTTGAAGAAGAGATTGACTTTCCGCGCCAACAGCAACGCGATTCTACCAAGCCGATCGGTTGGCGGCAAGTGGTCGAAGAGGGTCGCAAAGGGAAGCGACGGCGTGTCTTTGTAGTGCGCTTGCAAGATGGTGCAGAAGTAGCGCGCCAGCTGATCAGTGAGACAGTGTTGACAACCGCGACGCCGCAAAAAGAGCTGGTCGGTGCGCAGCCGAAAAACCCGCTGACTAAAGGTAAAGGTACGCAGACCTTCACTGACTCCAAAGGGGTGGCCCACCGTGAAACGTATTATGATTTACCGATGAACGTCGTGGCGCGGGCCTGTGGTGGCAGTAGCTATACGGTGCGAGCAGACGGCGCCAAGGTGGATAAGGACGGCTATATCTTGGTGGCGGCGCATTATGGTAATTATCCACGTTGCTCGGTGGTAGAAACTAGCATGGGCCCTGGCAAGGTTTACGACACCGGTGGTTTTGCAGCCAAGCACCCACATGGGTTTGATTTAGCAACTGATTGGACGAACGGAGACGGGCGGTAAATGAAGTCACCACGTGCGAGAACGCCTGATATAGCCGCGCGCCGCAGTGCTCGCCATAAGACACCACAACAGCATAGGCGGCGGTCACGGCCACCGCAGTCGGGGCCGAAAAAGTCGCTTGGCCAACACTGGCTGAAAGATCCAGATATTTTGGCAGATATTGCTGAGGCAGCGGAGCTGACTGTCGATGATACGGTGCTAGAGATCGGCCCCGGACTCGGTACGTTGACTAGCCGCTTACTGGCGCGAGCCGGCGCGGTCACGGCGGTAGAGTTTGATATTGACTTAGCGCAGAAACTACCCGGTCAGTTTCCTGGTAAAAATTTGACAGTAGTGCACCAGGATATCTTGCAGTTTGACTTGAACCAGCTACCGCGTGACTACAAAGTAGTCGCCAATGTCCCCTACTATATCACGGGTAAGATTATTGAGAAGCTGCTTACGGCAGAGAACACACCAGACCTGGCGGTACTGCTGGTGCAGAAGGAGGTTGCGGAGCGGATGGCGGCCGGTCCGGGTGAGATGAGTATGCTAGCACTGGGTGCCCAGATTTTTGCTGAGGTAGAACTGGGTGTTATCGTGCCGCGGCAGTTTTTTACACCACCGCCAAAAGTTGATTCGCAAGTGGTGGTATTGCGTAGGCAGCGCGTACCGTTGGTCGCATCAGAAGATCAAAAAGAGTTCTTTCGGATTATCAAGGCGGGGTTCTCTGCCAAGCGTAAAAAGCTGCGCTCTAGTCTGAGTGGTGGTTTGCAGCTCACCAAAAATGCCACTGAGCAGCTGTTGTCTTATGCCGCAATTTCACCTGATGCTCGGGCTGAAGACTTAGCAATTGAGGATTGGCAGCGGCTGCTACAAGGGTGGCGCCTGCGATGATTGCGCATGATCAGCCAACCTGTTTTCCGGCTGATTTACTGGCGGCGGTCTCATCAAAGAACGATGGCACGATGCTTGACCGCACTCGTGGCCGCCACGCAGCTGACGTAGTAGATAATCGGCAGGTGTTTTGCCGGTGTGCCGGCGTGCGGTATCAGGATGTTGTGTATCAGGTGATTTCATATAATCAAGCGCAGACATTTGATGTCATCGCCGAGGTCGATGAAACTGATACAACTCAGCATAATCACGAAGGAATTTTTGCTGATGCACTCTACACTGAGACGGCTGGTGTCGGCCTATTTTTACCGGTGGCAGATTGCATCGCGACAGTGATATATGATCCACAACGCCCCGCCCTTATGCTGGCGCACCTTGGCAGGCACTCAACAGTCGCACAGTTAATGGTACGGGCAGTGCAGTATTTTGTGATACGGGGTAGCCAGGCGAAGGATTTATTGATTTGGATGTCGCCAAGTGTCACGCAAGATAATTACCGCATGGATTATTTTGCCCATATGAATGAGGCTAGTTGGCGCAATTTCTGCCGCCACACAGATGAAGGAATATATTTGGATATGCAGGGGTATAATCGTTCATTGGCTATGCAATCAGGTGTTTTGACTGATAATATTTTCATCTCACCAGTCGATACGGCGGATGACCCAGGTTATTTCTCGCACTCATCTGGCGATATCAGCGGTAGGGTTGCTGTCGTTGCGGCTATGCGATGATGTCTCCTTGATGCGCGGTTTTTTCAAAGGGATGATATAATGTATGTCATGACCAAACAGCATGCTTATATCACCACTGCGATTCCTTATGTCAACGGTCAGCCACATATTGGCCACGCTATGGACTATATGTTGGCAGATGTCTGGGCTCGCTATGCTCGGCAGAATGGCCGACAGGTGCGGTTTCAGACGGGGGTCGATGAGCACGGCAATAAGATCGCCACAAAAGCAGCAGATAGCGGTCTGACCCCTCAGGGCTATGTCGATCAGATGCATGGCAATTTTAAGGAGCTGATCAATAAGCTCACGATTTCAGCAACTGATTTTATTCGGACAACCGATACCCACCACACGGCAGCAGTGCAGTATATTTGGCAGCGATTAGCGCACGGTGGCTACATCTACAAAGGGAGCTATGAAGGCTGGTATTGCCAGGGGTGTGAAGCGTTTGTCACTGACAAAGAAGCTGCCGCCAATAACGGTATTTGCCCAGATCACCAAACACCATACCAGCGGCTTAGCGAAGAGAACTACTACTTTAAGACCAGCGCCTTTTCTGAGCAGGTTCGCCGAGCGATCGAGTCTGGCAAGATGAAAATCATCCCAGAGTTTCGCAAAAAAGAATTCCTCGAGCTGATGAAAGACGGTCTGCAGGATGTCTCGATATCGCGGCCCCGGAAGAATTTGAGCTGGGGTATCCCAGTGCCAGGTGACGACAGTCAAGTGATGTATGTCTGGCTGGACGCACTGAGTAATTACATCACGGTGATTGGCTATCCGGATCGGCCGCAGGAGTGGCAAGCCTTTTGGCCAGCTGATGTGCAGGTGATCGGTAAGGATATCTTGCGGTTTCATGCGGGGATTTGGCCCGCGATGCTACTGGCGCTCGATTTACCGCTGCCCAAGGCGTTGTTGGTGCATGGCTTTATCAATGTCGGCGGCACTAAGATGAGCAAGAGCCTGGGCAATGGTGTCGGCCCGATGGATATCGTGCCGCATTATGGTGTCGATGCATTCCGCTATTATTTTTTGCGCCATGTGCCGACTCAAGATGATGGTGATTTCACCTGGGAGAAGTTTGAAGCAGCCTATAATGGCGAGTTGGGCAACGACTTGGGCAATCTGGTGCAGCGAGTTGCGAAGATGGTTCAGAATTATCAAGCTGGGGTCATCGGTGACGCGCCGCAATCCAAGCATGATATGGGGCCATACCGAGCGGCTATGGAGCGGTTTGAGTTTGATCGAGCGCTGGATGAAGTATGGCTGATCGTCCGCTCGCTGAACCAATACATTGAGCGAGTTCAGCCATGGCACGTTGCCAAGCGACGCGACACTGACCCCGAGGCTGAGGTACACCTGGCAGAGATATTAGCGCATGCTTGTGGCACGCTGCTGCAGGTGGCCGATCTGCTGACACCGTTTCTACCAACGACTGCCGAGCGGATTCGCTACATTTTCCAGACTGGAGTGATCGCCGCTGATGTTGCACCGCTGTTTCCGAAAATTTACCTTCACACTGCTCGCCCGCAGGCAGCACAGCAGAGGTGATCGTGCCAGCAGCTGCGACTACACTTCAGCTGATTGACTCTCACTGCCATCTGCATGACACAGAATTCTATCCAGATCCGGTGCAGCAGCAGGCGATATATCAGCGGGCACTTGATGCTGGTGTCGGTATGATCTGTGTTGGCACAGATCAGCGAAGTAGCCAGCAAGCGGTTGCTTTTGCAGCGACCCACTCGGCGACTTGGGCGGCAGTCGGTGTTCATCCTCATGAGGCGAGCCATGGTTGGTCGGGGATCGCAGCATTGCTCGAGCAGGCGACACCTGACGATTCGCCGATTGTAGCGATTGGCGAGATTGGCCTGGACTATTATTATAATCATAGCCCGCGCCAGGTGCAGATTGCAGCCTTGGAGGCACAAATCCAGCTGGCTGTTGACTATAATGTGCCGATTAGCTTTCATGTGCGCGATGGTGTGGCTGGTCAGGTGTCTGTCTGGGATGATTTTTGGCCGATTTTTGATAATTTCCGCGGGGTGCGAGGGGTACTCCACAGCTTCACTGATACGACAACCAATCTAGAGAAGGGACTGGCGCGTGGGCTGTTAGTCGGCCTGAATGGCATCAGTACTTTTACCAAAGACCCCAACCAGCTGGAGCTATATCGGAGCTTGTCGCCTGAAACGGTCATATTTGAGACAGATGCTCCCTTCTTGACACCAAAACCGTTTCGTGGTAAGCTAAACGAGCCAGGGTACGTACGTATCATTGCTGAATATTGGGCAGCTCAGTGGCAATTGCCAATCGAGCAGCTTGCCGTGATGACAACTGCGACGGCCCGCACACTGTTTCATTTAAATCACACATAACCACGCACGAAAAGGAGTAAAATATGGGTTACGAGATGACGCCAAGGCTAAAAAAATCATTTGATACCACTCCTTTTGTGGGCACAGGGGAAGAGGTGACCGCTGTGGCTCCTGGCGTGCGAGAGAACTCACAACCTACAAATACAAAAGAGAGAAAAGAAGTCGAGGACTCTATTGAGTATGCTAGGCGAACAGGTGAGTTACTTGATGCGATTCGTAAAGCTGCTATCGGGGACGACAAGAAACCACCTCTCGCTCCTGGTCAGAAGGAGCCTCTCAGTCCAGACAAGTTTGGCCCGGCCGCCTAGAGGTGTCTATGCCAAATATCTTTAAGAAAGCAGTCCAGCTAGTCTTTACCGCCGATGGGGCGTCGCCGTTGGCGCGTCTAAAGAAAAAGGATCGGCCACTCCGGACGATGACCGAGCGCGAACTTATTCAGCTAGAGAGCCAAATCGGCGCCTCTATCTTTGGCGATAAGCCATCTCATGTGACGCGGCGGGAGTTTTTTAATCTTAATCCACAAACGTGGATTTGGTATGAGGAGTTTATTTGCGAAGATGGTCATAAAGACTCTCTGACGACTCGCTACGAGGTGCAAGAAAAAGGTATTCTGAAGGTCCAGCCAAATTATCAGTACAACTACCTCGAGGGTGAAGAGCTACAAAACTTTGTTTTGGCAGTCAAAGAATACTACGAAAAAGTTGCTCGCCAGATTTATAATCGAGACCCAGAGACCGGTCGGCTCATCTAGCCAAATAAGCCCGAGATGATATAATAGATATAGTGAATCAGGACATAATATACCTTGACCATGCGGCGGCCACACCGGTTGATCCGCTTGTGGTAGCGGCTATGGAGCCGTATTTTTCGCGAGATTTTTTTAATCCATCAAGCCCCTATGCGCCGGCTGTTCGGGTGAAGCAGCAGTACCGGCAGGCCAAGGGGCAGCTGGCCCAATTACTTGGTGTGGTGGCGGATGAACTGGTGATGACTGCTGGGGCGACTGAGTCGGTCAACTTGGCACTGCAGGCGGCCGGCGAGGGGCAATGCGCGGTCAGTGCAATTGAGCATCCATCGGTGCTGGCAGCTGCTGGCCGACACACTTCGCCGAGTATTATACAGCCAGATCAGCAGGGTCATATCACTGCTGCAGCAGTTGCAGCGTCCTTGACGCCTACAACATCGTTCGTGTCAGTTGCGCTGGCCAATCATGAATTAGGAGTAATCCAGCCAATTGAAGAGATCGCGCGGGTGGTGCAGGCTGAGCGGCAGCGGCGGCAGGCTCAGGGTAGCACTACGCCACTCGTATTTCATACCGATGCTTCGCAGGCGGCAGCACTGCTTGATATCAAAATTAAGCGGCTCGGGGTCGATTTATTGACGCTCTCTGCCGCGAAGGTGTACGGCCCAAAGCAGGTCGGCCTGCTGTGGGTCCGCCCGGGGGTTCGGCTGCAGCCGGCTATTATTGGGGGCGGCCAAGAGGGTGGCCTGAGGAGTGGTACCGAAAACGTCGCAGGGGTGATTGGCTTTATGACAGCGCTGCAACTGGCAGCCAAGCGGCGCAAGAATGAAGTGCGGCGATTGCAGCAGCTGCGCCAGGCGTTGGTCGAACGGTTGCAGCGAGCTTTTCCAGACATGCTGCTGTCGACTGATTTGAAAAAGAGCCTGGTGAATTTTTTACACGTGTCGTTCCCGGGGATTGATGCTGAGCGGCTGGTGTTTTGGCTTGAGGCGCATAATGTGCTCGTAGCTACTGGTAGCGCCTGTGCTGCAAACGCCGGTACCCGCTCTCACGTTCTTGAAGCGATTGGGCTTAGCAGCACACAGATCGATGGCAGCTTGCGGTTGACGCTTGGTCGACTGAATACTGATGGTCAAATCCAGCAAGCAGCCTGGTGGATTATTCAGGCGGTCCATACTGAGCAGGAGCGGCAGCGGTGATACGGTTTTTGACAGTCACCGGTGTGGTGCTTATTGGGGTAATTTGGGCGATAGGTAGCTATTTGCAGCCAGATGATTTGGCAAAGTGTCGGATGCCGACCGACAGTGGGCCCTGCCGGAAAGCAGGGGCAATTATTGTGGTCAGTGGCGGCGATACGGCAGCTCGGACGGATGAGGCGATTCGCCTGTTTGGCGATAGCTGGGCGCCATATTTGATCATGTCCGGTGCGGCAGCCGATAAATCTGGCCCGTCCAATGCAGCGGCCATGCGCCGGCAGGCAGTGGCTGCTGGTGTACCGCAGTCGGCTATCATGGTCGATGAGCAATCCGAGACAACGCAGCAAAATGCTGTCGAAGTGCGGCAATTACTTGCACATCATCATATTACTGATGTAGTTTTAGTGACCAGTGGCTACCATATGCGGCGAGCTCAGCTGGAGTTTTCATCGCGGCTTCCTGGTGTTGCTGTCCGGTCGCATCCAGTCGCGACTGATAGTCATTGGCGAAAACTGTGGTGGCTGACACCGGTTGGCTGGTGGTTGGCGGGCGGTGAGCTTATTCGGATCAGCTTATTTGCGATGGGGGTGTCACGCTGATGGCGCGAGTGTATGTGGGTATGTCGGGCGGTGTCGACTCATCTGTTGCGGCAGCCTTATTAGTCGAGCAGGGGCATGAGGTGACTGGCGTGTATATGAAAAACTGGTCAGAAGATTTACCGGGTATGCATTGCCCGTGGGCGGATGATGTCGCCGATGCGAAGCGAGTGGCAGTCGGATTGGGTATTGATTTTCGAGTGTTTGATTTTCAGCGACAGTACAAGCAAAACGTCGTCGATTATATGATCCGTGAGTACCAAGCGGGCCGGACGCCAAACCCGGATGTGATGTGCAACCAAGAAGTAAAATTCAAATTATTCTTGCAGGCAGCGCTGGCGGCGGGAGCGGAATATATTGCGACGGGGCATTATGCCCGGGTGACACATCCTGCAAATTCTACCGCTCAGTCTCCCCCTGAAGGTTTTTTGGAGTCATCAGCGAAATTGCTGCGAGCTCGCGACGACACCAAAGATCAAACTTATTTTCTCTACCGCGTGACGTCTGAGGCGCTGGCAAAGACTCTCTTTCCGCTGGGTGAGTTTACAAAGGCTGAGGTACGTCAAATGGCCACGCAGCGTGGCCTGTGGACGGCAGACAAAAAGGAGTCAATGGGTATTTGCTTTGTTGGCCAGGTTGGTATTCGCGAGTTCTTGTCGGAGTATGTTCAGGCGCGGCCAGGTGATATTGTCGATACACAGACTCGCCAGGTGATCGGCCAGCACGATGGGGCAATTTTCTATACACTGGGGCAGCGGCACGGTCTGCATGTCGGTGGTGGTCTACCATACTATGTGGTAGGCAAAGATATGGCAAAAAACGAAGTATATGTTTCGCAGCGGTTGAGCAGCCCTGAACTGTGGCGGACTGAATTCACCCTGGGCGACGTACACTGGATTTCGTCTGAGTCGGCAGAAGAGCGCCACGTAACAGCTCGTCTGCGACATCGTGGTCCGCTTGTCGAGGCGGTCATCAGGCCGCGTGGGGCAGACGCGATCTTGACACTGACTGAGCCGCAGCGAGCGGTCAGTCCTGGCCAATCAGCCGTCCTCTATGATGGAGAGGTCGTCCTCGGTGGCGGGATTGTGTGCAACTGATTGACGAGTTATCAAAAATAGTGTACACTGGACGGAGCAAAATCTAGCAGTAATTAAAAGAAGGAATAAGTAACGTTTATGCTCGCAATTCGTCTGCAACGTTTGGGACGTAAGGGATACCCGGTGTATCGTCTGGCTGTGCAAGAAGCGCACCGCCATCCCTCGAGTGGCCGTGTGGTCGCCTATGTTGGTAGCTACAACCCTCACACAAAAGAAACTCGTATTCAGCAGGAGCTCGCTCAGCGCTATCTTGATAACGGAGCGCAGCCAACACCACGGGTAGTCAAGCTCTTCAAAGAGGCCAAAATTACTCTTCCGAAATGGGTGAAACAGCCAACGACCGACACCCAAAGGGCAATTCGTCACCCAGAGAAGCTTCGCAAGAATCAGCCAAAGGAAGCGACTGAGTAGTCGCCTTCTGGACTGAGAGCTACCAGCGAGAAGATTCTTACTCAAACCACCGCGAAAGATTACTTTTGGCGGTGGTTTTTGAGTGGTTTGGAGTGTGAACTGCTGCGGTGAGATTCTCTTGCCGCGCTGGGTGTTCATCAGTAGTTTCATCGCCACAATCAGAGGGGCGCTCGGCGTGCTTGAGGGCGGTGTGGTATAATACCGCCTATGAACGCTCAAGATGTCCGCAATAAATACCTCGAATTTTATCAAAAACAAGGCCACGCTATTGTCAAGCGGGCACCGCTGATCCTGACTGACGACCCGACAACGCTCTTTACTGGTGCGGGTATGCAGCCGATGATCCCATACCTGCTGGGCGAGGCACACCCACAGGGTAAGCGCATCGCCGACTCGCAGACGTGCCTGCGCGCTCAAGATATCGACGATATTGGCGATAACCGCCACACTACCTTCTTTGAGATGCTCGGCAATTGGAGCTTGGGCGACTACTTTAAGCAAGAGCAGATCGGCTGGATGTGGACATTCCTCACCGAGGTGGTGGGGCTCGACCCAAATCGCCTGTATGTAACGTGTTTCATTGGTGCGCCTGAGTATAACATTGCCAAAGACACCGAAGCAGCCGAGCTGTGGCGGCAGAAATTTGCCGAAAAGGGGATCGAAGCGAAGAGTGCTGACATCGGCAGCGAAGAGCGCGGCGCAGCCCGTGGCATCCAGCCAGGTGAGCGCATCTTCTACTATGACGGCAGCAAAAACTGGTGGAGTCGCAACGGCGGACCCGAGACGACACCAGTCGGTGACCCATGCGGGCCCGATAGCGAGATGTTTTATGAGTTTGACTTCATCGAGCACGACCCGAAGTTTGGTGAGCACTGCCATCCTAACTGCGACTGCGGGCGCTTTATGGAGATCGGCAACAACGTCTTTATGGCATACAAGAAGGTAGCCGAGGGACAGTTTGTTCCACTAGATAAGCCGAATATCGACCACGGCTCTGGCCTGGAGCGCATTGCGGCTGCGGCCAATAACGACCCCGATGTCTTTAAGATTAGCCTGATGTGGCCTATTATCAGTAAGCTTGAGCAGCTTAGTGGCAAGCGCTATACTTCGCACACCGAGAGTATGCGGGTAATTGCCGACCACCTGCGAGCGGCCACCTTCATGGCGGTCGATGGCTGCGTCCCAAGCAACAAGGAGCAGGGCTATGTGATGCGCCGCCTCTTGCGACGGGCTATCCGCTACAGCTTCGACCTTGGCATCGAGCAGAACTTTCTTGAAGCAGTGGTGCCGGTGATTGCCGACCTATACGAGGCAGACTTCCCAGAGGTCAAAGCAGCGCGCGAACAGATTATCGCCGTGCTCGCCAAGGAAGAAAAAGCCTTCCGGCAGACGCTGCGCAAGGGGCTCAAGCAGATGCAGCAGTATGTCGCAGACGGCCTGACTGGCGCGGAATTATTTACGCTGTATGATACCTTTGGCTTCCCGGTAGAGCTCAGTACAGAGGAGGCATACAAGCAAGGGATTGCACTCTCTGAAGACTGGCGGGCAGAATTTGACGCCAAAATGGCCGAGCAGCGCCAGCGCTCCAAAACGGCGCGCAAAGGGCAGTTTAGTGGTGGGCTGGAAGGTCACGACCCAATTCATCTCAAGTATCACACGGCAACACACCTGCTCGGGGCAGCGCTACGCATGGTATTGAAAGCACCAGATTTGCAGCAGCATGGCAGCAACATCACCGCTCAACGCCTGCGCTTCGACTTCAATCACGATAAGCTCACCCCAGAGGAGAAGCAAGCAGTGGAAGACCAAGTCAATGCCTGGATCGAGGCAGACTTGCCTGTGAGCTTTGCCGTCTACCCAACCGATGAAGCACTGAAGCTCGGTGCAATCGGTGCCTTTGGTGAGCGCTACGGCGACACCGTCAAGGTCTATTCTATCGGCGAAGGTGATGAGCGCGTGAGCTTCGAAGTGTGCGGGGGGCCACACGTCGAGCACACTGGCGTCTTGGCCGAAGGTGGCATGCGCTTCAAAATCACCAAGGAAGAGTCGAGCTCGGCCGGTATCCGCCGGATCAAGGCCGTCCTCCGCTCATAAAACCAATTATTTTTTAGCAAAATTGGCACAGATAAGCAAAAGTAGTATATAATAAGGTTTGTCTATGGTTTTTGATAAAATCCTCAAGAAGAAAGACGCGGTAGACACTGAGTACCTGGTTGGTCTTGATATCGGTACGGAATATATCAAAGCTTTAATCGCGCGGGTCCATAATGATGAAATTGACATAGTTGGGGTGGGCCGATCCCAGCAAAATTTAGGCGATATGTATCAGGGGGCAATCGCTGATATCAGCGGCGTTGTGGCGAATTGTGAGGCCGCTTTGTCTGAAGCTGAGGATAAATCTGGCGTGCAGGCAAAGCGGGTGGTGATCGGTATCGCTGGTGAACTTGTCAAAGGTGTGACAAACACTATTCGTTACCGCCGGCCACAGCCAGATAAACCGCTTGATGTTGCCGAGATGGAATTTATCATCGAAAAAGTTCAGGAGCGGGCCCAAGGCAAGGCGCAAGCCCAGATCGCTCTGGAGACTGGCAGTGAAGACGTTGAGGTGAAATTAGTAAACTCAGCGTTGGTTAGCATTCATATAGATGGCTACAAAGTCAGTAACCCGATTGGCTTTCAGGGGCGAGATGTGGCAGTGCAGATTTATACAGCTTTTGCGCCGATGGTACATATTGGTGCTCTAGAAAAGGTGGCCGACGAGTTGGCACTTGATCTGATTGCTGTGGCAGCCGAGCCATTTGCGGTGAGTCGCAGTGTTCTCGGTACAGACGCTAACAGTAGTTTTACAGCTATTCTGGCTGATGTTGGTGGCGGTACCACCGATATCGCAGTGGTGAATGACGGCGGTGTCGAGGGGACAAAGATGTTCGGTATTGGTGGGCGTAGCTTCACTAAGATGATTGCGAGTGACTTGGAGCTGAGCCATAAAGACGCCGAAAAACTGAAACTGAATGCTGACTATGAATACATCAAACCATCAGTGAAGAAAAAGCTAGAAGAAGCGATCGATAAAACGCTCGAAGTTTGGATTGCTGGGGTAGAGTTAGCGCTGAGTGAATTTGACAGCGTCGATCATTTGCCGAACAGGATTTTACTGTGTGGCGGTGGCGCAAGCCTCAAAAAGCTAGTGACAGCACTTTCGGAGCGGCCATGGTACAAAGATTTACCATTTACCAAGCGGCCGACTGTCCAGCATATTAAACCAACTGATGTGATCGGTATTACTGATTCGACAGGCGATATTACTGATCATACGTTTATCACCGCCATGGGCCTTTTGCGGGTCGGCCATGATACAATGGTGGGGAGTCAGGATGGGCGCAGTCTTATGGAGAAAGTTAATCGGTTGTTAAAGATATAAGATAAATTTATACGATGAAAAAAGACGTCATTTACATCGATGTCGACGACGATATCACGACGATTGTCGGCAAAATCAAATCAGCCAAAGAGCGAATCGTTGCTCTGGTACCGCCGAAACGGATTGGTGTGCTACAAAGTGCGGTGACCATGCGGCTACTGACCCGGGCAGCCGGTGATGTCGATAAGCGCTTAGTATTGATTACCGGCGATAGCGCGCTGGCTGGGTTGGCAGCAGCAGCTCGTATCCCAGTGGCAAAAAACTTACAGACCAAACCAGAAGTTGCTGAAGTACCGGCTCTAAAGGTTGATGGCGATGATGATATTATTGACGGTCGTGAGCTAGTTGATCCGGCATCTGCGGCTGACGCTGATCGTCCAAAATCAGCTCCAGCGGCCTCTGCTACTCCTTCCGCGAGCGACAAAAAGCCGGCCACACCGGCCAAAAAGAACACACCAAAAGTTCCGAACTTCAACCTGTTTCGCAAGAAGATGTTGTTGATCGGCGGCGGCGTGTTGGCGCTGCTGATTTTCCTTATCTGGGCGATTTGGTTTGCACCGCGTGCCACAGTCGTGATTACTGCCAAGACCACTTCGTTATCGATTAACAATAATGTCGCGCTCAAGCTCGAAGGGGCGACCGACACCCAATCGCGCGTCATCAAAGCACTCTACCAAGAGCAAAAGCACGATGTGTCGGTTGATTTTACACCTACCGGCAAGAAACGAGTGGGCGAGAAAGCCAGTGGCACCATGCGGCTATCTCGTACGTCGATTTCTAGTACACCGATCAGCGTGCCAGCGGGTACGGCTTTCTCGGCTGGTGATTATACCTTTGTGAGCACGGAGTCAGCGACCCTGAGTGGCACTAGTGTCGGCCCCGGTGGGCTTGTCCAGAGTGGGGCATCAGTCAAGGTGGTGGCAACCAAGATCGGCGATGAGTATAACTTATCAGAGCGCCGCTACCAGTCGAGTATCGATGGCATCAGCGCACAAGGGACGAACATGTCTGGCGGCAGTAGCCGAGACGTCACGGTAGTGAGTAGCGAGGATGTCGCCAAAGCGAGCGAGCGCCTCAAAGAGCAAAAAGATACGTCAGCACAGGCGAAACTCAGCAGCTCGTTTGGTAGTTCAGCGGTTGTTATAAAAGAAAGCTATGCAGAGCAGCTGCGTGGTATGACTCCGAGTGTGGCAGTCGACAATGAAGCGAATGGTCCGGTCACGCTTAAGGCAACTCGGTTGGCCTCGATGTTTGCAGTAGACAAAACAGAGCTCAAGAAGTACCTAGTCGGTAGCGTCGAGAATGAGCTGAAGGGGAAGAAGTCACAAAAGATCTATAAAGATGGCGTCAATGATACTAAGTTTTCACAATTCGCTGAGAGTGGTGGTAACTACACAGTCAATCTGGCGACAAAGGCCTCAGTCGGCCCAACGATCGACGAGACTAAAGTCAAAGACCAGGCAAAGGGCCGTAGCTATGGCGATATTCAGTCAAGCTTGGAATCGATCGATGGCGTTGAAGATGTTGACACAAAATTCTGGCCCTTCTGGGTGCATAAGGTGCCGAATGATACGAAACGAATAAACGTCGAGTTCAAGCTAAAAAATGCGAGCTAAGAATTTTTTGGCGCTCGATGTTGGGGAGAAGCGAATTGGCCTCGCTATGGCTGACAACCAGGTACGGATCGCTGTGCCATTTGGTTGGGTCGAAAATGACGACCAGGTGATGATGCATTTGGCAGAGATTATACTGCGCCACCACATCTCGCGAGTTATTGTCGGGTATCCACGTAATCAATCTGGCCAGCCAACACAGCAAACTGAATTTGTGGTACAATTTACGAGAAGGCTACGTGAGCTGGAGCTTAATATTGCGATTAATTATCAAGATGAATCGTTGACAAGCGTTCAGGCGAGGCAGCGTCTTGGTCAGGCGGTCGCACATAAGGGTGATATCGATGCTGAGGCAGCAAGTATAATTTTGCAGGATTATTTGGAGGCTATGGAGTGAAAATTCGAAAAAAACGATGGCTAACCGGTGTAATGATTGTTATGTCTGTGCTTATTCTAGGTGTAATAATCGCGGCTATTTGGTACCGGCAGATGCTGCAGCCGGTTGATCCGAACAAACAGCAGTCAGTTCAAGTGACGATCGAAAAGGGTATGACGACGAATCAGCTCGCCAAAACGCTAGAGCAAAAGCAGCTAATCCGTAGCGCGTTCGCTTTCTCGGTGGTTGTCCGGCTGAGCGGCGCACATGCCTTCCAGGCGGGCACATATAGTATTAAACCAAGCCAGTCTCTACCAGAAATTGTCCGGCACTTGACGGGTGGCCAAGCAGAGATGATGTCGGTCACGTTCTATCCAGGGGCCACACTTGACACCAAGGCTACCAGCGGTCGCACAACAACTGTCGCTTCAGTCCTCAAGAAGGCTGGTTTTAGCGATGAGCAGATCCAGCAGGCTTTTCGGGCAGAGTATACTGGTGCAGCGTTGGCAGGTCGGCCAGCTGGTGCCGGTTTAGAGGGCTATATCTATGGCGAGACCTATTCAATATCGTCTGACGCCTCGGCGCAGCAAGTGCTGCAGCGAGCAGTGACACATTTTTCTCAGATTGTGACCAAGTATGACCTAGAGAGAAAGTTCGCAAGCCGAGGGTTGACGCTGTACCAGGGTATTACTCTGGCCTCGATTGTTCAGAAAGAATCGAAAGGTTGTGGTGCTGGGGTGACAGTCTGTGAAGATCAGCGGCAGATTGCCAGTGTGTTTTATAATCGCTTGAAGAAAGATATACCGCTTGGGTCTGACGTGACGTACCATTACGCCGCAGATAAGGCAGGTGTCGCACGTGACCACACGTTGAATTCACCGTACAATACGCGGCTCCACAAGGGCTTGCCGCCAGGGCCGATCGCTGTGCCTGGTCTGAGCGCACTGAATGCAGTCGCTGATCCCGCTGCCACCGACAATCTCTACTTTATTAGCGGTGATGACGACGTGACTTATTTCGGTAAGACTGAGGCGGATCATCAAGCTAATGTCAAAGCTCATTGTGCCAAAAAATGCCTTCTCCCTTGACAGGTAGTTTGTTCTAAAAAATACATTGACATAATTGTCAATGTTTAGTACAATAAAAGAAGTTCACATATTGGTGCTATGTTGGTCATAGCATGTGAGGAACCTACCAGAATTGTCGTACGGACGCAGTATAACTAATTCTAGCAATATATAATATCACTAATATTAGGTCGACACGCGTCCTGTTCTAGAGCGAGAAGAAAGACAGCGTATGGTAGCACGCACTGATGGTAACATCTGGTGCAAGGAGCAGAGTATTCGTAACCAATCATCAACGAAGAAGGTAAGCAAACTTTTTCATAAGCGTGCCTTGCTGGCATATAGCGGCGTTTTCCTACTCGCCGTCTCATTCTTAACTTTGAGTAATCAAGGGAGCAACAACGTTGCCGTCCAGTCAGACACTGTGTCGGCTTCACAGGCAGTCGCGACGTCAAGCAATACTTCATCTCAGGATGCAGGTAAAATATCGGTTGACCAGCTAACTGCCGCGAATGTGGTGACTAATTTGGCCGAGACGACAAATCTCCCAGCTTCTGGCAACTTGCGAGAAGCGACTACCACCTTGACGGTCAAGAAAGAGTTGGCCCAGAACGATAGTGGTGTGATCACCAAACCACAGATTATTCAGCCTGAGACTTCGGCTGGTCGCGGCCTCAAGAATTACGTCACTAAGTCTGGCGACACGATCGAGAGTATTGCCAAGCAGTTCAAGGTGTCAGCACAGACGATTCGTTGGGCAAATAATATGACCTCTGATGCAGTTGAGCCAGGTAAGACATTGGTGATCCCAATGGTTGATGGTGTTGTCTATACGATTAAAGATGGCGATACAATAGAGAAGATTGCCGAAAAATACAAAGTCAATGCTGAGCGGGTGACGCTCTATAATGACCTGACGAATGGTATTGCGTTGGCGAAAGATACACGAATTGTGTTGCCAGGAGCTGAACTACCAGAGAACGAGCGGCCTGGCTACACTGCGCCACGTGGAGGGCGCTCACGTAGTGGCAATGGCTCTCCGTCGGCACAGTCGGGCGGTGGTAGTACCTATGGTAATCCGTATTATAATGCATCAGTCGGCAACCGCTATGCACCGGGCAACTGTACCTGGTATGTCTATGAGCGTCGAGCTGAGCTTGGACGGCCGATTGGTAGCTTCTGGGGTAATGCAACCTCTTGGGCGAATAGCGCTCGGTCAGCTGGTTTCTTGGTTGACAATAATCCGACACCTGGTGCGATTTTCCAGACCACCTGGGGTGGCTATGGCCTTGGCCACGTGGGAATGGTTGAGCGGGTTGATGCGCAGAATATCTATATCAGCGACATGAACTATGCTGGCTATAACATTGTGACTCACCGGGTCATCCCAATGTCAGAGGTTCATCGGTATAACTTTATTCACTAGATAAGAATTTGAGACACCAACAAAAAGCGCTGCCGTATCTTTGCGGGGCGCTTTTTGCTATACTAAAACCATGTTTGTTGATATTGCCAAAGTATTTGTCAAAGCAGGGAAGGGCGGTGACGGTGCGGTCAGTTTTCGGCATGAGAAATATGTCGATAAAGGTGGCCCGGATGGTGGCGATGGCGGCCGTGGCGGCGATGTGGTGTTTCGGGCGACGAAGGATCTCAACACCCTCCTGAGTTTTCGCTATAAGCCTGAACTAAAGGCGATGAATGGTATGGATGGTGCGAAGCGAGATAAGCGTGGCCGTAGTGGACAAACGCTTGTTGTGCCTGTGCCGATGGGTACTCTGGTCACGCGTGATGGCAAAGTGATCGCTGATCTGACCGCTGATGGCCAGCAGGCAGTCGTGGCGACCGGTGGTGACGGTGGGTTTGGGAATGCGCATTTCACCTCGAGTACACGCCAGGCACCCAAGATGGCTGAGCGGGGCGAGGCGGGCGAGGAGTTTGAGGCTGAGCTAGAACTCAAGCTGCTAGCTGATGTCGGGCTGGTTGGCTTCCCTAATGCTGGCAAGTCAACTTTTCTTAGCGTGGTGTCAAACGCCCGACCTGAAATAGCTAATTATGAGTTTACGACCCTGACACCAAATCTTGGGGTTGCTCGAGTTGATGATGCCGGGTTGTTGATTGCCGATATTCCCGGGCTTATTGAAGGAGCGTCTGAAGGGAAGGGGTTGGGCGATCAGTTCTTGCGCCATGTTGAGCGCACTGCCGTACTACTGCACATGATTGATGTTTATAGTGATGACCCGGCAGAAAAATACCAAACAATTCGCCGTGAGCTTGAGCGGTATTCTCAGGAGTTGGCGGCACGGCCAGAGATTATCACACTGACAAAGTGCGAAGGGCTAGATGATGAGATTATCGCTATGCAGGTGAGCGGGTTACGGCGTGTTGCACCAGACAAGACGGTAGTGGCTATCTCGTCGCAAACTCATGCTGGCGTGACTGAGCTGCTACGGCTCCTGCGCCGGCAGGTTGCTGATTATCGCGCGCGCGAGCACAAGGCGGCAGAAGAAGAGACCGCAGAGCTACCGGTGATCACTTTGGATACACGCACGATGTCTGACAAATGGACGGTTGAGCGGGTTGCGACAGCTGATGGCGAGAAGAGTGATGAGGGTGAGAATGATGGCGATAGCCTGGCCAGCAGCTGCGCGCCGCGCTTCATTGTCTGCGGTGCCAAGATCGAGAAATTCGCCCGCCGTACTAATTTTGACCAGTTCGAGGCAGTCAACCGCCTGCGCGACATCATGAGAAAGATGGGTATTACTCATGAACTGCTGCGCCAAGGAGCGACCGGCCAGAGCATCATCCAGATCGGTGAGGACGAGCTGACGCTGGTCGAGCAGTAATAAGAATTCAATACTGACGACCATACAGACTATTCTTCCTACGTTGTCGTTCTAAGAGTATTGTTTCAGGCCGGCATCGTGGTCTGCTATACTTGAAATATGGCCCAGACGTTTTTCTTCTATGATCTTGAGACGAGCGGATTTAATCCACGGCAAGATCGGATTATGCAGTTTGCTGGGCAGCGGACAACTATGGATTTGCAGCCAATTGGTGAGCCATACAATCTACTGGTAACGCTCAATGATGATACACTGCCAAGCCCCGAAGCGCTAATGGTGACCGGTATTACACCGCAAAAGACAGTCGAAGAGGGGTATACTGAAGCTCAGTTTGCCCGTATGGTGAGCGAAGAAGTGTTTACGCCGGGGACGATTGCAGTTGGCTTCAATAATATTCGGTTTGATGATGAATTTATTCGTCATTTATTGTGGCGGAATTTTTATGACCCATACGAGTGGGCATGGCGGGACGGGCGGAGCCGCTGGGACATGCTGGATGTAGTACGCATGACGCGTGCATTGCGACCCGAAGGTGTCAACTGGCCACTCGACGATAAGGGTGAACCAACCAACCGCCTAGAGCTGATCACCGCACTAAATAAGATTACTCATCAGAACGCTCATGACGCATTGGCTGACGTGACCGCACTGATCGAAGTGACAAAGCTGATCAAAACAGTCCAGCCGCAACTTTTTGACTACCTTTTGACAATGCGTGACAAAAAGGCGTTGCAGCAGCTCGTTAGCTTGACTGATAAAAAACCTTTTGTCTACACCAGTGGTCGTTATGATAAAGCCTATAACAAGACGACGGTGGCTTATCCACTAGCGCCGGCACCGCATGGTAATGTGCTCGTTTATGATTTGCGGTATGACCCGACGCCACTGGTGAAGCTTAGCCAGCAGCAGCTTGCTGAGAAGTTATTCGCCTCATGGGAGGAGCGTCAAGCTGAGGGGTTTATCAAACTACCCGTCAAACCATTGCAGTATAATCACTGCCCCGCAGTGGCACCGCTAGGAGTGCTAGAGCAGGGAGGGGGTTGGCAACGGATCGGCCTTGACCAGGCGACGGTGACCCGACACTATACGATACTCTTGCAGCACCCTGAGTTTGCTGATCGTCTGCGCGCGCTCTTTGCTCAGAAACCTGAATATAAGAAGTCGACCGATCCCGAGGGTCAATTATATGAGGGGTTTGTTACCGATGCCGACAAAACACGAGTCGAAGCAGTTCGCCGCGCCAGCGCAAAAGAGTTAGCCGGCTTTCACCCGCAGTTTGGCGATGAGCGGCTCCCAGAACTACTGCTGCATTATAAAGCTCGTAGTTTCCCTGGCAGTCTCGATGAGGGCGAGCGAGCAGCTTGGCAGCAGTGGCGCAGTGCTCATGTGCAGACCCAACTTCCGCAGTTTATGGCGGCATTGCAGCGGCTAGCTACGTCGGATAGTGCCGATGAATTTATCCTGCAGGAATTGCAGCTATGGCTAGAATCAGTGCTGCCGACCGATGAATAAGTACCTTTATGGAGACGCACTCAAAGAAAAAACGGGCCGCCTCTCGCACCCGTTCACCTGTTTCTATTCTAATAGTATAACAAACTACGATGTCACTGAGACAAAATCAGGCTGAAAAGCCGGTGCGGTAGTCTCTTCGGTCAGTTTATCTCCATCAGTCAGTCGTCGCTTGCGTAACTCTTGCTTGACACGAGCCCTCAAGAGAGCAATCACAACTAGCCGACTCATGCTTTCGGTGACATAGTAGACCGTTCGCTGTGAAGAATCGCCTGGATCGGCCGCGACCGGCACAGGCGGTAACGCAGTCGGCACCGAGGCTGGATACGCAGTCGTACTAGGCACTACAGCTGGGTAGTGTGGCGCGGAAGACTCTTCTGCCTGTCGTTGCTCGAATTCGCCGAGATGCTCGATAATTCTCCAGGTCGCATCACGAATTGGCTGGCCAAATAGCAGTACAAATGGCACGAAACTGACGTAGATGATGAGTAGCGCGATAGCCGGAATAGTGATGTTTGTAAACGGAATACGACCAATAATCAAAAAGGCGGCAAACTCTTCACTTGTCAGTATAATGTATAGTGCCAAGATGACACATAAAACAATCGGTGCTTTCCCAAACCTTTTCATACCTAAACTTACTATACCAAGAGAGATTCATATTTGCAACCGTAAGCATAATTTATTTTTTGTAAAAATTTGCGGTGAATACTGGGGTCCGTCCTCTGACTATCGACAGCTGGTTGGAAAAATCGCCAACTATCGTCTATAATAGACCAGCTATGCCGGAGGTAATTCGCGTCAAGGGCGCTCGTGAACATAATTTGAAAAATGTCGACGTGGCAATCCCGCGCGATAAATTAGTGGTAATCACTGGTTTGAGTGGCAGTGGTAAGTCGTCGCTGGCATTTGATACGATTTACGCCGAGGGGCAGCGCCGCTATGTCGAAAGCCTCTCGAGCTATGCGCGGCAATTTTTGGGTATCATGGATAAGCCAGATGTCGATAGTATCGAGGGGCTGAGCCCAGCAATTTCAATCGATCAAAAATCGACCAGCCGCAATCCACGCTCGACCGTAGCCACGGTGACTGAGATTTATGATTACCTACGCCTCTTATTTGCGCGGATTGGTACACCGCACTGCCCAGCTCTCAAGCCCGATGGCACGCGTTGCCATAAGCCGGTATCGCGCCGTACGGCCGAGGCGATTATCCAGGAAATTGCTACTCACTATGAGGATAAGCGGCTGCTTTTGCTGGCACCGATTGTCAAGAACAAGAAGGGTGAATTTGCCCATATCCCAGAGCAATATCGCCGGCTCGGCTATGCACGAGTACGAGTTGACGGGGTAGTCTACGCGCTGGATGAATTCCCGCAGCTACAAAAGAGCTATCAGCACAATATTGAGCTGGTGGTTGACCGCCTGGCTATGAACAATTACTTGACCAGTCGATTGAGCCAGAGCGTTGAGCAGGCACTGGAGCTTGGGCAGGGGGTTGTCGAGGTGCTGGATGCTGAGACGGATGAACTGAAGACATTCTCGCAGCGTTATGCCTGTGTTGATCATCCGGATGAGGAGATCCCAGAACTCGAACCGCGATTATTTAGCTTTAACGCGCCGCAGGGAGCTTGCCCGAGCTGTACTGGACTCGGCAGTCGATTGGAAGTCGATCCTAGTTTAGTGCTGAATGAGAATCTGACGATTGCCGAGGGGGCGATTCGGCCATACAACCGGATCAATGTCGATAACTTTTACATGCGCAAGATTTCTGCGGTAGCTGAGGCGCATGGTTTCAGTGTTCGGACACCGGTGAAGCAGTTGTCCGACGAAGCCCGCCAAAAAGTACTCTACGGTACCGGTAAGCAAAAGTATCAAGTGCAGCTCGGTAACGGGCGGTATTACGATACGACCTATGAGGGCGTGATCCCGAATCTAGAGCGGCGCTGGAAAGAGACCGATAGCGAATTTATGCGCAAAGATATTGAGCGGTTCATGCGCCGGCGTGATTGCTACACTTGCGGCGGTGCGCGCCTGAAACCGGTCGTTCTGGCGGTGACGGTGCAGGGTCTCAATATTATGGATATATGCGATCTCGGCGTTGACGATGCACTTGACCTGTTCGCGCATAAGTTAACTCTTGACTCGCAGCAGGCGGCAATCGCCCGGTTGATTATCAAGGAGATCACTGCTCGGTTGGGTTTTATGAGTAATGTCGGGCTGAACTATCTGGAATTAGGACGAGCGGCCAATACATTGAGCGGTGGTGAGGCGCAGCGAATTCGCCTGGCGACGCAAATTGGCAGCGGCCTGCAGGGTGTATTGTACGTACTGGACGAGCCATCAATTGGCCTACATCAGCGCGATAATGATCGGCTAATTGCCACACTGAAGCACCTGCGCGACCTCGGCAATACGGTGCTGGTCGTCGAGCACGATGAAGATACGATTCGCCAGAGCGACTTTTTGATTGACATGGGGCCGGGCGCTGGCGTGCATGGTGGTACGGTGGTGGCGCTGGGCTCTCCTGAAGAGGTAGCCAAATGTGCAGATAGCGTGACTGGCCGGTATCTGTCGGGTGCAGAAAAGATTGCTGTACCAAAGCATCGCCGCCAGGTTGACGCCAGCCGCCAGCTGATCGTCCGCGGTGCTCGCGAGAATAATTTGAAGCAAATCGACGTGGCGTTTCCGTTGGGTCTAATGACGGTAGTGTCTGGTGTCTCAGGTAGCGGTAAATCGACGCTGGTTAATGATATTATTGCCAAGGAATTAGCAGCGCGACTGAATCGAGCCAGTGATGTGCCAGGTGCTCATGACAAGATTGAAGGCGTAAAGCAGCTAGATAAAGCCATCGTCATCGACCAGTCACCAATTGGCCGTACGCCACGCTCCAATCCAGCGACCTATACTGGTATTTTTACGCCAATTCGCGAACTGTTTGCCAGCACCCCTGAGGCTAATGTCCGCGGCTATAAAGCGGGGCGGTTCAGCTTTAACGTCAAGGGCGGCCGCTGCGAAAATTGCCAAGGTGACGGTATGATAAAGATTGAAATGCACTTTTTGCCGGATGTTTACGTTCAGTGTGATGAGTGCCATGGCCAGCGTTATAACCGTGAGGCGCTAGAGATTAAGTATAAAGATAAGACCATTGCTGACGTACTGAATATGACAGTCGAGCAGGCAGCCGATTTCTTTGATAGCGTGCCAAATATCGCCCGAAAACTACAGACACTGGTGGAGGTTGGCCTTGGGTATATCAAGCTTGGCCAGCCAGCAACCACCTTTTCAGGCGGCGAGGCACAGCGTATTAAACTAGCGACAGAACTCTCCAAGCGTTCGACGGGCAAGACGATGTATATCTTAGACGAGCCGACAACTGGGCTGCATTCTGCTGATGTCAAGCGGCTGCTGGGGATTTTGCAGCAGCTGGTTGATGGTGGTAACAGTATGATTATCATCGAGCACAATTTGGATGTCATCAAATCAGCCGACTGGATTATCGATATGGGGCCTGAGGGTGGTATCGGCGGCGGCACCGTGGTGGCCAGCGGTACACCAGAGCAGGTAGCCAAAGTGAGGGGGTCATTTACCGGCCAATATCTTCAACCTCTATTGAAGCGGTAGCGGCCGACCGAGCCTACAGGGCAGACCTACCGCCCGCTAAGCATATAAAACAACCTACCAGATTTGGCTACGAGAGCTTGAGTTTTGCGGATATACACGTTACTTCTGCCGCGTAAAAAGGGTATTCCACTGCAGCTTGACCGCGCGGGCAATCGCTTGGCGTCGCTTTTTGTCTTTGAGCGCGTGAATAACCATCGGCGAAAGGCTGAGGAAGATGATAATCAAAGCGGCCAGCTCAACGTTGATGCCCATCTTATGGAGTTGAGCGCCGGCAAAGTAGCCGAGATAGGTAAATATCGTTGTCCAAATAGCAACGCCTAAAATATTAAACGGCACAAACTTACGATAATCCATCTTGCCAATACCAGCGACCAATGGCACAAAAGTACGCACCACTGGGATAAAGACTGCCAGCACGATCGCTAACGGCCCGTGCTTTTGATAGAATCGTTCGGCCTTTTCTAGGTAGGATTTTTTGAAGATGCGGCCATCCGGGCGCTTGTACAGTTTTTTGCCGAAATGTCGCCCCCAAAGATAACCGGTACTCTCGCCAAGTACACCAGCAAAAAACAATAGTAAGACAAATAAGTGAATATTGATTGGTAAGTAATGTTCTTGCACCAAAAATCCAGCGGTAAACAATAAGCTATCGCCAGGCAAAATAAATCCAATTAATAAACCAGTTTCGGCAAAGACGACCAGCAAAATAGCAGCCACGCCAAGATTAGTGATGAAGTGAATAAGGCTTTCCATATGCCTTCATTGTACCATATACGGTGCAGGGCGCCATCTGATATAATAGGGAATGCAATATCAATTTTACCTCCGAACAGGTATCCAGTGAAAGGAGAAGTATGGGAGATAAAATTACTTTACGCATCCAGGCACGGACAGTGCGTGGTAAGAAGGTGGCTCAGCTACGTCGAGAGGGGCTCACACCGGGTGTTGTGTATGGCGCTGGCTTTGAGGCGGTGGCTATTCAAGCATCAGCACAAGAGATTGCCAAGGTAGTGCAGCTGGCTGGTCAGCATACACCAGTCCACTTGACTGGCAGCAAGCGCCGTATCGCCATGATCAAGCAGGTGGATCGACACCCAGTCAAGCAGTCAATTCGCCATGTTGCCTTTCATGCAGTGAAGGCAAATGAGCCGGTGATTGCCGAGGTGCCAATTCGCTTGGTTGGCCAGGGTGAATCAGTTGCTGAAAAGAATGGCTTGGTAGTGCTGCAGGCAGTCGAAAAAGTTGAAGTGAAGGCCCTGCCGATGGATTTGCCAGAAGCTCTGACAGTATCAATTCATGAGCTTGCAGAGCCGGGCGACAGAGTAACGGTTGGCCAGATTGATTTACCAGAGGGAGTTGAGCTAGTTGAGCACGATGATGGCCGCGAAGGGACTGAGGATGACGATACGACGATTCGTGACATCGTCATCGCCAGCGTCTATGAGCCGAGCGCCCTGCAGGCAGCCAATGACGCTGCTGCCGGAGAGGCTGAGTCTGCTGATGCCGACCAGCTCGATGACGAACCAGCAAACGAGTTAGCGACATCCTGATCAATTGGGTCAATAACGAGCACACGCTGACCTGAGATAGACCAGAGGTCGGCGTGTGCTAAACAAAGCTCTCGGGGGAATTATTCTTCGATAAAGCCGCCACTCTGTCGTTGCCATAGGCGGGCGTAGGCGCCGTTTTGTGTGATTAGCTCATCATGGCGGCCGTCCTCGATGATCTGGCCATTCTCCATGACGATGATACGATCAAGCTTGGCGATGGTAGAAAGACGGTGAGCGATCACCAGTGATGTACGACTATCCATCAATGTCTCCAGCGATCGTTGAATAAGCGCCTCAGACTCTGAATCAAGAGCCGAGGTTGCTTCGTCGAGAATTAAGATAGGTGCGTTCTTGAGGATGGCTCGGGCGATGGCGATCCGTTGCCGTTGGCCACCGCTTAGTTTGATACCGCGCTCGCCAACCAGTGTGTCGAAGCCGTCAGACAGCGCCATGATGAAATCATAGGCACCCGCTTGTTTGGCGGCGTTTTTGATGGCTGCATCGTCAGCAGCAGGATTGCCATAGGCGATGTTCTCGCGGATGCTCCGGTGAAACAGCAGTGGCTCTTGTGGCACGTAGGCGATCTGTGCTCGTAGGCTTGCCTGAGTCACCTCGGCGATATTTTGCTGATCAATGATGATCGCACCACTATCAATGTCAGCAAAGCGCAGGAGCAGCTTGGTGAGGGTGGTTTTGCCGGAGCCGCTAGAGCCGACAAGCCCGACCTTTTCGCCCGGCTTGATAGCCAGTGAGAAATTGTCAAACAGCGTCGAACCCTCGCCTTCATCATGGGTGAAGGTGACAGCTCGCAGCTCGATAGCACCGTGCGTGACGTGGAGCTGCTGTGTGGTTGTATCGATTACGCTGGTCGGTGCCTTGAGAATATCGACCATCTCACGGGCGTTACCGAGGACACGATTATACGTCCGCATAATACTATTCATGTTCCATAGTTCGCGGGCAACACTACCGGTATAGGTAATGATTAAATAGACTGCCGCGACAGAGATAATCTGATGCTGTGAAGCATAAATTGCAAAGGCAATCGCCGCTATCTTGATCACTGTGGTGATAGTCGAATAAACGCTACTGACCTTGAGAAAACCACGCATAGTGCCAAGGCTCGCCTGACGCCACCGATTAGTGATGGTGGCAAACTCAGCCTGTTCTTGGCGTTCACCGCTAGATGATTTGACAGCCAGAATATTCGACACGACGTCGGCCAAGCGGCCGCTGACTGCATTGTTGGCGCTGGCTTCTTTTTCGTTGAGCGTCGCCATTGGTCGGGAGCCAAAGTAGACAACCACGCCAAACAATATTGCAAATAAAGCCAAAAAGAGCGCATACTGCCATAGGAGTGTCGACAGGACAGCAATTGAACCGATCAATGAAATTGCCAGCGGCAGGACTGACCAAATAATACTATCCCAAAACTGCTCAACGGCTCCGGTCAGCTTGTTTGTTTGGCTCACCAATGATCCGCCGAACTTGCTAGAGTGAAAGAACATAGTCTGATGGACCAGCTTATCAAAGGCCCTGGTATACAAATCTCGCTGCATGGCTGTTTCAAAGGTCCAGACAAAGTACAACACCAATCGCCAGCCGATAATCTCTGACCACACTTGACTGGCAGCATAGAGACCAACCAGCCCCCAGAGCGCGCTTGTCTGTGATAACTGATGGGTTTGAATGGCGGTGAGGAGCTGGGCAATGACAAGTGGGCCGATAAACATGCTCACAGCAAACGTGACCGCGGCAAACAGGAGGGCTAGGTTTCGTCGCCCTCGATAGGGCACCGATGCCTGCCAGAATAGTCGTAGAATATCTTTGCTTGTAGTTTTTTTCTTCAAAAATGTGTCCTTTCTTGGCGGTTACATATTAATAAAAAGGGGTGCTGTGGCTACTCTGCGGTATAGCCAGAGACACCAAGATCGTCAACAACCTAATATAAAACGCCTGGCGCAGTTCTAGAAGAGCCCAGGTGAGGTGAGCTGAGCTCATAGGATTGCTCATTATACAGTGGATCGCCTGGCGAGTCAAGTGCGGCGTTAGTTGATCCGGCCGGTATTTCTTGTGATGTGCACCAAGGTGCGTTACAATAGATACGATGGCTTTACACAATATAACGACAACACAAGAATTTGAATCACAAGTACTCAAAAGCACTCAGCCGGTTTTGGTTGATTTTTGGGCGACGTGGTGCCCACCGTGTCGAGCGATGGCACCGATTTTGCAGCAAATTGCTGACGAGACTGCTTTTTCTGTGGTCAAGATTGATATCGAGGCTAGCCCGGACACTGCCGCACTCGCACAACAATATGGTGTCCAGAGTATTCCAAATATGAAGATTTTTGCGGGCGGGAAGCCAGCCGCTGAGCTAATCGGCATGAAGCCAAAGCAGGTATTGATCGACGCGCTAGAGAGTGCAGCCGGTGGCTCAACTAATTAGAGTGTGAGTACCTACACGAGTAGGAGGATGAGTATATTATGCAGGTAGAAAAGGAAGGAGAAAGATATGAAGGGTTTTTATGGTGATATCGAGCAGCTCACGGTGACAAACCAGGCGTTTCGTCGGGTGCTGTATACGGCGCACCACTGTCAGCTAGTGGTGATGGCGCTACCAGTTGGCGAGGAGATTGGCGCAGAGGTGCACCCGGAGAATGATCAGTTCTTCCGCTTTGAGGCTGGGACCGGTACGGTGGTGGTTGATGGCCATGAGTACCAAGTGAGTGATGGCAGCGCAGTGATCGTGCCGGCTGGTGCTGAACATAATGTCATCAATACCGGTGATGAACCACTCAAACTCTATACGATATATAGTCCAGCTCACCATAAAGATGGCATCGTGCGGGCTACTCGCCAGGAAGCTGAAGCACACGAAGAAGATTTTGACGGCTTGACGACAGAATAATACGCTTTTCGGTCGTTGTTCGCCTTCTTGGATTGTTGATGGTATAATAGGGGCAGAAGGAGGCAAATACCATGTGTCCAATTGATGTGTTTGCTCACGTGTTACTCCCTGATTTTTATCAGGCGATGTTGCAGATTGATGCGACTATATCAGACTCATTGCCATTCGTTCAGCATCCGCAGCTGGCCGATATGGGTGCTCGGCGCCAGTTTTGGGATGGTGAGACGCGGCAGATTATTGCTCCCGTTCATATCAGTCCAGAGGAGTATTGCGAGAGTCGGCAAGCGGCGCAGCTGTGCTTGCAGGCCAACGAGGAGCTGATGGCACTTGTCCGGCAGCATCGTGATATGTTTCGGGCTGGAGTGGCCTTGGTGCCGATGAGCCAGCCTGATATTGTAGAGGAGATCATCAGAGATCAAGTGCAGCTTTCGACTGAGCTTGTCGGTGTGCAATTGTTCACACGGTCCTGCGGCAAGAGTATTGCCGACCCTCTCTTCGCACCGATTTTTCAGCTATGTGCTCAGGCGCATATTCCGATATGGCTTCACCCGGTGTTTGATGTGCGTAAGCCGGATAACAACCTCATCTTCAGCTGGGAGTACGAGACCAGCCAGGCGATGCTGCAGTTGGTGCAGGCGGGTGTACTACGACAGTACCCAGACTTGGTGATTATCACTCATCATGCTGGGGCAATGGTGCCATACTTTGCAGCACGGATTGCTCACATGCTTCCCGAGGAGCAGGCGGCGGATTTTGCGAAATTTTATGTTGATACGGCTATTTTGGGCAACCCCAAAGCGCTCGAATTAGCCGTCGATTATTACGGTGTTGACCATGTACTGTTCGGTACAGATGCGCCATTTGGTATCGAACCAGCTGGTGCGACAGCCGAGATTGAACAGGCGATCCAACAACTCTCTCTGAGCCAGGATGACAAAGAGGCGATTCTATGGCGCAACGCGACAGATCTGCTACCAGCGATCGCCTAGGTGTGCGACAGATGCTTGGTCGGTTGGTTGGCCGGGTGTTGTCGTTTTTACACCGATTTAGAAGCGGGAATGATAGAGTGAGAGTGCTCGCCCGCCGATCAGATGGTAAGATTCTCGTGGTTCGGAATTACTATAGCCGGCAAGGGTGGGCACTTCCCGGTGGTGGCGTCAAGCGGTCTGAATCTCGCGTACAGGCAGCCAGAAGGGAGTGTGTCGAAGAGGTTGGTTTGCAGATTGACTCGCTTCGGTATGTTGGCTGTACCTATTCGTACGAATCATACAGGCCGTTCGTGGTATATGTGTATGCTGGGGTGGTCTCTGGTGATGGGGTAGTCAGGCGTAATCACGAAATCATGGCAGCTGGCTGGGCTGATGGCGCCCAACTCCCTCAAGAATACCGATCTTTTATAGATAAATAAAATATGATATAACAACGCTATGATAAAAAATTTGCAGACTGATAGAATTGATAACATATGTGGATACAATAGTCGGCAGGAGAGTCTCCACGATGTGATGGAGCGAGCAGAAACTCCGAACTATGCGGTGCTCGGTGCGGCAGTATTGGCGGCGGTAGGGTCAGCTCTTAAGGCAGAAGCAGTCGACTGGGATAATCAAGCTATCTCTCTCACGGAGGATGCTCAGAGAGCGGCTCATACGGTGGATGGTGACCGTGCAGTGGACGTTCTTGTCGTGAGTACCAATGAGCAGCAGATAGCCGACTATCGCACAACGCTAGCAGCAGCGCTTGGCTATGAGGGTGCCTCCGTATCCGGGCTGTGCGAGAGTCGAAAAAGCAAGCGAGCTCTCCGAGGTATCACGGGCCTCTGTCTTGATAAGCGGTCAGGTTCATTGTCGCTCCAGGGGTACAGGATTGTGACATCACTGCCATCTGATAGCTTGGAGCCATGGCTTATCAAACAGGATGACCATGTACTTTGCCGGACACTGAGTCCTGTTGCTCAGCTGGGATTGTATATGAATCAGCCAGTCGCAGGGCTCCATTCGCAGCGCGATGAGCTTGTTGGCGAAGTGAGAGATCTCCTCATGCCACACGGTAAGATTGGTGATGTCCCGGCAGGTTACCGCAATCTTTACTTGGATTTTCTGCAGCACTCTCACGAAGTGACCCGGGCCCGGGTGCAGAAGATAGGGCGCTCCGGCCTCCTCGGAGCCCTTCGGTGTGCGCTATAATAAATTTGTGAATGCCGCATTATCTCAAAAATTAAAGACACTACCGTGCCGTCCTGGGGTATATTTTCATAAGGCAAAAAATGGCGAGGTAATTTATGTCGGGAAGGCGGCCGTGTTGCGCAACCGAGTACGTCAGTATTTTCAAGATTCGCGTGGTCGCGACAACAAGACTATGGCTCTGGTGGCAGAAATTGCCGACACTGATTGGATCGAGACTGAGAGTGAAGTTGATGCACTATTCCTCGAGAGTGAGATGATCAAGCGCTATATGCCACGCTACAATGTACTGCTACGTGATGATAAGTCGCAAACATTTGTCCGGATCGACATGAAGAGCCAGTGGCCGATCGTCGGCTTTACTCGCAACCCACGCGATGACGGGGCAGAATATATTGGACCTTTTTACAACGGATTGGCACTAAAGAAAGCTGTGCGGTATCTGCGCAGAGTGTTTCCCTATCTGACACGGCCGCGCCGGCCAGGCCACAGCCGCCTTGATGAAGACTTAGGCTTGAGCCCAAAGGTAAGCGACGGCCCGAGCGCCTACAAGGCTAATCTCCGTACACTAATTAGCTATATAAAAGGCAACCGCAAGGCTATTGTTGCTGAGCTGGAGCGCGATATGAAAACGGCTGCTGGATTGCAACAGTTTGAGCGTGCCGCTGAGCTGCGCAATAAATTGCGAGCCATGCAGGAGCTGCAGCAGCGGGTGTGTTTTGGTGATAGAGAATTTCTGGCGATCAGTAAAGACCGAGCCTTGGCGGATTTGGCGAAGTTGCTTGGATTGGCGCAGATACCTGCTCGTATTGAGGGGTATGATATTAGTCATATGAGCGGCCACCAGGTAGTTGCTAGCATGGTGGTTTTTACGAATGGGGTGAGTAACCGTACTGAGTACCGCAAGTTTAAAGTAGCCGAAAAAAACGACGACACCGGTAATATGCACGATGTCATTTTTCGCCGGCTGAGTGAGCGCCGCCTAAAAGGATGGGGGCAGCCAGACCTCTTGTTGATAGATGGCGGTAAAGGCCAGCTGGCTGCGGCGATCAAGGCGCGTGATCAACAGGGTGTCCACGTGCCGATCGTCAGTATTGCTAAGCGCCACGAGGAGTTGCTTGTCCACAAGACTGGCTCACACGTCGATATAAGGTTCCTCCAGCAGTCAGTAGCCGAGCGGCGGCCTGACCTAGTGGTTGATGACCATGGTGATGTCTTTGTGGTCGATCTCCACCCTTACCATCGCAATGCTGGTGCCCACTCCAAAAATTTGCGCGGTCTGTCGGTGAGTGAATCAGCACCCCCTAACTCAGCGGCAGGTGCGCTGGCGTCTGCTGATATTGTCAAGCTGTTTCAGCGGATTCGTGATGAAGCGCATCGGTTCGCGGTGAGTTACCATACCGTATTAGCGCGCCGTACTGGCACCAAAAACCAGCTGGAGCAGATTCCTGGTATTGGCCCGAAGACGCGCGCCAAACTCCTCAGGCATTTTGGCAGTGTGCGGGCTGTCTGCCAGGCTGACCGTACTGCGCTGAAGCGTGTCGTCAGTGAAGCCCAAGCCGAAGCGATTTGGCAGGCGTCTATTGAATTTCGACATGACGAATGATTACGCTTATGCTATTATAGCGATATGAAAAAAGGTTTTACATTGATCGAAATTATGGTTGTTTTGGTGGTTATTGCCATACTTGTTGGCATTACCATCGTCAGTTATGGTGCGTGGCGTCATAATGTCACCCAAAAGGCTATCACTTCAGATCTACGGTCGGCCGCCAGTGCGATGGAGCAGGCCAAAAATTTTGGTAATGTCTACCCGGCGCAGCTGCCGTCATCCTACAAGTCAAACTCGACACAAATCACCGTCTACGTGCAAAATTCGCATAAGGATTTTTGCCTTGAGGGGGCCAGCACGTCACCAAATATCAAACTTCATATCAAAAATGGCTCATCAGAGGTGTATGAGGGTGGCTGCCCAGCTGTCACACCGACACCATGAGGAGGCGCTATTAGACAAAATGACAGTTGATCGCTATAATAGCGGTGATTATGAGACGACAATTTGCAGCTTTTTTGGTCCGTTGGGCATTGAATTCGGTTGGTATTTGGGTGGCGGTACGCCTGTTTGGCTCTGGGCAACAGTCGCTTGATGGCGCTGCGACTGTGGGGACATTTATTTTTGCTGGATTAATCTTTTCGATCATTAATTCCGTCCTTAAGCCAATTGTGACAATTTTGTCTTTACCGGCTATTCTGCTGACGCTTGGGTTGTTTACCTTGATTGTCAATGGTCTGATGGTGTATATCTCACTCGCGTTGGTACCGGAGCTATCGATGAACTTTGGCGACTCGGTGCTTGCTGGAATTATTCTTAGTCTGGTAAACTATATAGTAAGCAGTGCGTTGAGTTTGAAGTCGGCGCCAGAAGAATAAGGAGAATACATGCCATTAGATACTATTTTGCCGTATATCACACTGGGCTCAGCAGTACTGATGATTATCGCTATTTTGCTGCAGCAGCGTGGTGCAAGTCTTGGCGCGGGGTTTGGCTCATCTGGCGAGCTATTTACGACTCGTCGTGGGTTTGACAAAAATCTATTCGATGTAACTATAGTTTTTGCAGTGATTTTTGTGTTATCAATCCTGGCGAGTCTTGTGCTGCCTGGCGCAAAGTCATAGAGGTGTCGCTGCTTGAGCAACAAAAAAACCTCTTGGAAACGATTTCAGCGGCTTCGTCTTTCACGGAAGGCGCTTAATCAGCGTGTCCAGAAAATTGAGAAGGGGACAATTCGTCATGCTCACCGGTTTGTGATGTCACGGCTTGATCGGCTATCAGGGGTGCGGCGGCATGTGTTGAGTTGGCTGGTGCTGGTGATGCTGCTAGTCAGTCTGAGTGCGACGCAGTGGATCGTCTTTCGCGATAATTATAGCTTTCGGGCTCCGGCGGCTGGGGGGACGTATTCAGAAGGAGTACTCGGCCCACTTGCGACACTGAACCCTCTGTATGCTCGCTCTAATGCGGAAAAATCAGCAGCTCGACTGCTATTTGCCAGCTTATACAATTACGACACTACCGGTCATCTCAAAGGCGACATGGTTGACCGGCTGACTATTAGTCAAGATGAAATGAACTATACCGTGACGCTCAAACGGGGGTTGAAGTGGTCTGACGGTGTGCCAATCACCGCCAAAGATGTCGTCTTCACTGTGTCGCTTTTGCAAAATCCAAACACCAATAGCGAAATTACCGGCTGGCAGCTCGCAAAAGCAACCGCTCTTGACGACCAGACAGTCAGGTTTACACTGGCCGCACCATATGCGCCGTTTATGCATGCGCTGACCTTTCCGGTATTGCCGCAGCATAGTCTGGCTGATGTTCACCCTTCGGAGTTGCGGCAGCATAAGTACAGTCAGTCGCCGGTCACCTCTGGTCCATTTGCCCTACGTTTAGTGCAAAACGCAGCAGCCGACGGCACGAAGAAGATTGTCCATTTGGTCGCAAACACCTACTATCACGCCGGTACGCCTAAATTAGAGCGATTTCAGCTGTATGTGTATCCATCGCGTGATGATATTGTCAGAGGATTGCGAGTCAGTGAGATTATTGCGACACCCGAGCTGATGTACGATGCCCAAAAAGACCAGGCGATTCAGCAAAACTACACCAGTCAGTCATACGGTGTCAATAATGGGGTGTACGCGATTTTCAATACCGCTGCCTCTGGGCCGCTCCAATCGCAAAAAGTTCGCCATGCTCTTTTTGGTAGCGTTAATATTCAAGCACTGCGCCGTAAGTTATCGCGTGCCAGCGAGGTGCTTGATGGGCCAATCCTACCGCATCAGGTTGAGGGTAGTCTGCCGCGATACGACAAACCTGATGTCGCCAAAGCAAAACGGCTGCTCGATGAAGACGGTTGGACACTTCAAAACAACCAGCGTCGCAAGGGAAATGACGCACTGAAATTATCGCTTGTGGCGCTCAAGGGTCACACGTATGAGGAAGCGGCGCAGTATTTGGCTGCAGTGTGGCGCCAAGCGTTAAACGTCGAGGTTGATATCCGGGTGGTTGATCCAGCCGACACCTCGCAGGATATCCTACAGACAGTGTTGCAGCCGCGCCAGTTTGACGTATTGGTCTATGAATTCGTGCTCGGGGGCGACCCAGATGTCTATGCCTACTGGCACTCATCGGAGGCAAATCCGCGTGGTCTTAATTTTGCCAATTACAATAGTGCGATTGCTGATGAAGCGCTGGCTGGTGGGCGGGCCAAACTGTCTAGCAAGCAGCGCCTCGATAAGTATCGGGCTTTTGTCAAATACTGGTATGCTGACGCACCGGCTATACCGCTCTATCAGGCAAAAATTGACTATATTCATCTGCCATCAGCCCAGACAATTGCACCATCTGCTCGGCTAGTATCGCCGACTGATCGCTATGCGAATGTCTTGCACTGGACGATTCGCAGTGCGCCCGTTTACAAAACACCATAGCATCGGTATAATAGCAGGCAGTGGTGCGCCACAGGTTTTGGTAAGCATTCGCTTACTGGAGCCATTGTGATATGCGGGCGTGGCGGAATTGGTAGACGCGCTAGCTTGAGGGGCTAGTGAGCATTGTGCTCGTGGAAGTTCAAGTCTTCTCGCTCGCACCAGGATATGATACACAAGGCGCGTTGGCGGAGCGGTGACGCAGAGGTCTGCAAAACCTTTTAGACGAGTTCGACTCTCGTACGTGCCTCCACGAAATCATAAGCGCGAGTGGCGGAATAGGTAGACGCGAGGGACTTAAAATCCCTTGGCCAAAAGCCGTGCGGGTTCGATTCCCGCCTTGCGCACCACCACTGCTGAAATAGCGAAGTGGAGGGGCGAGATCGACAGATTACGCCTAGTTGTGCTATACTAAAATTGTTATTAACAAAAGGAGATTCTTACACAATGGACCCATCAAAAATCATATTGATTACCGTTGTCGCTGTCGTTGTTTTGGTTATTTTGCTGTTGATCGGCATATACAATGGCTTGGTGAAACTGCGCAACCGTGTCGATGAAGCATGGAGCGATATTACTGTGCAGCTCAAGCGCCGGACTGATTTGATTCCAAACTTGGTCAACTCAGTGAAGGGCTATGCGACTCACGAAAAAGAAGTGTTCGAGAAGGTCACCCAGGCTCGCTCGGCAATCATGGGCGCCCAGAATGTTGCCGATACTGCAAAGGCTGAGAATATGATGGCAGGTGCGCTGAAGAGTCTGTTTGCGGTCGCTGAGTCATATCCAGATTTGCAGGCAAACCAGAACTTCTTGCACTTGCAGGAAGAATTGGTCGACACCGAGGATCGAATTCAGGCAGCTCGCCGCTTCTACAATGGCGGTGTCCGCGATCTTAACACAAAGATTCAGACGTTCCCGTCGAATATGATCGCTGGTATGTTCGGCTTCAAGAGTCGCGAGTTCTTTGAGGTCGAAGACCGCGCTAGTGTCGACAACCCAGTAGAGGTGAAGTTCTAGAAGAATTTTCTCCCACCAAGGAACCGCCTGCAGCCAAGCCAGGCGGTTTTTATTTGGTACGCTTGTGACTGGCGTGGGAGTGAGGGCCAGCTTCTCGAGCAAGAGCGGTCGTCCGTGATATAATGAATACATGTATAGTGCAGTCTCTCACAATAAGCGAAACACCCTGCTGATTATGACCGTTTTTGTCATTATTATTGGTCTGATTGGTTTGTTTATTAGTATGTATATGGGTAATTACTCAATCGCCGCAATCATGTGTGGTTGTGCGCTGATTTATGCGGTAGTGCAATATTTTATTGCCAGTAAGTTAGCCATGGCGATGGTTGGTGCGCAGCAGATTGAGAAGCGTGATATTCCGGAGCTGTGGCGTGTGGTGGAGAATCTCGCAATCGCCTCGGGTATGCCGATGCCAAAGGTATATATTATCGATGATCCGGCGCCAAATGCTTTTGCGACTGGCCGAGACCCAGACCATGCGATTGTTGGGGTGACGACTGGTCTACTCGATATCATGACGAAGCGAGAACTCGAGGCGGTGATGGCGCACGAGATGAGCCATGTCCGTAATTATGACATACGAGTGAGTATGATCGCCTTTGGCTTGGTCAGTGCTATTGGTGTGCTGGCGGATATCGCTCTACGAATCATGTGGTACGGTGGGGATCGCGACAGAGAAGATAATAACCCGCTCATCTACCTTTTTGGCATAGTTATTGTTATTTTTACACCTATCTTAGCAACGATGACTCAGCTGGCAGTCAGCCGTCAGCGAGAGTATTTGGCCGATGCTTCAGGTGCATTGCTGACTCGTGACTCTGAAGGTTTGGCAATGGCGCTAGAGAAGATCAAGCAATATGGCCGGCCGATGCAGCGGCAAAGTACTTCTACGACTAATCTGTTCATCAACGACCCGCTGAAACCTGGTTTTTTGGCACGGCTGTTTAGCACCCACCCACCGCTTGAAGATCGCATCGTTCGGTTGCGAGCAAATGCACAAAAAATGTAAGGAACTAATCAACAAGGATGAAACGGAAAACCACTACCCAACATACGCGCTCTACCAAATCGTCCCCGCAGGTAGCGCGTAATGAATCTCGCCAGACGACCAACAAGCCAGCAAAGAAGCCGACTCTTAGCCAGCGCCGCCGAGCTTTTTTGGCGCGCCGCCCACACCGCAGTTTCCGTGTAACACGCCGCCGAGATTATCAGCGGTCGCTCCAGCTGCCGGGATATTGGGCATTGACTGTGCAGGTAGTGAAGTTATTATGGCGGCACAAGTGGACATTTATATGTCTAGCTCTGATCTACGCAGTACTGATGGTGGTCGTCTCTGGTTTGATATCACCGGATATCTATCAGCAGCTTCGCGATCAGATCACTCAACACCAGGGCGATGTACCGAATGCGGCTGTCGCGACGATCGCCACCTTTATCGGCGTAGTGATCGGTCAGTTGACTGGGTCGGCGACCGATAATCTTAATCAGCAAGCGGTCGGTGGCTTGATCGGCCTGTTTGTCTGGTTGAGTACGATTTGGTTGGTGCGAGTCATCTTAGGTGGGAAAACACCGCGGATGCGTGATGGGGTGTATAATTCTGGTGGCCCGGTGTTGGCGCTGGCTGTTTTGGTGGTTGTGCTGATCCTCCAGCTTTTGCCGGCAGCGATTGCGATCATTTTGTACGATGCGGCAAGTTCGTCTGGCGTATTAACGCATACAGCGGTGCTCATGCTTGCCGGTGGCGCGACAGCGTTGGTGGGTGTTTTGTCGCTTTATTGGGCAACGTCGACAGTTTTTGCCATGATTATTGTCACGCTGCCAGGTACGTATCCTTTAGAGGCGCTCCGGCTGGCGGGCGATCTGGTGACTGGGCGGCGTATGCGGATTTTGCTTCGCTTCACCTGGCTCGCTTTTGTCATATTGTTGATGTGGGTTGTCATACTGGTACCGGTGATTATTATTGATGATGTTGTGAAAAAAGCAATCCCTATCGTCTCGCAGCTACAATTGGTCCCAATTACCGCACTGCTACTCGCTGCTGCCTCAGTAGTGGTGGGGGCGGCCTATACTATGCTGTTTTATCGGAAAGTAGTTGACGACGATGCCGCCCCAGCCTGAGAGAGCGGGGCGGCCCTCACCGGCTCAAAGAGTGGCCGAACTGCGCCAGTTGCTGAATCACTACAGCTATCAATACCATGTGCTTGATGCGCCGACTGTCAGCGATGCTGTTTATGATAGCTTGTTTGGCGAATTGAAACAGCTTGAGGCGGCACATCCGGCTCTTGTGACGATTGACTCACCTACGCAACGAGTTGGTAATGTGCTCAAGGGTGGCTTTGCAAAAGTTCGCCACCGCTGGCGTATGGTTAGTTTGAATGATGTGTTCGATAAAGACGAGGTCGAGGCATGGGCGCAGCGGACTGATAAGTTGTTGCCGCATCAGCAGCATGAATTTTTTGCTGATATCAAAATGGATGGGCTCGCCTGTGCGTTGATTTATCACGATGGGGTCTTGAGCCAGGCGGTCACTCGGGGTGATAGCTTCGTCGGTGAGGACGTGACCCACAATGTACGGACAATTCGTAATGTGCCGTTGCGGCTTCATCAGGCGCCAGGGTTTGCGCAGTTTCTACAGGGGCGTACAGAAATCCGTGGTGAAATTGTGATGCTCAAGGCTGATTTTGCGGCGCTGAATGAACGGCAAAGAGCCAGTGGCCAACCTGAGTTTGCTAACCCGCGTAATTTGGCAGCTGGCACAATTCGTCAGCTTGACCCCGCCTTGGTCGCTGAGCGGCCGCTCCATTTTCGAGGCTACGATATCCTACGGGATGACCCGAGTGAGGTGCCGACCAACGGTTTTGCCTATCAGGCATTGACAGCGCTTGGGATTCGGTGCAATACCCAAGCCCGGGTGTTTACGACATTGACTGAGGTGATGAGCTTTGTGTATGAGTGGGATGACAAACGTCATGAGCTGCCTTTTTATACTGATGGCTTGGTGATCAAAATTAATGACCGTGCACTATATGCGGCACTCGGCCTCGTCGGCAAAAATCCGCGAGGTGCCGTGGCCTATAAGTATGCGGCTGAGCAGGCGACGACTATTCTCCGTGATATCGTCATCTCAATCGGTCGGACTGGTGCAGCCACACCGGTGGCAGTACTCGACCCAGTGACAGTGGCGGGGACCACGGTACAGCATGCTAGTTTGCATAATGCTGATGAGATTGCGCGGCTTGATGTGCGTCGGGGCGACACTGTCGTGGTGAGCAAGGCCGGCGATATCATCCCGCAGGTCCAGCGTGTCCTGACCGAGCTACGCCAGCCCGGTACGGCGCCGATTAATTATCCGGCAGAGCTTGCGCGCCAATACCCAGAACTGCATTTTGAGCGGCCAGATGGCGAAGCAGTTTACCGAGTGAAGGGGGTGAGTGGGCCGCTGCTCCTCAAGCGGGCGTTGCAACATTTTGCCTCCAAGGCAGCACTTGATATTGAGACGCTAGGCGAGAAAAACGTTGAGGCGCTTGTCGATGCGGGCTTAGTGAAGGACCTGGCGGATATATATACGCTGACCAAGGAGGATCTACTCCAGCTCGAGCGCTTTGCTGATATCTCAGCGCAGAAGCTAATTGATGCAATCGCTGCTGCTACCAAACCCTCCTTGGAGCGATTTCTATACGGGCTTGGTATTCGTCATGTTGGCATGCAGACGGCGATTGATTTGGTGGATCACTTCAAGAGCCTCGAGCGTATTGCCACTGCGACAGTGGATGAACTTTCTCTGGTCGATGGGGTTGGCGTCGTGGTGGCTGAGTCGATCGTTGCCTGGTTCGCCGATACAGACAATGCTAACTTATTGCAGAAATTTGCCGCATTGGGCGTCGCGCCACATGTGGCCACCAAGGCTGACACATTGGCCGGGCAGCGCTTTGTGCTGACGGGGACACTGTCGGCAATGTCGCGAGACCAGGCTGCTGAATTAATCCGGGCTCATGGTGGTATATTTCAGACTGCGGTGAGCCATGACACGACGTATCTTGTGGCTGGTGGTAAAGTCGGCGCTGCCAAACGCAAAAAAGCTGAGCAATACGGGACACGTATTATTGAAGAAGCCGAATTTCTGGCGTTGATTGAGTCGGCCAACCAGCGTTAGCATGAGCATATGCTCCTCGCCACCTGAGTTTTAGAGGGGATTAATTATTGACAGAGGTGCATCACCACGTAATAGAACCCATTGCTCCCTCGAACGATACCTACACCAGCCTTGTGCATATCAGCTGAAGTCAAAAGTGTGTGGTGGGTGGCTGAGGTTCGCCAGTTTTCGATTGATGACTGGTTCGAGGATCCTGCGGGCAGCATCTGCATAATCTCAGCGTGGCGTGATGAAGCGCAGGCCGGGGTGTGTTGAGTCAGTCGCTCCAGGCCGCCTTCATGGGTCAAACTGTGGCGAGCTGCGACATATTTTGCCTGTTCTTCGGCGCTGTGGGATAACGTGTCGACATGCGCAAGTGCCGATACATTGAGTGCTCCTCGCTCAGCGTTCGCCACTGCCAACACTCCCGCATGAGAGATAGCTGGGGTAGGGGCCGGTGCTGGTGCTGGCTGAGCTGGCTGTGGTGGCGCAGGGGCGGGCTTTGACGGTGCCGGTGCTGGTTGTGGGGGAGCTGCCTGTTGCGGTGTTGGGCGTGCAGGTGGCGTTGTCAATGATGGGTCAGGGGCTTTCTTGGCCGACGCGTCGTCTGCCTGAGTATTCTTCTGGTTCGCAGTATTGGCTGAACTGTCTTTGGTTGGCACGACCACTGTCTCAGCAGGTGTTTGATAGGCCTGTGTATTAGTAGTATGAGTATGAGTCCGCAACCAGACAATGATGCTGATAACGACTACAGCTGTCAGGATAATCCCGCCGCCGATGAGAAGCTTCTTTGACGCTTTTATACTCACTATAGTACTTATCATACTATAAATAGCCGATGCACTCAACCTCACCCTCTCGCGGCGGCGCCTACCGCCCGTTGTCTTTCTCGTAGAAATAGTCTACAATAAGCTATGAGCTGGTACGCATAGGGGCATCCTATGCTGCCATTACAAACACAAACATGACAGAACATTGCCCCGGGTGGGCGCGTAACAGCTCTTTTGTGGCCGATGAGTGGTACGAGTCGTCGTACCATGGTATGATAGACAGTATATGTTGCGAAAATCGTTTGAGAAAAAACTGATCCGTTACACGCGTCAATTTTTTGCGACGCACCCTGACGTCAAGCTGATCGCAGTGACCGGTAGTGCCGGCAAAATGAGCACCAAAATAGCCATAGCGACCGTCTTATCAGAGCAGTTTGCGGTGGCGATGCGTGAGGATGAGCCAACCTCGCACTGGCAAGTGTTGCTGCAGATTATGGGGGTGCACTACCCGGATATTCCAGAAAAAAAATGGAATTGGCTGATGCGCCGTCGTATGCTCAGGGCCGTGAAGCGCCGTGCCCATGCTACCCAAGCTGATGCTCAGGTGATTGTGCAGGAATTTAGCTCGATGGAAGTTGGTTTTTTGGCGTGGTTTGCTGATGTGGTCCTGCCTGATATCGCGGTCATCACGTCGGTCACTAGTGGTCGGATGCAGGTTGCTTATCCAGTTGAGCAAGTCGCTCAAGAGGTGCTGACCCTGGCTAATAATGCCAGATTTGCCATGATCAATCGTGATGATATTGATGGTCGGTTTGCGGCATTCTTGACAAATCCGCAGATGACGACGTACGGCACGAATAATATTGCTGAGTATTATTTTGATGAGCAATCTTTTTCGCTAGAAGACGGCCACAAGGGGTTGATGATAAGCCCTGAGTATCCTGAAGGTTTTGCTGTGACAGCTCGGCTTTTAGGTGTGCACAATGTTCGGCCGGCAGTGGCAGCTATGGCGGTGGCAGTGAAATTACAGACACAGCCAGAGGTGATCGCTCGAGGAATTGCTCGTCTGGCGTCGCTCCCTGGGCGTATGCGGATACTTCGAGGGGCTGTTGGCACGACCCTGATCGATGACACCTATAGTTCATCACCGTTGACTGCACAGGCAGCGCTGCAGACGCTCTATAGCTTGGAGGCGCCGCAGCGTATCGCGGTTTTTGGGACGATGAACGGGCTACATCAAGAGGCCGGGCAGGCACATGCTGAGCTGGGGTCGCAGTGTTCGCCGACTGAGCTTGATTGGGTCGTGACTGTCGGTAATATGGCAAATCAATTTTTGGCACCAGCTGCTCGCCAGCAAGGCTGCCAGGTAAAAGCGTGCCACGACGCATTGGAAGCTGGTGCGTTTGTGCGCGATAAGTTGCGGCCAGGATGTATCGTATTATTCAAGGGGTCAAGCGGTGGTGTGTGGCTAGAAGAGGCAATCAAGATTAATCTACACAGCATCCGCGACGAGCGACTGCTCGTTCGCCAGTCAAAGCAATGGCTCGCGAAAAAAGACCAGTTTTTCTCGCGCTTTGGCGATTAAATGTTATACTAAAAGGGAAATCTAACACGGGTGGAAAGAGAGAAGGTTTTGGATATGGATAATAGTGCACAGAAAAAATCATCGCGGTCGGCCAATACCAAAGCGGCAAGCACCCAAAAACCTACGAAGCCTTCGGCACATGCCTCAAAATCATCGAACGATGCCTCGCCTGCTCAGACGACACCAGCATCGCAGTCTGATGCAGCGGCAACTCCCAAACAGCCAATGTCTCGCCGCAAGAAAAAGCTGATTATAATGAGCGTGTTTGGTGCAATTGCCGCTATCCTGATAATTACAGCTGCGCTGCTTTATTTCCTCTGGTGGCAGTCACCGCGCAAGATGGTTGAAGACGCGCTATTTGGCGCTCTCACGTCACCGCAGAGCAGTATTACTATCAATAATTCTATTGCCACGTCCGGCCAGAGCAGTAACGCTATCACACTGCAGGGCACACTAAACCGCCAGGGTCAGCAGATGGAGCTGCAGGTATCAGTGACGGTTCGCGGGTTGGGTGTAGAGAAGCCCCCTAAGCTGACATTAACCGGCGTGGTCACTGAGAATGGCCAAGTGTATGTCAAGGCGAAGGATATCAAGGAAGCGATTAATGAATATATTCGGTCCGATGATAGAGATCTAGCCAATCTCCTGCCCGATAAACAGCAGCAGGTTGCTGATGTTCACCGGCGGATGAAAGAAGCTGGCGAAAAGATCGTCAAGGAGCTTGATAATCAATGGATACAATTAACCACAAGCGGTAATTCAGCCAACATCGTTTCGTGTGTGATGAAGGGCATCACGAAACCGTCTCGCGACAGTGCGGCTCGGCAAGAACTCAGCCAATTCTACCAGAAGCATCGGTTTATTCAGGTCAAAAAGTCGATTGAGGATCGTGACGGCGCCAAGGGGTTTGAGATTGGGTTTGATGGGCAGGTGATTCGAGATGACAGCTTTGCTCACGACCTGTCGGAGCTGAGTATGTTTAAAGACATCGCCAAAGACTGCCAAGTAGATAGTCGATCCATGGCAAATGCTTTGAAGTTTATTGTCACTCAAGCAGCGAGCGATCTAGCTTCATCAGAGAACAGCGGATCGATGCGGCTGTGGGTCGACCCGTTGTCGCACCAGCTGCGCCAGTCAGAAGCGGCTCACGCAATCGGGGGAACTAAGCTGAAGTCTCATTCAGCGGTTGACTTTAACAAAAAAGTGACTGTTACCGCGCCAAAGCAAGCGAAGAGTCTCGATGAGGCGCTTGCAGTACTGAAGTCGCTGAATATAGACGTCTTAATGCCAGTGCCAGCTCCTCAGCCCGGAGGTATTTCGACAGAGCTTTAGAGACTACCAGATATCCGTGATATACTGGCAGGTATGAAGCGATACAACCCGACTGATATTGAACAGAAATGGCAAGACGCCTGGGAGCGTGAGGGGACGTACGTCGCTAATCTTGCCGACAGCACAAAACCGAAGTATTACAGCCTGAGCATGCTGCCAGGAATTACCGGTGCAGGTATTCACATCGGTCATGGCCGGACCTTCCAGTTTGCTGACATCAAGGCTCGCTTCAAGCGCCAGCAGGGGTACAATGTCTACCATCCAATTGGCTGGGATAGCTTCGGTCTGCCAGTGGAGAATTATGCCATCAAGGTTGGTAAGACGCCGCGCCTGGCGCACGACGACGCAAAAGTTCACTTCAAAGAGCAGTTGAAGCGCCTTGGCTTTAGCTATGACTGGACGAAAGAAATTTCTACCGCCGATCCGGAATATTACAAATGGACACAGTGGATTTTTACGCAACTATATACCCATGGGCTTGCCTATCAAAAAGAACAACCACAGTGGTGGTGTGAAACTGACAACACGGTACTGGCCAATGAGCAGGTCGAGGGCGGCAAATGCTGGCGCTGTGGCAATCCTGTGACAAAGCGCAACCTCAAGCAGTGGTTCTTCCGCATTACGGCCTATGCTGATGAGATTTTGGAGGCGACTGATGACCTAGACTGGACGGAAATGGTCAAAACTATGCAGAAAAATTGGATTGGCCGGTCGGTTGGCGCGGAAGTTGACTTTGTAGTCAACGGACAGGATGCCATTATTACCGTATTCACCACGCGCCCTGATACCCTCTGTGGTGTGTCGTATCTGGCGCTCGCGCCAGAACATCCGTTGGTGCCACAATTGGTGAATACTGACACGCAGAGCAAAGTCGACGCATATATTGAAGCAGCACAGCAAAAGTCTGATGTTGAACGTCAGGAAAATAAGGACAAAACTGGTGTATTTACCGGCAGCTATGCAGTTAATCCGGTCAATGGCCAGAAGCTGCCAATTTGGGTGGCAGATTATGTTCTCGGTGGCTACGGTACGGGTGCGGTCATGGCAGTGCCGGCACACGATGAGCGTGACTTTGCCTTTGCTGAGAAATTTGATTTGCCAATTATTCAGGTGGTTGACAAGCCAGAGGATTCATCGGACATTGGTTGTTATACCGGTGAGGGTGAATTAATCAACTCTGGTCAGTTTAACGGCATACGCAGCGAGGATGCGCGTGAGCAGATTGTGGCCTGGCTCGATCAGCAAGGTACTGGCCGCAGCAAGACAACCTATAAAATGCGTGATTGGTTGATTTCTCGCCAGCGCTATTGGGGCGCGCCGATTCCGATCGTGCATGTCGATGGTCTCGAGCCAATTGCCGTGGCAGACGAGTGCTTACCAGTAATCTTGCCAGAGGTCGAGAATTTCAAACCGACCGGCGGTAATACGTCAGTCCTGGCGCAGGTTGATGATTGGGTGCGCGTGTGGGTTGATGCTGAAACGGGTAAAACCGCGCCGATCAGCGAGCCGAAGCCAGCGGGCGACAATTGGCGTGAAGGTAGGCGCGAAACTGACACGCTGGATGGCTACGCCTGCTCTAGCTGGTACTTCCTACGCTATCTTGATCCGCATAATGACGCTCAGGCGTGGGATCCGACACGGATTCAGCACTGGATGCCGGTTGATTATTACAATGGTGCTGATCACGCGGTGGCGCACTTGCTATATAGCCGTTTTTGGACACGCTTTTTCTACAAACTTGGTCTCGTGCCGACGCCGGAGCCATTCAAGCGGATGATGTACAATGCCTACATTATGGCGCCCGATGGCCAAAAGATGTCTAAGTCTAAGGGTAACGTCATCGATCCGATGGAGATCATGGATAGCGGTTACGGTGCCGATGCACTGCGGGTCTACGAGATGTTTATCGCACCGTACGATATGGATGCACCGTGGGATCCGCGCGGGGTACCGGGGACATATCGGTTCTTGAATCGAGTGTGGAATGTGGTGCAGGAGTTTGTTGAGGCGGCTACATTACCTCCTCTGACAGAGGCTGTGAAGTGTTCGCGAATAGCGGACACTTCAGCCGAACGCTCGCGAGAAATCTCCAGTGGAGATTTGAGCGAAGAGTGTACTCTGGAAGAGGATGGTGATGTAGTCGCGGAGCTGTTGCGCCTCACTCACCTCACTATCAAGAAAGTCACTCGCGATATCGAGGACGAAAAGTTCAACACTGCGGTGGCAGCGATGATGGAGATGGTCAACGGTCTGTATAAGTGCAAAGAGGCGCACGGTATCCACGCATCAGAAGACTGGCAATTTGCGCTAGAGAGTTTACTGCAGATTTTGGCGCCATTTGCACCACATATCACCGAGGAATTGTGGCACCAGCTCGGACACGCTGATAGTATCCATATTGCCCACTGGCCGCAGTGGGATGACCGCTATCTGGTCAGCGACGATATGACAATTGTCGTCCAGGTCAATGGTAAACTGCGCGCCAAACTACAGCTACCACATCAGGCTGACCAGGCCGCGGTCGAAAAAGCGGCGCTGGCAGACGAGGCGGTGGCACGCCATTTGGGTGGCCGGATCCCCAAGAAAATCATCTATCTACCGGGTCGCTTACTCAATATTGTGGTCGCGCCGTAGTCAGATCAATCAAAAATCCCCACGCTGTCTTGTGGGGATTTCGCGTGGTAAGAGGGTGTTTATTTTTTCACCAGTCTGATATTGTCGGGGTTAAGTTTAGCCGTCTGCCGGCTCACCCAGACGTAGTTAGTATTTGCTGCCTGGTCAAGGCCTAATCCTGGCAGCGCCTTCGCGACGTCACGTTCTGGTGCACCGTACCAGATACCGTTCGCTTCTTCCTTGAAAACTCGAATGTGATCGGAGGGGGTAGTGGCACACCCCTGTATTTTCACTTCGACTAGATCGGTCGGGTCATCTATTTTTGAAGTACGCGGTACTTCGCGAATAGTTATCTTTTGGCCATCTTTCCCACATATTTGTAGTATCCCGCCAGGTGTTGTCTCCTGGCTGATGGTAACCTCTCATTCGTTCATCCGGCTTGACTCAGTCTCGAAGGCGCCGCTGCAACCTACGCAGCAGGTAGCCCCGATCAATGCGGCCGCACCCATCTTCCGTGCTCGCTTCTTTTTGTCTAAGCTAGGCGGTGTATCTGGTGTATACAGATTATGAGAGCGCTCTGGGCATTGGCTCATCTTTGTTCCTTTCTTGTATTGGCAGCTCGCCGCTACCAGATAGAAAGATAGAAATTATGTAGGTGTGATCGACATAGTAACACAAGAGGTCAAAAAAGTCAATATAGTATTCTTCGGCCTCTTTGGCGGCCGACTTGAGATTTTTGGCCAGAACCGCTATAATGAAGCCCAAGCGTTTAACCAACTGAATAAGGAGATTGTTTGTATGGCACAACCAAAAAAGCAGAGTAGCCCTCGTAAAACCGGGCTTCGCCGGAGTCATTTAGTCGTTAAGTTAGCCCGTCGCGTAAACGGTACCTCACCAGTGAAAGCCAAGACCACCAAGCGCGAAACTGGCAAGAACATCAAATAATAACCAAATACGAACGGGACGCTGAAGGGTATGGCATCGAATCGTCATTTGGGGCGGATCATTGCACTGCAGACACTGTACGAGTGCGAGTTTCGTCGTGAGGTTGGTGATCACACAACTGCCTATGAATCGATACTGACGCGCAACCTCGCCAAGTATCAGTCAGCAGTTGAAGATACTGACTTTGTGCGGACAGTTGTTGCCGGTGTACTGACACACCAGTCGACGTTAGACGAGACGTTGCGGCCGCTGGCGCCAGAGTGGCCGATTGAGCAGATCGGTCGGATTGACCGAGCAGTGCTCAGACTGGGGCTCTATGAGCTCTTGTATGCTGGCGATATTGTGCCGCCAAAAGTCGCGATCAACGAGGCAGTTGAGCTGGCGAAAGCGTTTGGTTCGGATAACTCAGGGAAGTTCGTGAACGGTGTACTTGGGACCGCGTATCGTACCCTTGTGGAGGATGCCGACAGTGAAAAGAAGCAACTTTGATGGGATAAAAAAATATTTTAGTGGCCGAAAAAAGCCGTCAATTCAGGAAATTGTCCGAGAGCCGACCGCCGGCGGTGTAGTCTTTCGGCGCAACCAGCAGGGTGACGTAGAATTTTTGCTCTATCAAGACGCGCGTGACCGCTGGACTATTCCGAAAGGCCACATTGAGCAGGGCGAGACAGCGCAAGCGACTGCTCGCCGAGAAATTGGCGAGGAGACCGGCCTCAAAAATCTTGAATTTCATGGTTGGTTGGGTAAGGTTAATTTTCGATATCGGCGAATTGACAAGCTGGTACTGATGACGACACAGGTTTATCTCGTCAAAGCCCTCGACCCGGATGAGAAATTGCAAAAGGAAGAATGGATGAATGGGCTCGCCTGGTTTAGTTTTCACGAGACGCTTGATGAGATTGAGTACGAAGATATCGGCAAGCTCATTCTACTAGCAATGAAACGAATTCGTCAGGAGCAGCTATAATGAGCGGCATGAATACTGCACCGTACCAGGAGTTTGCGCAGCAAACGCTGGGGTTTGCTTTTCGCGATATTCAGCTGCTAGTGACTGCCCTCACTCACCGTAGTTACGTCAATGAACACAGGAAATCGGTTCATGAGCATAACGAGCGTCTAGAATTTCTTGGCGACGCAGTCCTAGAGCTGGCGGTGACTGAGTATTTGTACAACCATTTTGCTGAGCCAGAGGGTATTTTGACCTCATGGCGCGCAGCACTGGTGCGCACCGAAAGTATCGGTGATGCTGGTGATAAGCTTGGTTACAGCTCGTTAATTCGTATGTCGAAGGGCGAGAAGAACGGCTCGGCACGGGCTCATCTACAGATTTTAGCTAATGCGTTTGAAGCGCTGATTGGTGCAATATATTTGGAGCGAGGTTTTGATGATGCGCGCGATTTTATTCACCGGCATATTATCGTGAGGCTTGATGATATCTTGGCATCTGGTAGCTGGCGCGACCCAAAGTCACACCTCCAGGAGGTGTCGCAGCGAATCGATAATCACACACCGGTCTATAAGGTGCTTGCCGAGGAAGGGCCTGATCATGACAAGGTGTTTACGCTTGGAGTATTTGTGGGCGATAGGTTGATGGGGCAGGGCATCGGCCCATCGAAACAGGTTGCGCAGCAGGCGGCTGCGCGAGCAGCCTTGGCACGCTACGCTGCAATCGACGATGATGCGGGCCCACAGCAGGAAAGGTAGACAAAGAAACTACAGCAAAATATAAGAGGAATTATGCAGTGATTTGCTCTCGTCAAACCGCTTGTGATATAATGAAGGCACAGTATAATTCCAGAAGGAGGGGCAGAATGTCAACGATTGATCAGCAGTTTGTGGAGTATGTGGTAAAGGCGCTTGTCGGCCATCCAGACGATGTCGTAGTAGAGCGCCTGATCGACGAGAAGGGGGTGCTTCTCACGCTCACCGTTAACCCTGAAGATCTTGGCCGAGTAATCGGTAAGCGCGGTGGTACGGCTCAGAGCCTACGGACACTCTTGCGAGCACTGGGTACGAAAAATGATGCGCGCTATAATCTCAAAATTGTCAACAACGATGGCTTTACCGGTACACCAGCGCCTGGCGAATCACACCCGTCTGTGGATAGTGCAACAGGGGTTGATGTGGAAAACCACTCCTCCTACGCAGAAAATGCCCGAAAAGAGCTTGCAGAATTAGATGATCTTGATATATAATAACTATTAGTTCAAGCACGAACAATATGCGAGAACAGCTCTATGCGAGCAATGGGTAACCATTGAGAGCCTTATTTGTGCTAAAAAACCGTCCGCCTTCAAGGGGCGGTTTTTTGGTGTATAATGAGAGGCGATGAGAAAGTTTCAGGTAATTACGCTGTTTCCAGAGATGGTTGAAGGGGTGTTTAGCACCTCAATGTTATGGAAAGCACAAAAAGAAGGTATTGTTCAACTGACGACCGTTCAGCTGCGAGATTTTGGTCTGGGCCCACGCCATCAGGTTGATGACACCCCGTATGGCGGGGGAGATGGAATGCTGCTCATGGTCGAGCCGCTATGGCGCGCGGTCAGGTATGCCAAATCACAGGACCCACAGGCGATGGTTGTGCTGACCAGCCCACGAGGTCAGCGTTGGCATCAGGCGATGGCCCGCCAGCACGCAGCCGATTCTCGAGGCATTATCTTTATCTGTGGGCGGTATGAAGGGGTTGACGAGCGAATTTTGGCAGTGGTTGATGAGCAGTGGAGTATTGGCGACTTTGTATTGACTGGCGGTGAGCTCCCGGCGATGACGATGATTGATTCAATTGTCCGGCTGATTCCTGGAGTACTTGGCGGTGAGCTATCGGCACAGATTGAAAGTTTTACAGATGGGTCGACATTAGAATATCCGCAGTATACGCGGCCAGAGGAGTTCCAGGGCATGCGAGTGCCGTTGGTATTGTTGAGTGGCCACCATGCGCGTATTGCCGAATGGCGCTACCAGCAGTCGCAGCGCCTCACTAAAAAGAATACCTCCCAGGCCTGAGTGGCGGTGGAGGTATTCTGGTTGTGGTGGATGTCGTAGAGCGAACAATATCACGTGGTGTTTGTTTTGGTCTATTCGCTACTTGCACTGTACGGTGTTTATCAAAAAAACGCAAGCTTTTTGGCAAAAAATACAACGAACTTGAGCTTTTTTGTGAGATCGCTATAATAGTGAGAAATAGGTGTCTATTATGACGACGACGAAGATTCTCCACGTATCAACTCTCCATGTTGTCCGACTCGTTGTGGCGGCCATAGTATTGGGGCTGCTCCTTGCGCAGCTGTTTACTTTTGAGCGGTTTCCTGCCTTGATCGGGCTCGAGAAACCTTTGGCGGTGGCGGCTGCCGTGAGCCTGGTGGTGTGTGAAACGACCGCGTTGCCATTTTGGCTGATGCTACGACTATCAACGCGCATGGTGCGAGTAAGCGGTGCTGCCGGCTTCTTGGCACTTTGTATACTGACGATTCTTGAAGCAATCGCCGCTGGCCAAGGGGTCTCGGTGTTGTTTGGTGCAACTTTTGCGCTACCGAGCGGCGGGTGGTCGTGGTGGTTCTTGCTTGGCCTATGGATTTTAGCGCTGTGGGCAAGTGGAATGCGTATGTCTAAGTCACATAAAAAATGACCTCTTGTGAGGCTGTTTGAGTGCAATAATCTAAGTGATGTTTGCTGGACCACCTTTTCGTCACAAATAGATAACAGAAGGTTATTCAGCTTATGAACCGCGTTCCGAGGGAAGGTCGCGTGGTTTTTATTTTTGGTAAGAACGAAGAAAAACCAATAAAAAAGTCGCCACTTTAGGCGACGATCTTGAAAAACCCATAATGTGGCTGGGGTGGAGGGATTCGAACCCCCGAATGACGGGACCAGAACCCGTTGCCTTACCACTTGGCGACACCCCAGTGTCTAGGAAGATTATACTACGCTGATATCGACTTTTCAAGTTTATTTTCCTGCCAGTACGGGGTATACTAACAGTCATGACCAAGGAACTTATTATAAAATTGATTGCCGATGGCCTCGTGGTACCAGTTGTGCTGATTGGCGTGTATACGCTGATACGATTCGTACCAAAGCACCAGAAATACCAAGTGTATGCGCGGGTATTGATGGCTGGGTTGACCGCCTATGTGGTTGCGAAGATTGCTGGCTTGCTGTATCAGCCAAGTGCACAGCGCCCGTTTGAGCTACTTGGGGTGAATGCCGGTGCGTCGTCGCTGAATAATCCAGGGTTTCCATCTGACCATGCCCTGTTTACGATGGCGATCACGCTAGCCGTTTGGTACGGGGCGCGGTGTCGAGGCTGGGCAGTCGGCTGCCTGGTATTGACGTTGGCCGTGTGTGTTGGCCGTGTGTTGGCTCTGGTGCACACACCGCTCGATGTGATAGGCGGTTTGATAATCGCTTGCAGCGGTATTGTCTGGTATAGGCCGCTACCACCAGTGAAAAAACCTATATAATACCTCTATTTGCAATTTTTGCAAATGTATGCTACGATCCCAAATGTAAAGAGGATAGCCATGAGTTTAATGACGACGTTTTTTCATGATCAGCAGACGAGCTACACATACACGATGAGCAAGACGACGTTTGGTCGTATCGTACTGATTGCTGCTTGTGGCGGTGTGATGGCATGGGTGTTGTCGCTAGCGTTTGATAAATTGATGTTGACGCCACTGTTTTGTAGTGGTGCTTCGGCGAACGTGCGAATGTGTGCACACAGCACTATGCTGGGCGGTGACATTGCGCTCTTGTTAGTCAATATGCTTCTTTTGCCTCTCCTGGCGGTGACGGGGGTGCGGCGGCCGCTTTTGGTAGTGCTTGCTGCGGCAGTATCTCTGTGGGGCATGACCATCTGGACAAACGGTTTTTGGCTGTGGTCGCTTGGGCTGACTGTTGTAGTGATGACACTAGTTTATGCCACACTGGCGTGGCTGAATCAAGCAAAGCATAACGGCGTCGCAATCGTCTTGCTATTATTGTTCGCTGTCCTGGCCCGCCTGGTGTTGGCTTAGTGCCTACTTGACTCTGCTACACTAGAGATATGGATACGTTGATTGTACTAGTCGGTCTATTAATCATAGTGGTAGTGGTGCTCGCGGTTTTAGTGTGGTTGGCCATGGCGAGATTGAAAGAGCTACGGCAAACTTCTGCGGTCGATCTTCTCAAAACAGACATGGTAGAAATGAGCCGGGCTGTCAGCCAACTATCGACTTCAGTGAACGAGAGGCTTGAACGTAGTAGCCACACAGTGCAGACTTCGGTTCAGAAGCAGCTATCAGAGAGCGCTCGCCTGGTGGCTGATGTCGCAAACCGTCTGGCAAAGTTGGACGAGACTAACCGGCGGGTAGTCGATGTGGCGACGGATCTGAAAACCCTACAAAATGTGCTGTCTAACCCTAAGCAGCGAGGGGTATTTGGTGAATTTTATCTTGAGAGTGTGCTTGATAACGTCTTGCCAGCCACTCAGTATCAAATGCAATATAGTTTTCGTGATGGTGTGATCGTCGATGCAGTCGTCTTTCTGGATAAGGGGAAGATTTTGCCGATTGACAGCAAGTTCTCTTTGGAAAATTATAATCGAATGATTAACGCGCAAGATAAGGCCGAGAGGCAGGCTTTGCTCCTAAAGGTCAAGGCTGACCTAAAGGCGCGTATAGATGAGACCGCCAAGTATATTCGGCCAGCTGAGCAGACTATGGATTTTGCTTTTATGTTTATCCCGAGTGAGTCGCTGTATTATGATTTGTTGATCAATAATGTGGGGAATGGCGGCTCAAGCAGAGACCTGATCGAGTACGCATTTCGGGATAGGCGAGTGATCATTGTCAGCCCGACTAGTTTTTTGGCTTATCTACAGACTGTGCTTCAGGGCTTGCGTAGTCTGCAGATAGAAGAGCAAGCCCGCGATATTCAAGTACGGGTCGGCCTATTGGGCACGCACATAAAGAAGTTTGATGATTTGATGAGCCGGATGGGCAAATCGCTTTCGACTACAGTCAATCACTACAATAATTCGTATAAGGAGCTTGCCAAAATCGATAAAGACATTGTTCGGATCGCCGGGAGTGAGAAGCAAACAGACCCGCAACTGATTGACCGGCCGCACGGAGAATGACTATGACTAAGTAGTGATCAAACTAAAACCCCCTATTGAACCTTAGGGGGTTTTGCAATGCAGCATTCGCTACTATTAGTTGGCGAGCTTTTCAGCTTTTGAGCGGTAGTTGACCAGCAGGAACAAGTTACCACCGAGTGCTGCGCCGATGAGGGTCGCAGTAATCACCTCAAGACTGAGACGGCTATAATTCTTCTCACCTTCCGCTGGTGCAGCAGCGCCGTTCTTCAACTGGCTATCGGTCTTTTCGGTAGCCGCAAGAGCAACTGCAGGGTTCAGTGTTGCACCGCTGACGTAGAGCTCATGTGGCAGGGCGTGTTGCTTGTTTTGATCGATTGTACCAGACTGTACGCCTTCACGAGCAGCTTTGTATGCGCCATTTTGTACTGGTGCAAGTAGTGTGCCGGCAACAAGCAAACCAATCGTCAGCGACATACCGATGCCGACAGCTTTGCCGCTTGATTTCACCTCTTGGCGTGACAGCACAGCAGCTAAGCCAAACATAAAGACTGCCGCACCGACCAGCTCGATCGCAAAGATACCCCATGAGAAGCTCATAAAGCTATCGAAACTGAGCGAGAAGGTGTTGTTCGACAGGACGTTCAAAAGTACGACTGCAGACATGGCACCTAAGAATTGTGCGGCCCAATAAAACGGTACTAAGGCAGTTTTTAGCTTTCGCATACTCCATAGACCAAACGTCACCGCTGGGTTGATGTGTGAGCCAGAAACGGCACCAATTGCCAAAACCATTACAGTGAGAGTCAGGCCGACATAGAATGGTGCAAAGTTGAAATAACCAGTTGATAATGCGACGAGCGTCAAAATAAATGTACCAACTAGCTCGGTGATGACGATATTGATAAGGTTGCCCGGAAGCAGTGATGTGCGAGCGCGCTCCTTGGTTGTCGTATCGATAACTTCTACCATTTCTTCTTCAACCACAACTTTTTCGACTGGTTGAGCGACTGCTTCGGCTGTCTTTTTTTTGGATGCCGACTTGGTAGCGGTGGCCTTTTTGGTCATAGGCTTCTTACTGGCCATATTGGGTAATCCCTCCTTTACATACTATTACCAGCCATTATAGCATATCTGTTATACTGGTCCTATGGGATTATTTATGAATCAAACAGATCGGCGTAGTAAGTTGCAAGAGCGGGTGGCGGCAGAGCTGCGTGAAAAAACCAAAAATTCGCAGCTGCGTGATGAGGCAGCGAGCGATGGCGTCGAAGACACGGCCTATTTAGAAGGGACAAAGCAGACGACGACGCTAGCCTGGGCGTGGATCGTGATCGCTATCTTGGCGGCGGTTGTCATTATGTTGTTCTTCTTGCAGGGAGGGCAGCGTGCCTAGTTCACCGATTGATTCGCGGCGAGAGAAATTGTTGCTGATGATCGCGCAGTCGGATTCACCGCGAGAAGTTCTGCGGCATGAGGGGCTGCGATCATTGTATGAACAGATAAAATCGCTTCCGCCAGCTGAGCGAGGCCCGTTTGGCCGGCAGGTCAATGAACTGAAACAGGTGTTGCAGCAGGCGGTAGACCGGCGGCTCGCTGATCTGGAGAGGGTTACGCTATCGCCGATTGATGTGACAGCGCCGATGGATATCAACGCACCGATTCCATCGCTCCTACCTAGCGATCATGGTACAATTCACCCACTTCGTACCGAAATTGAACGCATCTCTGACATCTTCAACCGCATGGGTTTCGTAGCAGAAGAGTCGCGTGAAATCGACGACCAGTTTCATATGTTTGAGAGTCTTAATTTTCCGAAGGGTCATCCTGCGCGCGATGATTACGATACATTCATGACCGAGGAGACTGATGCCAATGGCGATCGCTTGATTGCACCGGCGCATACCTCGACTATGCAAAATCGTATTCTCAAGAAATACCGTGGTAATTTAGAGAGAGGCGAGGCGATTGCGGCAATTGTGCCAGACCGGGTGTTTCGCAATGAAGACCTGGACGCACGGCATGAGCATACGTTTTATCAGGTTGAGGGCGTGTATGTCGCCAAAGGTGTGAATGTCGGTAATTTGATCGCTACGCTGCAGGAATTTTTGCAGGAATATTATGGCAAGAGGCTTGATGTGCGCGTCAACCCGTTTTATTTCCCGTTCACTGAGCCGAGTTTTGAGTTTGCGCTGAGCTGCCCGTTCTGCGAAGGCGAAAAGCCGGATTGTAAAGTTTGCTCGGGCGAAGGCTGGATCGAACTGCTAGGCTGCGGCATGATCCATCCGAATGTGCTGAAAGCTGCTGACATCGATCCGAATGAGTATACTGGCTTTGCCTTTGGTTGCGGCATCGACCGCTTGGTGATGATGAAGTATGGTATCGAGGATGTACGGCATTTTGAGAGTGGGCGGCTAGATTTCCTGATGCAGTTTAATTGGCTGTAACATAGTGGCTATCTCTCAGGCAAGGGTAGTTGATAGCAATATACACCAAACCTACCGTGTTGAGCGGTAGGTTTGGTGTGCTATTCTAAAATAGAAGAGTAGAGGCGAGGTCGGGCGAGTGTATGCTCGCCCGATGCTGCCCGCTACCAGCTATCAGTTGGCCGGCCTGCGTAGAGGTCGAAGTAGTGCTGGTATAGGTTCTGCGACATTTTTTCGTTTGGTTTATCAAGCCCTAAGTTGTGGTTGATGTTGAGACTCTTTGGTAGCCGATGATGATCAAATGAGGCACGCGAAGTCTTGGCAATTGCCTGCGGAATACCACGCGCCAAGTCGGCATCGATTGCATCATCTGACTCGCTGGTCACTACAGCAATTCGCTTGACCCCTGGAGCCTGCAGATCCTTGCGGTAGCTTTCTTTCATCAGTACGTATTTTGCTAATGCGCGGTATGACAAACCTGAGTCCGCAGTGAACTTATCGGGGACAAGATTATAACCGTAGGCGGTCCGGAAGTATGGCACTTGCCACTTTGGGAGCATTTTGGCGGATGGCTCATAGAATGGAGCTAAGAGGAGCCCGCGCGAGAATAATCCACCGCCGTATTCAAGTAGCCATGTTGCCATAGTGCCACCACCAGAATGGCCGACAACACCAACTTCGTCACCAAGGCCGCTGATTTGTTCGGCGCTCGTGTTGACGTAGTTGCCCATGTCTTTGATCGATATTTCACCGTGGCGCTTATTGTCGGTGTAGCCGTGCTTTGGTACACGCGGGGCGTAGACATTGTAGCCCTGTTGGTAGAAATACTCAGCAAGTCCTTTGGCATAGTAGGGGCAACTACTCACCCCGTGGATTAGCAGGACAGCCTTGGTGGTTTTACGGTTGTGAGTCTTGAAGATGCTCCGGCATTCTGGGCGCAGCCCCGGCTTGCTTGTTTCCTGTTGGAGCTGCTGATTGATGCTAGCTACCGATTGACTGTAGTCAAGTCGCTTGAAGTGTGCCTGCTGCAGGGCACTGCTTTTGGTTGGCCACAACGTTAGCGTCGCCACCGCGAAACCGGTAAGTGCGACAAAGCCGCCAACGAGCCATCGTAGTTTGATAAACCCTGATTGAGTTAATTGATCTTTCATGGACACTCCTTATCTCATCCTCAGTAATATACAATTATATACGGAAGTGGCGGGGTCTGCAATACTATGGGGTTAGTATAGTCTGGTAAAACCAGTGACAGCCACACGTAAAAGTTGTAAATTCTACATTTTAGTTATAACGCGCTATAAAGGATGAGCAGTATAAAGTTTGCTATACTACAAATATGAATCGTACTATTTTTGACGAGATTGTCGCAGGGAATATCAAATCATGGAAAATATGGGAGGACGATACATTCTTGGCCTTTTTGACACCCTTTCCAAATACACCAGGGGTCACCGTAGTGATTCCGAAGCAAAATCCTGGCGATTACATCTTTGCTATCGATGATGCAGTGTACGGTGACTTTATGCGGGCGGTTCGTCAGGTCGCGAAGCTCTTGGAGCGAGCATTTGCGACGCCACGGGTCGCGTTGGTCTTTGAGGGGACGGGTGTGGCGCACGTCCACGCCAAGCTGTACCCGCTCCACGGTGACTTAGCCGGGCGGACTGATGTCTGGGCAGAAAATGCTGAGTTTCATGATACCTATCGTGGTTGGCTGACGACGACCGAGGGGCCAAAAATGGACGATGCTGAGCTTGATACCATTCAGGCAAAGATCCTTCGAGCAGCTGCTGCGTGACGGCTCTTATTGAACCAAAGATGATATAAAACGAGAGTATGCAGCCAGTAATTCTCCTTGTCGAAGATGAGCCACATGTTCGTGCGGGGACCCAACAGTTCTTATGTCAGCGCGGCTTTGCCGTACTGACTGCAGCCAGTGGCGAAGAGGCATTGACAAAGTACTCTGGAGCGGCTGTCATCATTCTCGATATCATGCTGCCAGGGGTGAGTGGCATCGAGACATTGCATCAGATTCGCCAGACCAGCGACGTGCCAGTGTTGATGCTAACGGCACTACACGATGAGCCGACGCAAGTTGCGAGTTTTGACGAGCTGGCGGATGATTATATGAGTAAGCCATTTTCACTGGTGATTTTAGAGAAACGAATCAGGGCGCTGCTTCGCCGCCAGCAGCAACCCGCCACAACCTTGTGGCGCCGCGGCCTAGCCTCGGTGGATTTTGCGGCCTATCAGGGGTTTTATGATAATACTGATGCGCACCTCAAGCCCAAAGAAGTGCAGCTGCTCAAGCTGCTGGTGGATAACCCACACATGGTCTGGAGCCGCCAAGCTATCATCGATAAGTTGTGGCGCGATGACGAGGTGCCATTCGACCGGGTGATCGACGTTTACATCAAAAACCTGCGCAAGAAATTGCACCTTGATTGCATCATCACGGTAAAGGGAGTGGGTTATCGCTATGAAGCGGCTTAAATTATTCCCCAAAACATTTTTGGTGTCAATTGGCCTATTCGCGGCATTGATCATCCTGGTGCATGCGCTGGTCTACACCTTGATGCCGCACTTTTATCTACAGCAAAAAGAGCGTGAAGCGGCCGGTAATCTGGCGGTGCTCGTGACTGAACTACGCGGTAAATCGACTGAGGACATGCGCCGTCTCAGCCAAGAGTTCGCTCAGGTGAAAAACGTCAATATCACACTGACAATTAACGGGCGCGACCAGTATTTTCAGGGGTTCGAGTCCATCAATATCGTGACGGACAGCGGTAAATCGGTCGATACTAGCGTGGTGAAAATCGCTGATGGAAAAACGGTCGATCCGCGCTCGGTGATTTTGCAGCAGGGAAGTGTGGCGAATAGCCAAGGTCAAACGATCACGGTCAAGTTGCTGGCCGACGTGGCGCCCGTTGCCCAAGCCAAGCTCGCCACGCTACACGTATTGCCATACACCATGCTCGGCTCGCTGCTGGTGGCGTTGCTATTTTCCTACGTCTATAGCCGTTTCGTGACGCGGCCGATTCGCCAGATGGCGGCGGTGACGACGACCATGCAGCAGCTAGAAAAGGGTGCGCGTTATCCAGTGAATAGCAGTGATGAAATCGGCGTGCTGGGGCGAAATATCAATGAGCTCTATCAAAATCTGCGGCAAACGATTCGCTCGCTGGAGCATGAAAATAAGCGGATCACTCAGCTTGAGAAAGAGAAAATCGCCTTCCTCCGCGCGGCCTCGCACGAGCTGAAAACACCGCTGGCGGCCCTCCGGATCATGCTCGAAAACATGCAACTCAACATCGGCGAATATAAAAATCGCGATCAGTACCTGGCAGAATCGGTGGCGCAGGTTGACCGTTTGGCAGCGATGGTGAATGATGTCTTGCGTTCTGGTAGTGTCGCCGAGCAAGCCCTGCGCCAAGAGAAACGGCTGAGGATTGATAAGCTAATCACTAAAGTGGTTGACGACTATACACTACTGGCAAAAACGCGTGGCATGGCTTTTGCGGTTGACGCCCGTCCGACGACCATTCGTGCCAACCGCGACATGATGCGCCACGTCATCTCGAACCTGGTATCAAACGCGGTGCGCCACGGCGACGCCGGGAGCCTGATAACGATTACTTGTGACCAGCATGAACTAGCCATCGAAAACGCCTGCAAGCCGCTCACCAAACAGCAGCTCCAGCACGTCTTCGATCCGTTTTATCGGAGCAATGCCACCACGAAGCAACACGCTAGCAGCAGCGGCATTGGCCTCTACACCGTGAAAATGCTGCTCGACACTAAGGGGTTGGATTATGACTTCACGCCACACGGGCAGGGTATGCGGTTTGCGGTGAGGTTTTGAACCCGTAGAACGCTCACCCTCCTCATCCTAGTTATAGTCTGCATATTTCCACCAAGCTATTGTTGCAATAAATCCCAAAATACTTATCCCAAATAAACTAATTATACTTCCTAGGTTAAACACCACTTTACCAGCAAGACCGCTCACAAGTGCAGGAATAGACCACGGAATATATTCACCTAAATTAAGAATCGAACCAAGCTGGGAGAAAAGAATTGTAAAGATAATAAACGCCAATGGTGATAAATACCCTCTCCCGAAACAGGCAAAAAATGCAACCGGAGTAGAGAGTATTATCGTAAGAGTAGTACAGCAACCAAAAGTAAGTATACCTTCGAAAATCACCGTTAAGTTCCAACCATCAAGTTTAATTAGATGACCAACCAGTAGTCCTAACGAAAGTGTAAAAATTGATATAAGATAACTCCACAAAGCGATAACTATAAATTTTGATAATACAATCGTACCTTTTTTAATCGGAAGCGCTAATAAGTCCGCCATAGTTTTATCAGAGTATTCTCTACCAAAAACCCAAGATGTTGTAAATCCAAAAATAAGTAATCCCCCAACAGAAATCACTTGTGATAAGGTCATTAAGTATGATGGCCAATCTGTTATTCTCATCATCTCCATTTTTGCAGAAATTAAGCCAAGACTTTTGAAAGACTCTGGATATTTCATCATAACTGCAAATAGTCCAACAACGAGAGGAGCTAAACAGACAGCAAAAATAGTTATTATAGAAAGTTTTGATTTTATTAACTTTCTCCATTCAATTAAAATACAGGCAATAATCTTATTCATCGTATACTCCTCCATTATAGTCATTAAGTATTCTAACGAAATAATTTTCTAAATCTTCTTTTTCAACAGTCAGCAGCTTGGGCGGATAACCTGCGTTAACTAGTAATCTAGCGATCTTTTCCGGAGCTTCCACGGCTTTTGTATCAATCAGCTCTAATGAATAACTATCGTCCTCCAGATCTGATTTGAGCTTTACCTGGTAACCATTACTAGATAATACTTCTTTCATGGCCTTATTATCAGCGCCACTTACTAGTAACTTTTTTTCTAAGCACCTATCTAATTCTGTACTTTCGACTTCTCTTATAAGTCTACCCTCATGTATAATTACTATTCTGGTGGCAATTTTAGATATTTCTTCCAGCTTATGACTAGAGATGAGAATAGTTGTACCAAGCTTATTCGTCAATTCCTTCAGCAATTCTCTAACTTCAATAACTCCAAAGGGGTCTAACCCATTTGTTGGCTCATCAAGAATTAAGATTTTAGGTTTATGAACAATAGCTTTTGCAATGCCCAAGCGAACAGTATTTCCTAAAGAAAGATGTTTTACTTGCTTGTGTTCATATTTATTTAGTTTTAATTTCTCGATTACCCAGTCAATATTACCTTTATTTGTAACTCCTCTTAGTGTACTAACTACCTCTAAGTTTTCTCTCACCGTTAAATCTGGATAAGAATAAGGTGCGATAAGATAACCTATTTCATTCCGAATATCTAAACTACAAAGATTTAACATTTTTCCTTGGAGATAACATTCTCCTGATGTGGGTTTTATTAGCCCTAACATCATTCGCATAGTCGTGGTTTTACCGGCACCGTTCAGCCCTAGAAACCCTACTATTTCGCCGTGGTTTATTGACAGATTCAAGTTATCAACAGCATTTATTGTTCCATATTTTTTAGAAAGGTTTACGGTTTTAATTGCTTCTTTCACCATTATCCTCCTTAGTAATTTGCTCAACAATCCCTTGTATAATTAGTTTTAATATAGTATCAAATTGCTTTTCGCCTATTTCCTCAATGTGTAATATGCTCATAGCAATCGTTCTAAATAAAGCAGATATAATTTCTACCGATATAGTTTCTTTAATATTGATTCGAGATACAACTTTTTCAGCCATTCTATCGTCTATCAGACGATGGTTTGTTATCACTTCTTTTGGTAATTTTCTTATGAGTAATTCCATTTCATGATTTTTAAATATGGTATACACAAACGAATAGCGAAAATCTTGATAAAAATCATAAAGTAACCGTGCAAACTGTTCTGTACCTATCTGAGATGTCTGTGTTAGTTGCTTTGTCAAACGATTCATAGTATCTATTTGATATTCTTCTAAGACTGTAAAAAATAACATTTCTTTTGAAGAATAAAAGTTATAAAAATAACCTTTAGAAATATCCGCCATAGCCACCATTTGATCAACTGTAGTTTTCCTAATCCCATATCTTTGAAGGCATTCTTTTGCAACCTTATGTAATTTCTTCCTAATTACTCCTTTTTCTTCATCAGTAAAGGCAGTAGCCATAACTTCCTCCTAAATACTATATGACTATTTTTATATTTATAGTCATAGTATATCATACAAAATGAAAAATACCAGAAATGCAATAACGATAGTTGACTGCGGACCGGCTGTCACGACAGGGGCAAAAATCAGTCCAATAATAATTAAGTAGATATGCTATTTGAACTTCTATCGGAGAAAGAGCTGGAGATAGCAAAATATTCTTACCGAAAATAATTAGTAGAGTAATTCATCTTTATATCAGGGCTTTAGGCGATAGTCAAGAATGGAAATTAATACAGGGATAGCTACAACAGGAGGGGTGATGTAGCTCCATACCTACAAAGTGCGCAAAGCCCTTGCTTTACATAAAGATTCCACTACCAAGCATAACATACTGAAGCTCTGGCTGTCTGTGCTAAAATCAAATCATGAATGAATTCATCCTAGTAGCAATAAAATTGTTGATTGGCTTTTTTGCACTGACGATAATCATCAACGTTTCCGGAAAAGGTAATTTGTCGCCGTCATCTGCCAGTGATCAAGTGCAGAATTATGTGCTGGGTGGCATCATTGGAGGCGTGATTTATAACAATAACATTCAAATCTTGGATTACATCGGTATTTTGTGTATATGGTGCGCACTGGTGCTGACATTGAAATGGATAAAACAGTACAACGTGAAAGCAAAGCAGCCGATCGACGGCAGGGCGTTGATAATCATTGATAATGGAAAAATCAACATTGAAAACTGCAAGAAAGTTGGCTTGAGCGCTCATGACGTATCTTTCAAACTACGAACGCAGAATATCTATTCGACAAAAAAGGTAAAAAGAGCCGTGGTGGAGCAAGACGGTGAATTGATCATCACGCAGGAAGGGGAAGAAAATCCAAAATTCCCATTGATAACAGACAGGCAGCTGCAGACTGATATTTTGCAGGTAATTGGCAAGGACGAAACGTGGCTACTGAAAGAAATGAAAAAGCAGGGGCTAAAGGCGTATAGTGATGTGTTTTTGGGAGAGTATGTGGACGGGAAGCTGAATTTGACGGCTTATTGATAAGTAGGAGATTTATAGTTAATGGCTATTTTGTCTAACCGCAGCTAAATAATACCGATGATAGCTTTTTGGGTCTGAAACGAAAAAACCATCGTCCATGTCTTCGTTCGGATGAATTTCAATACTCTGGTCGTTAGCGTATGGCTTGATAAGATGGGTGAACCCAAACTCGTACTCGCCAGAAATTTGCTTGAGCTCCTCGCTCTGATAAAACGGGTCAGGATAGTCTGTCATGACCAGCGCAAAATACTGCCCATTATAAGTAAACAGATGAAACGCTGTATCAGGACAAAGCGGAACGAGAGACGCCAGCTGGCGAATATATGATGCATCGTTGAGAATTGGGAATGCTTCATTGATTATTTCTGGAAACAGGATGTTTGAATAATTGTTCATAGGGTAATCTTGATTATAGCAAGAATAGCGGATGGTTTCATGGTCTATCTGGGCTGCATAGGGTAGGTTCATCAGCAAGCGGACGATACTAAGAGAATCGTAGTAATTGATTGAGATAAATTATGATGGAACGCCAACCGGCCGCACAGTCCGTCACGTAGTCGGCGAAGTTTTACGCACGAAAGAAATCAATTTTTGGAAACAAGAAGACATTGCAATACGGCTATCAGATGATGTCGCTTACCGAGCGGGTTGATTGACATAATTTTAGAAAGTTACTGTAATAAGGAGTAAAGATGACTAAATTCATCATCTGCAAAGATATCTTCGGCAATCAATGCACCGTTCCCGTTGACGAGCCAAATATTCGTGTAGGCGTGTACGCAGTCATTATTAAGGATAATAAGATTCTTTCGGCTCGGCAATGGGACGGCTATAGCTTGATTGGCGGCGGTGTCGAAAAAGGCAAAACGATCGAGGAGTCAATTGTCCGCGAATTCAAGGAAGAGACTGGGCCGACTATCATGCCAGAAAAATCATTCACCAGGCAACTACTTTCTTCAAGCGCAACACTGAAGCGAAAGCTAACCAGTCGATTCAGCTGTACTTCACCCATAGCCAGCTGCACGGGCAAATCAATAACGACAACATAACCGACAGCGAGAAGACTTACACCAACGGCACGCCGGAGTGGGTTGATTTGGCTAAGATTGACGATATAAACTTCCGGCATAGCGTGAGTTTAAGGACGATTTTAGGGGCGTATCGGATCGGGAGACAAACGGCAGTAAAATATTATCGCACCGCCCGTAAGGGGTCTGATAATTTTGCACGATAGCGTTATGGACACCAGCCACCCGGCAGGCAATCTTGCGCAATCCTCAACTGCGTGGCCTTATTAGCGAACTGTCGAATATCTTAGACCAAACGCAGCCGCCAGATAAATAATCCTTCAAATCCAAACCGCATACTTCCTGTCAAATGCTACACTAAATAACATGAACCAAGAACCTCCATATTACAATTTACAGCGCAGACACCAGCCGCGCTGGATTAGGGTATTAATCAAGCTACTATAACTTGGTTTGGACTACTTATCGAGAGAGTTACTAGCATCAAAACTCATCGTAAAAGTCTATGCCACATAGTTCAAAATTATTCTCAGTAAGAATATTTTTATCTGCACTAGACACCCATTTTGGAATTATAGATTCATTTTCTCGCGAAATAAATTTAAATTCTGCGATTTCCGCCACGCCATGTGATGTTTTAGCTAAATCTATGTCTATGAAATCTGTGTAGTTAGTGATTAAAAACAAGAAAGCAACTACATTCGTATCGTTTTTACTATCAAAAAACTGATTAATACAAACTAATCTGCCAACCTGCGCTTCAATTCCGCACTCTTCAAATACTTCTCTTTTTAATGCCGAAATAAGAGATTCTTTATCTTCAACTTTTCCGCCTGGTAAATACCAATTATTGTCTTGTAATCTCTTCAATTTCTGAACAAACACACTATCAGTTTGCGGATCATAAATTATACCTCGTACAGTAAGTCTAGTTGTCATACATGTATGATACACGATTTATGAATTTATTGCATAAGTGGTACGATAGTAGTATTCAATTTTAATTAAGAAAGGTACGGTACATTCCATAATGGCCAATAATAAAGAAATAGAAAGTGTTATAGAGAAGCTTTTGAAAGAGTTGGCAGAAGACTACAATAGGGCGAGGCTTAAAGAAGCCCCAATGCGCGTAGAATACACATAACTATTCCGATATAGTTTTATCAGGTAAAATAAACTTCACCTCTGTTTGTGAGCATCATTTACTACCATTTTGGGGCGAAGCTTATATTGCATACATACCTAAATCGTATTATAGGTTTAAGCAAATTAGCGCGAGCGGTTGATGTTTATTCTCGTAGATTACAGGATCAAGAACGCATTACACTGATGTTCTGCCCAGATATGCGCCTAGAGATCAAAAGATTGGTCAGTTTTTAATAAAAATAGCAGCTGGAGGATCTATAGGTGCAACAAGAGATGTGGTTTATGATCTGGGTATGTTTAATGAGGAGTTTAACTATTCAACAAATGATGTTGAGTTTTGCGTGAGAGCTCACTACTGTGGGTACGAGCTTAGTCTAGTAAAAAATGCTATTTTAAATTACCGATTCAGGGAAACCTGGCAGGATAATTATATTCAAGGAGTCTACTATGGTGAGGGTAATTATGCTATAGCCCAGATATATCCAGAAATTAGAGGAGATCAAGAAGACATCATAAGACTTGCTATGGGGGCAGTAAGAACATTGGGAAGATTTATCTTAGTCAAAAAAGAGCGTGCGAAGTCTGCTCATAGTATGGGAAAGTATGTCGGACAAATCAAATCTCGGATAAATGCTTTAAATAATCGATAACATCTATGTAATAAGAGTCTGCATCCTCTGGAATGCTCGTATCTAATAATTCTGATAGCGTCATCCAACAGTATTTTTTATGTTCCCAGCTCAGTTTAATAGGAATGTCAGACTTATCTATGATTATCTCAAAAAGGACATGTCTTGTGTTTTTGTACTGTTTAACAAATAGCTTTTTAAGTTATTTGGATATATACATATACCAGTCTCTTCTTGTATTTCTCTTGCAGTCGCCGTCTTAGAGGTCTCTTCCGATTCTACTTCTCCTCCAGGAAGGTCAAGATGTCCAGGGAAGCTAGGGTGTGTATCTCCCCTACAAAGCAGTAGATATTTACCATTTTTATTCTTAATAAGCGCTTTTGATACTACTTTAACCACATTTCAATTGTAATGGAGAGACAATATATGGTCAATGTAAAAATACCTAGAAGGATTCTAGATGTATAACCCATCAATTTATAGCGTTTTAACCATCTTAGGCGAGAAATTAGCATAGTTGCTAACTAAAGGGTATAAACTTCACTTAAACGAGCTGGGCTACTTCCATGTCACGCTCAAACCCAAAGGCGCAGCCGAAGAAAAAGGCATCAATCCTAACCTCATCGAGAAGGCCAGAGTTCGCTTCGTGGCAGGCTCCGTCCTAGAAAAAAAGAAATCAAGAACACCAAAATCGAAAAGGCCGCCGAGTCAAAGAAAGATGCCCCAACAGCAAAAGCAGGAACATAAAACACCCAAAAGTAATGGGTGGTTTATGAGGCGCGAGGCGGGATATCTTGCGCTTTAGTAGTGGTTATGCGTCATCTGTTCTGTTATAATTAAGTCTCTATGATTATACATCAATTAAAATTAGCTCCCGAACCTTTTAACGCCATCACCTCTGGTAATAAAACTATCGAATCACGACTATACGACGACAAACGCCAGAAAATTCAAATCGGTGACCAAATAGTTTTTACCAATCGAGACAAGCCCAGCCAAACTGCCACTGTTGAAGTAGTTGGTTTACTACGCTACGCAACGTTTCGCGATTTATTCTCGCACAATGATCCGCAGAAGTTTGGGGGCGAGAGTGCTGAATGGCTGGAGGGTCAGATTAGTAAGTTTTATTCTCTTGATGATCAAAAGCAGAATGGGGTTATTGGGATTGAATTTGAATTGATATAGCCAGAAATTATAGCTAAATAAATTCCCGCCCATTTCACATTCCCTTCATACCAACTTGCTACACTGGCATAGAACCAAGAAAGGAGATCTATGTCATTTGTGCAACGTGCCTGGCTGTATATCACCAGGAAAAAACTCAAAACGCTGATTTTGCTGGCGATTTTGCTGTGTATGTCGACGATTATGCTGAGTGGATTTGCCATCAAGCATTCGACCGACGCGGCGGCGCAGTCGCTGGACAAAACGCTCAAGGCCGGCTTCACGCTGGGCAATAATCCGCGCACCAATCCGGGAACAGCCCGCGGTTCGGGAACGGTGTCGAACAAGGACATCGACGCGGTGAAGAATCTGGAAGGCGTGACGGACTATGTCAAGCGCCAGAACGCCACGGTCGATTTTATCAATACCAAACTGGTGCCACTGCCGAGTGGTGGCAGCGGCTATGATGCCGAGAAAGACAAGCAATTTGGCAACGCCGCGACCATCATCGGCGTCAATAAATCTGAGTCCGAGAAGAAGTTCCGCGCCGAGTCGCTCAAGCTCATCGCTGGCCGGCACGTCACCGAGAACGATTCGCACAAGATTTTGGTGCACGAAGACTTTGCCAAGGCCAACAACCTCAAGCTTGGCAGTAAAATTAAACTGAAGGCTAACCAATACGACACCGACAACGAGCATCCATCCAAGGACGAGGTCGAGGTAGAAATCGTCGGTATATTTAACGGTAAGAACCCAAAGCAGGCGACCTATCAAGTGGAGCTGTTCGAGAATTTGTTCTTGACTGACCTCGCGACAACTCGCCGATTGAACGCCTATACCGAACAAAATGAGATTTATCAGGACGCCACGTTCTTCACCAAAGGCACCAAGCAGCTGGACGAGGTGATGGCGCGGGCAAATACATTGCCGGTCAATTGGCAAAAGTATCAATTGAATAAGAATAGCCAGGAACTGGCTGGCGTGACTGGTGCGGTGAACGGCGTGTACGGCCTGATCGACGGTATGTTGTGGGCGACGGCGCTGGTCAGCGTCGCAGTGATCGGCATGGTGCTGTACTTGTGGATGAACGAGCGCAAGCGCGAAGCGGGCGTGCTCTTGGCGACGGGTGTACCGCAGTCAAAGATTGTGCTGCAATACATCGCTGAACTCGTGATGATCGCGGTGTTGAGCTTCGGTGCGTCGTACTTTACCGCCGGGCTGATCGCACAACAAATGGGCGATCGCGTGGTGTCGCAGGCGGCGCAGAATGCCACGCGTCAAGCTGGCAGCTCCTTGAACGGTGCGTCGCTCGGTGCTGACGCTGATTCGGTGACGTCGTCGCGGACGCTAGACAAGGTGACGGTTGGTGTGCAGCCGACGGATCTGCTGGCGGTGTGGGGTGCTGGGCTAGCGGTGATTATCATTGCGGTGCTACTGGCTTCGCGGCCGATTACCCAATCAACGCCAAAAGAATTACTAACTGAAGTGGACTAGGGGCGAATGATGACGATTATCAAACGAGCCTGGACGGCTGTGACGCGGCGGCGGCGTCGCAGCCTGACCATCGCCCTGATCATGACGCTGATTTTCACGCTGCTGATCGGCACGCTGACGGTACAGCAGACGATGGCGCAGCTGAAGCAATCAATTGAACGGAATATTCGCGCCGGCTTTAGCATCGCCAGCAAGCAACCGTCGGGCGAAGTGCCGATGGAAATGGCACGACAAGTGCAACGTGCGCATGGCGTCAAAGCGCACAATTTCCAGACAGAAACCACCGCGGGACTACCGGGCAAGCAATTGGTCGACACGGCAGGCAGCGGCGTGCAGCTGGACTCTAACGTGGCTGGCGAAGCAAAAGTGACGGGCGCGACACAGAGTGATCTGCTGAGCGAATTTACTGGACGGTTCTACCAACTAGAGCAGGGCAAGCACTTGACCGAGCGCGATCAAAATGCGGCCCTGGTTCACAAAACGTTTGCCGAGAAAAATGGCATCAAGCCAGGCGACAAGCTGGACATCACCAAAGACGGCCGGCGGGTGACTGTGACTGTCGTAGGGATCTTCAGCGGCAAAGGCGAAAAGCCGGCGGTCTTGCAATCCGACATGGCGGAGAATCATCTCATCACTAACCTGACTGCGGCGCAGCAGCTGACGGGTAGCCAGCAGCTAACGCGAGCGACATATTTCGCCGAACATCCACACCAGCTAAAGTCGCTATTAGGCCGCGCTAAAAGCCTACCACACGTCGATTGGCAAAAATTTAGCCTGACTGACAACGGGGCCGTGTTTGCCGGGGTTCTCCAAAACATCGCTGGCATTCAAAACATCTTGACGATTGCCACCATCGGCGCAGCCGCAGCGGGGCTGGCGGTGCTGTCGCTGGTGCTGGTGTTCTGGGTGCGCGGCCGCTTGCATGAAATTGGCATCTTGCTATCCATCGGCACGTCGAAGCGGCAGATCATCGGGCAGTTCTTGGCGGAGCTCGCCATCATCGCCGCAGTCAGTTCGGTGTTCGCGCTCGGTATCGGTTCGGTTGCCTCATCGCAGATTTCTACTGCCCTGACAGCACAAACCGACCAAAGCCAGCGCGTAGAAAAAACTGTGGTGCAAGCCGCGCCGCCGGCGACCTACCTAGAGGCCTTCGCCTTTGGCTACATGGTTGTTCTGCTGTCAGCCATCGCTGCCACCGCGCCAATCATGCGCCAGTCACCAAAGCAAATTTTAGCAACATTAAGTTAGGAGATAGTATGTCACTACTTACGTTACACGATATCATCTACTCATACGCCGACGGCACTAGCAATGTGCTCAACGGCATCAATCATAAATTTGAAAAAGGCAAATTCTACGCCATCGTCGGTAGTTCTGGCGCTGGTAAGTCGACCCTACTGGGGCTACTAGCGGGGCTAGACACGCCGACCGGCGGGCAGATTTTGTTCGACGACGAAGACATCGCCGAGCAGGGGTATTCGCATCATCGCAAGCACAATATCTCGCTGGTGTTTCAGAATTATAACCTGATTGACTATCTGACGCCGCTGGAAAACTTGAAATTGGTTAATGCCAAGGCGACCAACGAGACGCTACGTACCATGGGGTTGGATGACGATCATATCAATCGCAACGTCATGAAACTATCTGGCGGGCAGCAACAACGTGTGGCGATCGGCCGAGCGCTGGTCTCGCATGCACCGATTATCTTGGCGGACGAGCCGACTGGCAACCTGGACGAAGCTACCGCTGCCGATATCATCGACATCCTGCGCCGAGCCGCTCACGAAAACGACAAATGCGTCATCGTCGTCACCCACAGCAAGCAGTTAGCTAAGCAAGCGGATGTGGTGCTGACATTGAAGGATAAAACGCTCCAGCAAGAGCGCCGCAAACGGCGATAAAATGGGGTGGTACTCAGCCTTAAGTAAGCGTGATAGCCTTTGAGTTCTTGGTGATATAATTTATAGGACTCAGGAGTCTATGAACGAATTTATTTTAGTGGCGATAGAATTACTGATTGGCTTTTTCGCTTTAATATTGATTATAAATATTTCAGGAAAGGGAAACTTGGCGCCGTCGTCAGCAAGTGACCAGGTGCAGAACTATGTACTTGGTGGTATTATTGGCGGCGTTATTTACAATAGTAGTATTCAAATAATTGACTATGTTAGTATTTTAGGCATCTGGTGCGCTCTCGTGTTGACGCTGAAATGGATAAAAATCATAACGTAAAGGCAAAGCAGCTCATAGATGGTCGGGCGTTAATTATTATTGATAGCGGAAAAATTAATATCGAGAACTGTAAGCGGGCCGGTCTGAGCGCGCACGATGTATCATTTAAGCTACGCATCATAATATTTATTCAACTGAAGAAGTGAAGCGAGCTGTGGTAGAGCAAGATGGTGGACTGATTATTTCGCGCCAGGGTGAGGAGAATCCAAAATTCCCAGTGATAACTGACGGCCAGGTGCAGGCTAGCATTTTAGAGGTTATTGGAAAGAACGAGAAGTGGCTACTGGAAGAAATTAAAAAACAAGGCTTGCGTGGCTATGGGGATGTATTCCTGGGCGAATATATAAATGGCAAGCTGATGTTGACAGCTTACCACTAAATTATTTATAAATTACCATTTTGCAGACAGGCAGAGGTATGCTATTGCGCCGCAGCAATAGTGACTTCTGCTTGGTTTAGTATTGCTTGTAATTTGGCTACAGTTATTGCATTAGCTAGGTCATCTTTTGTGTATGGCGTCATGGTCTTTTGGTAAAAATAGACTGGTGCGGCAGTATAGTGTGGATCAGATATAAAGGCTTCGGCCAGATGGGCTAGGTTACTGGCGTGTGGCGCAGCATTGAATGAGCGTAAGTAGCTTTGGGCTGCTTCGCCTATGGTTTTCCAGTCAAAAGATTTCTTGATAGTGTAGGTTTGGCTTGTGGCATTGCTATCCTGATAAGCGGTGAATTCGCCATGGTTAGAGGGGTAAACTGGTGCTTGGTCGAAACAGGCATTGCGCACGAGATCGAGCAGCAAGGGATACATGCAGAAGAAGGCGGCAGTAGTTTGGTCGCTCGCATCTGGCACTTCGATGGTGAGTGATATATCTATAAAATCTTCTGGCTGGTAGTCGATTTCGAGTGGTTGGTTTTTGATTGGCTCGGTATTTCTTTTGATCTTGGTGAAGCCATAGTTAGCAAACGCTTTTTGGCAGGCTGCTAGCTGTTTGCGCAGCTCCGGTTCGCTCCAGATGGTGATGCTAGATTTCATCTCGGCTTCAATATGGGCGATTGATTCGTGAATCATAGTCCCGTCAAACGGCGTTAGGTCAGCAATAATTTTTGCAAACAAGCTGTCATATTTGTGATCAAAGAAAGCTGAAGCAAAAAACACACTCGATCCGGCTGTTGTGCCATCCAAGCTGCCGATGAAGGCACGCTCACCACCAGATTTCTTTAGCGACTGCAAGAAACGCCGAATAACTAAATGCTCAAACAGATGGCAGATATCGTGATCGGCTGGTAAATTGTAGGCAGAGTGTAGGCCGTGGATCATATGGTTAGTATAGCAGGGAAACTAAGTGATGGTTATCGTGGCGTCTTCATAAGCCACAGCAATGCGGGTCACTTCTAGAATCTGTAATAGATTTTCTAATGTCGCTAGCCTTCTCCAGCCTCGAGCTCCGACGATTATACCAAATTCTTGAGCGATGCGGGAGCTATCTGGCGCTGCAAGTGGGTTATTTGCGTAAGATAGCGAGGATAGGTACTGCGAAAATCGGTGAAGAACCTCTGGCTGTGTGATTGTAGTAAAGGTATGTTTAACGGTAGTAACGATATCTTCCAGCTTAATTTTTGGTTGAAGGTATGAACTTGTAAGAAAGATACTTGTGGCCACTGTAGCGTTTAAGGTATTTTTGGCAGACTCTTGCAAAAAATAAGCTCCAAAACGTTGGCAAATAGCCTGTCCAATTGATAAACTGAGGTATTTGGCAAATTCACGCCACAGCATACGCAATTCTATCGGCTGCTCAGTGATACTAAGGCTGAGTTCTATGTTTGGTGCTTTTTTGGTGGACTGATTAGTTTCGTAGATTAAGTCGGTAGAATTGTTCACTGTAGCCGCAGGCTTGGGCAGCAAGTCTATAGTATCTAGGGGTTTCCAAGGCATGCTATTAAGTAAGGCTAATTCTGAAATAATTTCATCTGGATCGCCAGTGTAAAGGTCATTTGCTGATTCAGCAAGTAGCTGCGACACAGCTTTTACCACTGGTAAATTACCGGGACTACCACTATTAAGGTCGGCTGGCATGGTTGCTATGTTCTCTAGTAAAGTACTAACTTCGGTGTTATAGCACTCTCCTTGGATCAATAATACGCCAGATGTGTGTGTTTCGCCGTTGAGCGCGTAGTCCAGCAGCTTATATTGACCATGATGATAAAGATATTCGGTAACTGTAGTAATAAATAAATGCTCGTACAGGTGAGCCAGCTGTACGCAGGGGTGATATTTGACGAGCGAAAAATGATTCATAACAGGAATTGTAACAAGGAAGTGAGCTAGTTTATAGACGTAGCTCAGGCTTGTTGCGTATGGGGGCTGTAAGAATATTATTTGGGGTCATGTAACGAGAGAAATTTTGCAACCGAGGCATGAACCTCTGGGTTTCCGGCCCAGTAGGCGTGCCTGGCACCTGGAATCATACATACTTCTGCATGTGGGATTCGATTTCCGAGAATTGCTGCATTGCCAGGATCGGAGATAGGGTCATCCGTGCCATGGAGGATCAAAGTGGGGACTGTAATATTTTCTGGAATTGGTCCGTCGGGGCGATCTGAGGCTTTGCCGTGGATACTCATTGCTTCTGGCGAGTGAGGCGTGGGAAAGACGCTTGCAGCTTGTTGCGGGTTTGCTGCAATCCAATCATCCGGATAGAAGAGTGAAGCCAATGCGCTCGGGTCCCCAGATGCGAGCGCTGCTACTCCAGCGGCGGGACGGGGTAGGCCAGTTCCATCACCAACACTGGTGCCTCCAATCGCGAGTGCAATAACGCGGTCTGCGTGCCCCGCTGCGAGCCACTGAGCAATTCTTCCTCCCATCGAGTGTCCGTAAACGTGCACTTTATCGATGCCTGCGTGATCAAGAATGGTTATTATATCGTTTGCAAAATCCCGCGTTGACCATTCAGAGCTTAGTGGTGCTGTGGTCTGGCCGGTGCCTCTGTGGTCGATGAGCACGACGGTTCGATCGGTAAATTCATTGAGGACGGAATCCCATCCATGGTGGTCCAGTCCTCTTCCTTGGATAAGCACTAGCGGAGCTTTGGACGATGGCACATTTTTTATGGAATACCAGAGTTTGTCATTGTTCGGTAATGTTACAAAAGTCATAGTTACATTATATCATGACAATGGGTGCTTTACAGCCGGGATGTGGCATCGGTGTAGTGTACGGCCGCAAGGTAAAATTGGTAGTAGCTTTCTGGATCGGGTACAGAAAAATCAGTGTTCATGTCGCTGCCACTGTGAACACTGAGGTGTTGGTTATTAGTGTGCGGCGTAATTAAGTGAGTGAATGTAACGCATAGTTACCAGAGATTTGCTTTAGTTCTTCGCTCTGATCGAGAGGGTCGGGGTAATCGGTCATTACTAATGCGAAAAATCCTCCGTCTTTGCCTGCGAATAGGTAAAATATTGTGTCGGGGTAAAGCGGAGTGAGCGCTGCCAGCTGGCGAATATAAGATGCGCTACTCAGAACTGGAAATGCTTCGGTAACTGTATTTGGCAGCAGAGCGAGAAGGTAGCTATTCATATAAGAATAAGTATAGCAGGGAATGCATAAGATAACTTAAGGCTCTGGGGGTGCCAGTAGCGACTTGTGCTACTGCGGGACTATGTAATGCTAACTGTGACATAATCAAACAGGCTGCAGATTGTCTCTTTGGTCGCAAGTTGCCGCCAGGTAGACTCGCCGATTATAGTACCAAGTTCTAAAATGTGAGCATCAACATTAGGTGCATCCATGCAGCCGTTACTGTACGAAAAAGACGTGAGCCGCCGGATAATGCGCGAGAGGGTTGGCTCTTCTAGTATAGATACTAGAGTGTTATGGTACATTTGTCGCACAGCGGCGTCATTGACGTGGTGGCTGAGCACTGTAAATGTGGTGGTTGATAATAGGTGAGAGTGAGTCTTTGTGAATCGGTCGCCCAAGTGGTAGTAGCCAAGCTGATAGCTAGCAAGATCGGCTACCGTGCTATGCACTGCGGAAGCGAGATAATGAAATAGTGGGAGCAGGGCTGGATTATTTGGCAGTGGCTTTTTAAGCGTATAAGAAACCTGACTAATTGATAGATCAGAGCGGGCTACCTCGCACAGGTAGCTGCGTTCGGCAGGGTGGGCAATAGTGATCGGTCGGCTAATTTTTTCAATTTGTTGCCATGTGGTGCTGTCTGTAATGGTTATATCTTTCTTAAGCTGGGCTGGGTCATTGCATGAAATAACTTGCTCGGTCTCTGCGGCAATTTGTTGCATAGCTAACTGTAGCGCAGCGTCAGAGACCTGTACACGAAGCCACCCTAATGTACTTATTAATGATGTAGCCTCTGTGGTGTAGAGGTCTAGGTCGATTGTGATGAATCCTGTACCTGAATAGTGTGTGCCAAGAGCAAAATAATCTATCTGCCGCAGCAAATTGGCCTGGCAGGCTTGTCTTTTGAGCTGGTTCATCACCATATGCTCATAAAGGTGAGCCACAAGGGGGGAAGGAGTATTTTTACAAAGAAAAATGCGTCGCATAAGTTCTAAATAGTAGTATAGCAAAGAGAATGGATAGTTTTATGACATATCCAGGTCACCGGGTTAGTTAACGGTGGCTATTATTACCATCGTTTACCACCGCCATTGCGGCCGTGATTATTTCGGCCTTTGGTGTCGTGCTCCTTCCGACTGGTATTCTTGCGATCTCGTCGTAAATTACCGCCACGCATAGCGGCATTGATGCGACGACTGCTGCATTTAAAGCATGGGCAAGACTTCTTCGGAAGTCCGTAGGATGGGCAGTTGCTACTGCGTACCATAGCACACTCCTCTTCGGAGTCGGGCGAGGAGGTTGTCCTCGCAAGCGGTATGTATAGTCTTGTAGGCTATACATGGCTTCGTGCAGATTTGCACAGAAGCTAATATATATTATATATCAATAATAGACCATTAAGTCAAGTTGCGGGCTGAGTACTGGGTGTTCTACGAAGTCATGTTTTTAGTACCTTAGGGAGTATATACTTATCTAAAAAATAATAAATAACTAGCATACAGATCTTGTCTTGCGCAATAAATTACATGCATCATAATTGAGCCAATTACGCAACTTCGCTATACTAAAGATATGACAAATGTGCAATCACAGCCGCTCCTCTACGAGCAAATTTGTGCCGACCCGATGAATGCGAATTTTGCAGCACAAGGTTGGCTACCAGTCTATAGTGCCTCGGCGCGGTCACGGATCATCATTGTGGGCCAGGCGCCGGGCCGTATCGCGCAGCAGACGCAAAAGCCATGGAATGACGCTAGTGGTCGCCTCCTGCGCCAGTGGCTTGGTGTGACGGAGGCGCAATTCTATGATCCTGATCTCTTTGCACTGATGCCGATGGATTTTTATTACCCCGGCAAGGGTACACATGGTGACTTGCCGCCGCGCAAGGATTTTGCTGGCATTTGGCACCCGCGCCTGCGTGCCCAGATGCCCGAGGTGCGTCTGACAATTTTGGTCGGCGCCTATGCACAAAAGTACTATCTCGCTGGGCGGGCCCAGCAGACGCTGACGGCAACGGTAGCAAATTTCGCCAGTTATCTACCAGAGTATCTGCCGCTCGTCCACCCCTCGCCGCTCAATGCTCGCTGGCGCAAACGCAACCCGTGGTTTGAGGCTGATGTTGTGCCGGTATTGCGCCGCATCGTGCGAGAGAGCATACAGGAGTCATGAGATGCAGGATCATATTGTACTCAAATTGGCAGAATATGCGAAGGATAATCAGGCGTACGCTGCCTTTAACCGTCGCATCGTCAATACTAAGCGGCCGGTCATCGGTGTGCGTGTACCAGATGTGCGGCGATTGGCGCGGCAGCTGGCGCCTGACATGAATGCAGCGAAGATCAGCCAGCTGCTGCGAGCAAAAGATCCGTCATTTGAGTACCTGCTGCTGTGTGGGCTGTTGATTACGCGGGCTCAGCTTGATGATCATACGGTGATTGATTTGACAAAACACTACCTATCGCAGGTTGATTCGTGGGCGCAGATCGACACATTTGTCGAAAAGAAGCGACGGTTTGCTAGTGATATTTGGTGGCAATTTGCACAGGAATGTCTGCGCGATGATGCTGAGTTTGTAGTCCGCTACGGTGTGATGTGCCTGATGACAAATTTTTTGGATGAGGCGCATATTGACCGTGTGTTTGCCGCGCTGCGCACAGTCAGCCATGATGGCTATTACGTCAAGATGGCGATGGCCTGGCTGTATGCGACGGCAGCAGTAAACTTTTTTCAGGCGACATTAGATGAGCTCGATTGTGGGCAAATTAATGGATGGACGCGCCGCAAAGCCTACCAAAAAATGCGTGAATCGCGGCGATTTACACCGGAGCAGCAGACTGTGATAGCACAGCGCAAGGTGGTATACTAGAGCACAGTATGAAAGTCAGCCTACATATTATCTCACAATTGATTAATTTTGAATTACCGCCGGTAGATGAGTTGGTGGCACGAGTTAACCAGCAACTTGGCGGTGTTGAGGAGGTGATCGACCTCAAAGCGAAGTATGGCGGAGCACGGATTGTCCGGGTGGTTGAATGCGCCAAACATCCCAACGCTGACCGACTGAGTGTGACCAAGATTGATGACGGCGGTGCGGTCGCGGATGTGCCGCGCGATGACAATGGCTATGTGCAGGTGGTCTGCGGTGCGCCGAATGTGCACGCTGATATGTGGGCGGTTTGGCTGCCACCAAACAGTACGGTGCCAGCAAGCTTTGACGACGACGAGCCATTTGTACTGGACGCGCGGCCGCTGCGCGGCGTGCTGAGCCAAGGTATGTTGGCGGCGGCAGACGAGCTGGATATCGGTACGGATCATGAGGGAATTATTGAGATTACTGAACACGATATGCCGGCGGGCGTTGAGCTCACGGCGGGTGCGAGTTTCGCGGAAACGTTTGGGCTGGATGACTGTGTGCTGGACATTGAGAATAAGATGTTTACTCATCGGCCGGACTGCTTTGGGCAACTCGGTGTGGCGCGCGAGATTGCCGGGATTTTTCACCAGCAGTTTGTGAGCCCTCATTGGTATCAGTTGGCGCAGAAGTTTGCAGTAGGCGAAGGACTGGATTTAACAGTCACGAACGACGCTCCTGCGCTAGTACCCCGATTTATGGCGGTAGCGTTTCGTGACGTTACCGTGCAGCCAAGTCCGCTATGGTTGCAGTGTCAATTGGTGGCGATGGGCGGCAAGCCGATTAATAACATTGTCGATGCCACGAATTACAT
>CALHZK010000006.1 GCA_938040655.1 uncultured Candidatus Saccharibacteria bacterium
GAGAACCACGCTGTCAGGCTGCGCTAGCCGGTGACGATGGCAGCAAGGAGGTTGGTGGCTAGGCCGTGTCCCTGCATTGTGGTATAATATTTCTAGATTGTCGCCTCAGAGACTTGGTAATTTGTGCGCGGCGAGTGGAGATAGTATATAGTCTGCCGTAACTGGCGGGGAAGGGATGTTGGATGAGTCCAGAACAGAAAGCACAAGAGATCAATAGTCGGTACCGGGCAAATTTCCTCCGAGTGCTACGGGTCGCTGCCGACCAGACGGTCCAGGGCTGGGAAAAGCTCGCCGTGATCGTCAATATTGATACCGTGAGAAAGGCCGTCCATAGCTACTGCGTCGTCATCAAGGATGGCAAGCCTTACTCACAGTGGATCGGCACAGAGCATCTCAATGCAATCTATAATAATGGCATTGATTGGCTGAATGCGCTGGCGTCAGCTGGGTTACCACAATGGAAAGGAATGGCGGGGGCACTTGATACGCGGCGACATTTTATTTGGCAAGCTGACTATACCAATAGCCTCTATTTCAGCGACGAAGATAATTGGTATTATACTTCTGAAATGATCAAGCTCCTCGATGACGACAAGCTACCAGAGCGAGAAAATCCAGAGTTTGTGTGCGGCACGATGAGCAACCCAGAGGATACCTTGATGAAATACTCTCAGCAGCTCTCTCGGATCATAAGCCGATCCGCGGTAGAGGCAGGCGGTGATGCCTGGGATAAGAGTGGCCTGGTGATCAATATTATACCGGACGAAGACGGCGGGGCGAGTCTCCGCAGCTATGGCATAATTGCCCAGAACAACAAGCCGGTCAGCTACTGGATGACCCAGGATACCAAGGATGAAATCCAGTCACTGATCGCTGCTTGGCAAATGGAGATGGCGGCAGCTGGCGATACACCATGGCGTGCCCTCTTTATGGGGGTCGATAGTCGTGGCCGCACGATGTTCCGCCTGCAACATAACGAATTAGGTATGTGGCAGCTACACGACGACCAAGACCTCAACTGGGATGTCATCGTGCAGGGCTTTGACTTGATGAAGTAGCGTGTCTCCCGATAATGCCGTTCTTGCCTTCCTTCAGGGTATTTGCTATAATTAGCCAGAAGGAAGGTCTGGATTTATACAGGCCATTATTTTATGAGAGACGCCACAACTATTCGCAACATTGCTATTATTGCCCACGTCGACCACGGTAAGACAACCATGGTCGATGGGCTGTTAAAGCAGTCGCAGACATTTCGCGACAACCAAGCTGAAATGAGCCAAGAGCTGATCATGGACTCGGGCGATCAGGAGCATGAACGAGGTATCACTATCACCGCCAAGCAGACATCGATCTACTACGGTGATTATAAGATTAATATCATCGACACACCGGGGCATGCTGATTTTTCGGGTGAGGTAGAGCGGACGCTCAATATGGCAGATGGCGTATTGCTGATCGTTGATGCACAAGAAGGGCCAATGCCGCAGACCAAATTTGTCCTTGCCAAGGCGCTCGAGCTGGGGCTTAAACCGGTGGTGGTGATGAACAAAATTGATAAGCCGGCCCGGCGAATCGCTGAGGTTGAAGACGAGCTGAGTGATCTGTTTTTGGAGTTAGCGACTGATGATTCGCAGCTACAATATCCCGTATATTATGCCATTGGCCGCGACGGGAAAGCCTGGCGAGACATGCCAAATGACCCAAACGAGCCAGCTGATTTGACACCAATTTTTGAGGCGATCATCCACGATATCCCAGCGCCGCACGTTGCCCAGGATGGTGGTTTTCAGATGTTAGTGACCAGCCTGCAGTATGACAACTTCCAAGGAAAGTACGCGATCGGCCGAATCACTCGTGGGACAGCGCGGCGAGGGCTTAGTGTGTGTGTCATGAAAGATGGCCAGGTAGCTGGCTCGGCTAGAATCGACGCAGTATTTGGCTATCGTGGGCTTGGCCGTGAAGAACTTACCGAGGCATCTGCCGGCGATATCGTGGCGCTGGTTGGCGTGGCTGAAGCACATATCGGCGACACTATCGCTGATAAGGATCACCCAGAAGCCCTGCCAACCATCGCGATTGAAGCACCTACTTTGCGCATGTATCTTGGCCCGAATACCAGCCCGATGAAAGGTCGTGAAGGCGAGTTTACCACCTCGCGGCAGATCGGCGACCGGCTACGGCGCGAGCTCGAAACCAATGTGGCGCTGCGAGTCGAAGAGCACGGAATCGGCTTCACGGTATCAGGCCGAGGCGAGCTGCACCTAAGTGTGCTGATCGAGACGATGCGGCGAGAAGGGTTTGAATTTGAAGTTGGCCGGCCACAGGTGGTGACGATAGTTGAAGATGGTGTCAAGAAAGAGCCGATCGAAGAAGTCTTTATTGAAGTTGAACCCGAATTCATCGGTGCTGTCAGCCAAGAATTGGGCGCGCGCCGAGCCGAGATCCGCCTACAAGAAACCACCATCAGTGGCACGATGCGTTTGATCTATATACTACCGACGCGGGCGCTGATCGGCCTGCGCAGCACACTGCTGACCGCCACCAAGGGAACGGTCATTATGAATTCGTTGCCTTATGGGTATCAGCCACTAACTGGCACACTGCCCCGGATCCGCAATGGAGTATTGATCGCCTTTGAGGCGGGCACGACCACCCCATACGCGTTGCAGGCAGCCGAGGCGCGCGGCGAATTGCTGGTCGGGCCTGGGACTGAAGTGTATGCCGGGATGATCGTCGGTATGTATAATCGGCAAGAAGATATCGAGATCAATGTCTGCAAAGCCAAACACCTGACCAATATGCGCTCCAAGTCATCTGACGGCACAGTCCAGCTGACACCGTTCACGCGTTTCAGCCTGGAGCAGTGCATCGACTTTATCGAGGATGATGAGCTGCTTGAAGTGACACCGAAACACCTGCGCCTGCGCAAGCGCTACCTCGATGCGAATCAGCGCAAGCGCGCCGCCAAAACCTAGCCCAGAGTCAGCCTGGTCTATCAGATTAGTGATGAAATTACTCATCAAGGAAGATACGAACGCGTTCACAACACCACCCTCTCTCAAAATAGTCGAGACAGGCGTCGCTACACAACTCGCTCTCGTTGCTTTCGCTGTGTCATAAAAAATCGCCCCTATGGTGGGGCGGGAAGTGCTGCTAGGCGATCGATCGGCACGCGGGTATGAAATCTAAGTGGAGCCACGATCGGGGCTTGAACCCGAGACCTCATCCTTACCATGGATGCGCTCTACCAACTGAGCTATCGCGGCATGATTCGCTATGAATTATAGCAGAGTAGCCGGCTTTCGTAAACCGGGCGGGCCATAGAAATTATCGCGAGACCCTCTACCTCAGCGTACCCAGCAAGTAGAGAAGGAGAGCAGGGAGGCGCCCGCGCTATTTTACCAAAGTTAGCATATACGGTATAATTAAAGTTATGACACGATCATCCATCTCTCCCACAGCCATCTCTGAGGCATTATTGTATCGGCAGGCCTGCAAGGCCTTTGATCCAGACAAAAAAATTGCCGACAAGGACATCCAACTTATCCTCGAAGCTATTCGCCTCAGCCCGAGCTCGTATGGTATCGAGCCCTTCAACGTAATTGTCGCCCAGGACGCGCAGCTACGCCATGATCTCAAAAAACATGCTGCGATGAATGGGCCACGATTCACCGCGAGCCACTTTCTGATTTTTACCGCCAAAACAAGCCGCGCAATGGACAGCTACGTCACCTATATGCTACGCGATTCCAAACAAATGAATACGGTCAAAGCCACCGCTTACAAGGCATTTTGGAAACATTGGGCGAAGAAAGATTTCCACTTGTTTGACACGCCCGAGGCACTTCATCAGTGGGCGGCACGACAGGCCTACATCGCCCTGGGTATCGCTATGATGGTCGCTGCTGAGCGGCAGATCGACTCCTGCCCAATCGAGGGGTTCGCGCTAGATGAGACAGCCGAGACACTCAACCGATACCAACTGATTGACCCCCGCACCGATAGGCCGGTGGTCATGCTTGCACTAGGCTACCGCACCGCTCACACCAAGAACCCAGCCCAGAAGCAGCGTCGGCCACTCGATGAAGTTGTTCGCTGGTACTAGTATTATTTTGCCGCCCATGCTATAATCAGCAAAGACGTGTTATAAACCCTAACAAGCAAAGAGATGGCATAGGAGATGGCAAAGAAGAATACAAAGCGAAAGTTGATCGGCTTGGTGAGCGACAAAAGCAACCACCGGACATACTACACGACCGTCAATACCCAAAACCGCACCACCAAGGGGCAGGGTAAGTTGGCGCTACGCAAATACGACCCAATTGCGCGCGAGCATGCGACCTACACCGAAACCAAAAAGAACCTCGGCCGCAACGAGGTCAAGGCTCGCAAGAGTTAGTCGCGATACATCAATGTACCAGTACACTCCCCGGGGTATCCGGGGAGTGTTATCGTTTCCTACTGCCCTAGCGCGTCCAGGGAAGGCGATAGGTCATTTGCCAGGCCGCATCAACCGCCAGTGTATGTCGCGCAGTATATTCATGTACGACAAGAAGGCGTGCGGCGGAGAAGTACCATCGTCGCTCCTCACCGTATCGAGAGCCCCACGTGGCGAGGTAGCTGACATAGCGGCAATGTAGTCAGCCGCCTGCAGTTGACGCCACGCCTCAAGCAGGGTGCTATCCCCAGATTGAGCAACCAAGGGCGCTAGTTGGCGCAGATACCGCAGGGCCTCTCGCTGAAGCTCATTCACCCCTTGCATCGCTCCTGCCTCTTCCGACTGACTGGTAGATGCATCAGCTGCTGGCGAGGAGGCGAGCTGACCAACTGGCGCCTGTGCGGCCAGCGCTTGACTAACTGTATAGAACGTTGTGTCGCTGCGGCGAGCCCAGCGCTGAACAAACTGTGAAAAGAATTCAAAAATACCATCAGCCGCACGGTGACGCCCACCAAAGGTGTCGTAATTCATGCACAAATTGACCAGCGGGCCATCAGCCGCGGTGTCATACACCCATCGCTCAAATGTTGCAGCAGTCAACGGCCACTCTGACCATTGCCGGTCGCTGAACCGCTGCGCAATATCATTGCTCAAACGGTGATTGCTCAGCAGCAGCCGAGTATACGAGGTTGCGGGTGGCTGGTAGACATAGCCCGGACTACGCCATTCCAATAGTGCATCGTCTGCTTCAGCGAGCACACCGATGAAGCCAGCCGACTCGGCCCACTGGCCAAGCTGGTCACTATAAGCGAGCCCTGTGTGCGCCACCACATGCATCTTCACGCGAAATAGCTGCTCGATCGTGTGCTGGTGCCGCTGAATCTGTGCAGTAAACTCTGACTGATTATAAAAAAAGCTCGCACCGTAATAATAGGGTGAGGCGACAAGCTCGACACGGCCAGTTGCCACTAATTGCTGCAGCATAGCGATCAGCGGCGGACAGAACTGCTGGGCCTGCTCCAAGAATGGCCCACTCAGGTGCAGCGACAGAGCAAACTCTGCCTGGTGCTGACACAGCTGCAGGAGCAGCTCCGTCATCGGCAAATAGGAGCATGTAGCCTGCTGATGAAAAAGTTGCTGACTCCGTGCGGCATCGATATAGTCATGGCGAACCGCCATATCAACCACACAATACGGCCGCAAACACCACGGCTGATGGAGATTGAAATATAATGTGACCGCCCGCTTCATGAAGCCTCCTTTTCACCACGGCAACAAGCCTGATACACTCGCATACAGCGGGCAGCTGCATCATACCAGGATAAGCGCCGAGACTCCCGCTTCACCTGTTGCTGCAGGGAATCTCGCAGGTCGGTAGAGCGGGCAATCCGTACTATATCACTCGCTAATGTTTGCACATCCCAATAATCAAACGTCATGATATTGTGCAGTATTTCGCCAACACCAGACTGTTTGCTAATCAGCAGAGCAGTGTCATAGTGAGCGGCCTCCAGTGCGGTCAACCCAAATGGCTCACTGACAGAGCTCATCACAAAGATATCAAGCACGCGATAGGCGTCACGCCACTGCACGCCGCGGACAAACCCGGCAAACAACACCCGCTGACTGATACCCAGCTGGGCAGATAATTGGATAAGCTCATCGCGCTGTTCACCATCACCAAACAGTACAAAGATCAGTCGATCGTGCTGCTTCAGCGCCAAGGCAGCTGCCTCCAAAAAATAACGCAGGCCTTTTTGAGCGGTCAGCCGAGTCAGCGTACCGACAATAGTGTAGCCGTTCTGCCTGAGGTCATCGAGGTAGCGATACGTCTGATTTCGGCGATCGGCTGATGGCAAGCTCAGATTATTCATCGCATTATAAATCACCACGACCTTCTCTGGCGGGATGTGATATTTCTCAACAATGATATCCTTGGTAGCGTGGCTGACGGCAATAATTTGGTCTGCCATGAGCAGCCCTTGCTGCTCAATCTCATGCACTAATTGACTGCCTCGGTATTCACCAGAGCGATCAAATTCGGTCGCATGCACATGAATAATCAGCGGTGCACCTGTGAGTTGTTTGGCCACAATACCCGCTTCGATCGTCAGCCAATCATGCGCGTGGATCACATCTGGCCGATGCTGGGCGACGAATTGCCGCACAAAAGCACTATACTGATGCTGCAGCTGTCGTATATGGCGCAGACTATCGCAGTCACCAACGACTGACTGGCCGTGATCATAGGCGCCGACATACTGCCGCCCCGGCGGCGCTGAGACAGCCGCATACACATTCATATGCGATATCTGCTGCTCAGCCGCATACGGTACGATGAAGTCAATCGTCGCCCCCTGAGCTGCCAGCGCCTTAGACATATGGTAGCAAGCCACTCCGAGTCCACCGCTATTATGCGGCGGCAGTTCCCACCCTAACATTAAAATCCTCATCTCTTTTCCAGTATACGGCTCTGGTTATGCTTTTTCAAGAGATAATAGGCTGCATTTTGGTACGCACAGACTATTTTTTGGATCAATGAAGACATATTTTGTTCAGCAAAAAACTAATTTTACTGGCAGCCCTTTGTTGTGATCTCTATTCATGCTAGAATGGAGGCATAGGAGTGTAGCTCAGGCGGCTAGAGCATCGGTCTCCAAAACCGAGTGTCGGGGGTTCGAGTCCCTCCACTCCTGCCATGTGTAGTAGTCAACAATAAGGGGTATAAGCCATGACACCATTACAGCTTTCGTCTCCGCATATTATCGCGATGGTCGGTATTCCTGGTGCTGGCAAGTCACAGTTCGCCCGTGAGTTCGCCAAAATGTTTGGTGCGCCGGTCTTTGATGTCGACCTCTTACGGCAATTATCCTCTCAGGAATCGCTGCTTAGTCCGATCGCGAGTCAGATTTTACAAGAAATGATGAAAACAAAGCAGACGCTGATTTACGAAGGCCTGACCGAGCGGCGATCTTGGCGAGCCGAGCTGAGCCGGATGGCCCGGATGAGCGGCTACCGAGTGCTCTTTGTATGGGTGCAGACTGATGTCCCAACTGCCCGCAGCCGCTGGCTCAAGCAGCACCGTGACAGTGGTGCAGAGCAGGCAGAAAATTTATTTGAGCAAAAACTCAAGCAGTTCTCACCACCGCATGCTGTCGAGCCATCTGTGGTCATCAGCGGCCGCCACACCTACACGACCCAAGCCCGCACACTACTCCGCCGCCTAAGTGGGGCACACGCTACGTCGCGTGCGGCCGCCACACCGCCACACCGTCTACCGCTACGCCAGCCGACCGACCGACTGAATAGTCGCCCACGGCCGGAGTAGCCAGGATGCCGCTACTTACCGACCGGGAGTTTGGCGATATCGTCGTCAGAAAGCACGCCGCCACCCGCCGGATCACCGCTCGCATCGGGCCAAATGGACAACTGCGGATCACTATACCGACCAGTAGTCCGCTCGCGGCGGTACGATTATTCCTCAAGACCTCACGGCGGCAGCTACGCCAACTGCTCAGCGACCACCAGCATTCACACGCCTACACCAAAGACCAGCCAATCGGCAAAAGCCATCATCTACTGATTCGGCCAGGAAACACTCCAGTGCGCGTCAGCTTGTCGAAGCAGCAGATTATTGCCCACGTGCCAGACGCGGCAGCCATTACCACCCCACCGGTGCAGCAGCTAATTCGCAGTAAAGTACTCGCCGCACTGCGCCGGGAGGCGAAGCATTACCTGCCGCGCCGCGTCCGCTATCTCGCGCAGCAGCATGGGTTTCAATACCAGACAGTAGCGGTCAACCACGCGTCAAGTCGGTGGGGGAGCTGCTCCTCGCGCGGCACGATTAGCCTCAATATCGCGCTGATGACCCTACCATTTGAGCTGATCGATTACGTCGTCGTCCACGAGCTGGCTCATACCCACCACATGGACCACTCTCGTCAGTTCTGGCAGGTCGTTGGCCGTATCGACCCCCAGTATCGGGCGCACCGTGACGCATTAGCCGAGCACACCCCTTATATATAATGCTTATGCTATACTACAACTATGATACGAAAAGGCAGGCGATCGCGGCAGGATAACTCGGTCAGCAGGGCAGAGCACGACCGGATCATCACACTGGTCAACAGCCTGACCGATGCCGTCCTCAGCACTGACAAAGATGGTATCGTGACCATCTATAACGCCGCAGCGATGAGCCTGCTTGATGTCAATGCCGGTATCCACGGCAGACACATCAATAATCTCTTACAACTGACCACACTACAGCACCAGCCACTCGATGTGTTTCGTCAATTGAGTCGATCACCCGCTATTCGCGTCCGCGATGATATTTTGATGCTGCTCAAGCACGGCGATAAGATACGACTGGAAGCAACATTCGCCCCAATCCTTGGTGGCCATTCTGCAGTGGCCGATGGGTATGTGCTGATTCTTCGTGATATCACAAAGGCCAAGAGCCTCGAGCAAGAGCGTGATGAGTTTATCAGCGTGGTAAGCCATGAGCTGCGGACTCCGGTCGCGGTGGCCGAGGGGGCACTGGATAATGCCCGGCTCCTTGCCCAACGCGGCTACACCCGCAAGGTGTACGAGGCACTCCAAGAAGCGCACCGCCAAGTAGTTTTTTTGGCGCGGATGATCAATGATCTTGGTACTTTATCGCGCACTGAGCGAGGGCTAGCAGACGCGCCAGAAGTCATCGACCTGATACCGTTAGTCAAGCAGCTTCACGAAACCTACGCGCCCCAAGCAGCCGCCAAACCACTGGCTTTTAATCTAGATATCGATCCACAGGCTGGGTCTGTCTACGTGTCACGGCTGTACCTAGAAGAGCTTCTGCAGAACTTTATCACCAATGCGATAAAATACACCCCCCGGGGTGCGATCACCCTGATCGTTCGTCGCCAGCAGACACACGTGACTATCAGCGTCAAGGACACCGGTATCGGTATCGGCAAAAGCGACCTCAATAAGATATTCGACCGGTTTTACCGAGCCGAAGACTACCGCACCCGCCAAACCAGTGGGACCGGCCTCGGTTTGTATATTGCCCGCAAGCTCGCGCAGAAACTGGAGACAACTATTCACGTCACCAGTCGGCTCAACCATGGCTCGACCTTCTCCTTCACTCTCCCCATCTATCACTAGACTGCTTGCATGTTGACCTACCACACGCTATACTAGTACTTGACAGTCTGCTTAAGCAGACTTTTTTAATTGGGAGACACTATGGCACAAAAAGGCACCACGGGCGAAAATACAACCGTCCACCGCATCAAGGCGCAGGACGGCAGCACAAAAAAGACGACCTCTCGCACACCCGCAAAGACAAAGACCAGTACAAAAAAACCAACTAGCACACGACCCCGCAAGGTCGGCTATTTCCGTGGAGCCTGGCGTGAATTGAAACTTGTCCGGTGGCCAACCCGCTCAGCTACCTGGAGCATGACGCTTGCAGTGCTCCTGTTTACGTTGCTATTTGCGGTCCTCGTATTCATGCTTGATGCTGGATTTAATTGGCTATTTGAGCAAATTCTAAAGAAATAAATGAAAAGGGGAGATAGAAAGCATGAGCAGTTCACGACGATACGATGAAAGCCGCCAGTGGTACGCCATCCACACCTACAGCGGCTACGAAGAGAAAGTAGCTGAATCAATTCGCCAGCGCATCAATGGTGTCGACATGGCAGACAAAATCTTTGATGTGATGGTACCAAAAGAAAAGCAAATTCAGATCAAAAACGGCAAGCGCAAGATTGTTGAGGCAAAGATTTTTCAGGGCTATGTCTTAGTCGAGATGAAACTGACCGATGAAACATGGTACATCGTCCGCAACACCCCAGGCGTCACCGGTTTTGTCGGCGCTGACACCACACCGACGCCAGTCTCCGATAAGGAGATTGCCAAGATCAAGAAGCGAATGGGTGTCGAAGAGCCAAAGCATCAAATCGATTTCTCCGAGGGCGAGGTTGTGTCAATTGTCGATGGGCCATTCAAAGGGTTTGATGGCTCAATTTCAGAGATTGATGCTGTCAAAGGCAAGATCAAGGTGATGGTCAGTATGTTTGGCCGCGATACGCCAGTTGAGCTCGATGCGCTACAGGTGAAGAAGATCTAGCTCGCCAGCACGGCTGCTGACCTACCAGACATCGTACGCATTCACTACCTCGCTACTTTTGGCGAGGTAGTGCTGTGTCGTGAACAGGAGCAATGTCATCCCAACCAATACCATTTGGCTGATTGCCAGTGCCAAGTTAGTCGTATCGTACATGACGACAATCGCAATCGGCACCGCGCCGATGCCACAGGCTATCAACTTGGCCAATAGCAACGTACCCAGAGTGACCGTCTGATTACACCAATGGATCGCTCGCTTGATACCTTGCGAACTAATATAGCCAAGCCAGTAGGGAAGCGTAATCGCAATAAAGATAGTGACGATCGCCATAAAGGCGGTGATACCAGTGACTACCAGGCCAGCTATCGGTGAACTATCAGTCGCCTGAGCCGGGGGTAAATCGGCAGCGCGAGGCGCCTGACTGAGCATCTCCGGCGGCATACCGACACTCGCGAGCCAGCCGTTTTTGACCAGAAACACCCACACACCACAAATCGCTACCACGTACGAAAAGATCAATACGGTGTAGCCAACTGCGCCGAAGATATTGACGACGCGCCGCATTGGAATTCGACCCCGTATATTCATGGCTCCAGTATAGCATTAGTATTGTAAAATCAACAGCCCCATGGTAAAATGAGGGTGTTACGCACTAGAAAAGTAAAGGGAACTATGGCAAAGAAAGTTATTGGCAATTTGAAACTACGGATTCCTGCCGGCCGAGCAACTGCAGGGCCTCCTGTTGGCTCAACGCTGGGTCAGTGGGGGCTGAATATGATGGATTTCATTAATCCATTCAACGAAGCAACCAAAGACCTGATGGGCAAGGACGTCATCGTCCACCTGCAGGTGTTTGAAGACCGGACATTCACCTGGAAGTCGCTTGGTCAGCCGGTCGACGATATGATCCGTGAGAAGGCTGGTATCCAAAAGGGTTCTGGCAAGCCGCACGCCGAAAAAGTTGGCACAATCACCCGTGCCCAGCTGGCTGAAATCGCTGAGGTCAAAAAAGACCAGCTCAACGCGATCGATGACGAAGGCCGTATCAAGATCATCGCTGGTTCAGCCCGCTCAATGGGCGTCGATGTAGTCGACTAGTCGCCAGATCTGCGATTTACCACACCTCACAACACCCATGCTATTCAGCAGGGGTGTTTTTTAGTTTCTTTATCATCAGCCCTGGGCGGCCGCTTTTTTTGGGGGGGGTAGAGGTCGTGATGTTTCACGGTAAGGCACGCCACATTGCACGACTCACGAGGTATAGCCTATACTATAAAATATGGCAATAATTACCCATTCGTGTGACGACCCACGAATCGTGGCTGCCCTCAAAGCTGGCCAGCTCGTCGTCGCACCGACTGATACGATCTACGGCATCCTAGCCAGTGCGGCTGACCCACTGGCGGTCGATAGATTATACTGCGCCCGTCAGCGCAACCGTGCAAAATCATGCATCATCTTGCTCGACGAGGTGGCTGCTATTCCTCGTCTAAGTAGCCAGCAGCGCCGGCAGTACCGGCAACTCATGCGCCAGCGACCGACCACTATCGCTGTACCTGTTGATACGCAGCTCCTCCCACATCTCGTCAGAACTCCCGAAAAGACCACGTCAACTCTCGCCTTTCGAGTAGTGCCGCCAAGTTCACCGCTCGCAGCGATCATTCGGCGGGTTGGGCCACTGCTCGCACCGAGTGCCAACAGAGAAGGTCAGCCGCCAGCCACCACGATCGACGAGGCGGTCAGTTATTTTGGTGATCGTGTCGCAGTCTATATTGATGGTGGGCGTATCGCTCAGGCCCAACCATCACGCATTATTAGCTACACAAGCGATGGAGAGTTGCGCCTGATACGCCAATAACGAACTAGCCGGCTGACGACTTCGGTGGCGCCAACCGGCTAATTGATGAGCTAAGCGGGCCAACACACTCTATCTACAGCTGGCGAAAAGGCCGCGCTAATTCAAGCTCAGGGCGGAGCTCAGCGATTCGCATCAGCTCATTGTATTTGGCGATTCGCTCTGAGCGCGACATCGAGCCAGTCTTGATTTGGCCAGTCCCCAGGCCAACTGCCAGGTGTGCGATCGTCACATCTTCTGTCTCACCAGAGCGGTGGCTCATCACCGTGTGCCAGCCAGCAGCTTTGGCCATCTTGACTGCTTTGATTGTCTCGGTCAAACTGCCGATCTGATTTGGCTTGATCAGGATCGCGTTGCCTGCCTTTTCGGCAATTGCTCGGTCTAGCCGTGCTACGTTCGTTACCAATAAATCATCACCGACCAGCTGAGTTGTCGCACCGAGGAGGGCGGTCATTTTCTGCCAATCGTGCCATGATTCTTCGTTCAAGCCGTCTTCGATCGAAATAACTGGGTACTGCGCCTGGAGGTCTTTATAGAGCTTCACCATGCCATCTGCACTCAGCTGGCGACCCTCGGTCGTCAAGTTGTATTGATTGTTCTTATAGAACTCACTCGAAGCGACGTCGAGCGCAAAGGCAAAATCTCTCTCTAATTTATAGCCAGCCCGCTCAATTGCTTGTGCGAGTAGCCTCACCGGCTCCATATTGCCACCACGTACCTGCGGCGCATACCCACCCTCATCGCCAACCGTAGTCGGATAGCCTTCTGCTTTCAGCACCTTGGCCAATACATGGAAGACTTCGGCGCTCATCCGCATAGCATCATCAAACGTCGATGCACCAACTGGAATGATCATATATTCTTGGATATCTGTCGCCCCCAGCGCATGCTGACCACCATTCATCACATTGATCATCGGCATCGGTAGGCTCATCGGGCCAGCCTGTGCCAAATGATTGACATACTCAAATAGCTCGAGGTTGCGAGATTGCGCAGCTGCTTTGGCGACCGCCAAACTGACTGCCAGGATAGCATTCGCCCCCAAATGAGCCTTATTTTGAGTGCCGTCAAGCTGCTGCATGCGGGCATCGATCCGCTCCTGCGCAAATGGGTCCATCCCACGGAGCGCCCGGTCAATCTGCGCATTGACATGATCGACCGCCTTGAGTACACCCTTACCACCATAGGCCAACTCACCATCGCGAAGCTCGACTGCTTCGTAGGTGCCGGTACTTGCGCCAGAAGGCACTGCTGCCCGACCCAGCGAGTTGTCGCTCAAGTGGACATCTGCTTCCACCGTAGGGTTACCGCGTGAGTCTAAAATTTGTCGTGCGTGAATATGAGTAATTGTAATACTGTTCATAGCTACCTATTGTAGCAAAGGTCACAGAGCGCGAGCAACTACTTCGAAGTCTTGCTATATCATATATTTTAGGAGATACTATTATTAGTATGCATCGCGAACCATCAGAGACTACCTCGGTAGATCTATTACGCCAATGGCAGGAAGACCCGCAGTTTTGGAGCCGTGCGGCATTTATCAACCAGCGGCTAGCTGCCTACACCAGCCAATCGGCCGAGACTGTTGCTGGGAAGTACAACCCTGCTGACTTGGTTCGGCAGTTGAACCAACTGCACTTTGATCCACGCTACTTAGAGGAGGAGGTAACCGCCACCATTGCTGATGCGAAGTATAGCGGGCTGACTCAGGTGCAGGGGCCGCTCTTGTCTTTCTCGTACGACACATTTATCCAACCCGAACAGATCGGCGATCAGACCGTACCTATAGCCCAGCGAGCACTGGCGTTAGTCATCGGCGATCAGACTATTCCTCTCTCAAAAGAGCGGCTTCTCCAGCTAGAAGTGACCGCCGCCGCATACCAGCCCGATAGTACGCCATTTGACTATCTGGCCGAGCAGATTGAGACGATTAGCCAACTCACGGCACGGCCAGCCTATCAGCAGGCAGCACCAGAAGATCGCCAGGCACTCCTACAATATGCCCTGGACGATGTCAATAATTACCTTGATATTATCGCCAACGATGACAGCGTGTCGATTATTCGACTCCATTCACGGTCAGCCGAGCACACACCGCGCACCATCCTTGCACAGTACATCGCCGTGACTATGGCCCACCATACAGCGACGCCATGTTTCGAAATCGTTGACCTTCACGAGACTGTCCACCAGGTCCCTTGCCACCAGATAGACGATATTGAGCTGACACATATCGCAGTAAGCGAATATCTTATGACTGATGATGTGGTAGCCCTTCTAGACAACGAGCAGGCTAGAGCAGCTATCAAGCTTATCGAAAATAACATGCGCTATAACAATATCGACTCGACCGCTGAACTGATAGAGTTGCTCGGGCCAAACTTCTGCCAAGGCGGGCTATTCTCTGGTCACGGCACCATATACCAAGCTGATAACGATCAGCTCACTAGTACAGTCAACTCATTTTACCACCTCAAGGGTGAGCAGTTTGAGCTCGTAATGATCGATGGTACATGGCGAGTCGCCCTGGCTCTCTCGGACCCTCGAGGTGAGAGCCGGCTGGCCAATACGCACAAGCTCTATGTCATTCCGGACAAGCAGCATATGAGCCACTGTGTTCGACACGATATTGACGACGAAAACTGGCAAGACGGAGTGCATAGCATTGCCTTGTAGCCACTCTTTTTGCTATAATACAGTGCGTTATCATAAACCAAGTTGGGAGGCCTGCCACGTTTTCAGGTGGCAAGCCGTTTGTACCACAGAAAGGATTATCTCATCATGACCGCACACGATGAAGCTACCCGCAGCAACGGAGAAGCCGATGTCAAGGACAAAGACGTCGTCATCGAGCGAGAGGCGACCGTCGCCAAGGCTGGTAAGCGCAGCCAAAAGGCGCTGACCGAAGCCGCCGAAAAGGCCGAAAAAGAGGCTCGCAAAGAAGCTGGCGATACCACACCGCAGTCAGACGAAGCAGAAGCGCATATCAAAAAGGGGCCAAAGCCAGTCACGCGCCCTCGCTTGCAGCGCCGCGGCAAAAAGTATCAGCAGGTTGCCAAGAAGATTGAGAAGCATGCAATCTACTCACTCGACGATGCCGTCGCCCTGGCAACCGAGACCAGCCCGACCAGCTTTGATGCCAGCGTTGAAATGCACGTCCGCCTAGGAGTTGACCCGCGCCAAGCAGATCAAAACATTCGCGCCACAGTCGTGCTGCCGCATGGCACCGGCAAGGATATCCGCGTAGCCGTGTTTGCGCCAGAGACTGATCACGCAGCTGCTCAGCAGGCCGGCGCCGACATTGTCGCTGACGAGGATTTCCTCAGCCAACTCGACAGGGAAGAGCTCAACTTTGACATCCTGATCGCTCCCCCACAATATATGCCAAAACTCGGAAAGTATGCCCGCCTGCTTGGGCCACGTGGCCTGATGCCGAATCCGAAGAGCGGCACAGTGGCGGTCGATGTCGCCAAAGCAGTCACCGAGGCAAAAGCTGGGAAGGTTGAATACCGAGTCGATAAGCAAGCGATTGTCCACCTATCGATCGGTAAGGTATCATTTGGTACCGACAAGTTAGCCGAAAACAGCCGCGCCTTTCTAGCCAGCCTTAGTGCACAAAAGCCATCGAGCCTGAAGGGCGTCTATGTGAAGACGATCGCTATGAGCACCACTATGGGGCCTGGTATCAGGGTCGATACCACACTCTGATTTATTCGAGAGTATATACACCTCGCTTCCTTTGTTCATTCCTTTGTTCAGAGGGAGCGAGGTGTTTTTGTGATATTTTTCATTTTTTTGGGCCGCAACGCTTGCATCTTGTTGTCATTTGTGCTACACTGCAACTACATTACCAAAGACAGTAGCAATTTCGTATGAAATATAACACGCTACCGAGGGATGAAAATCTTTTGTGAGGCGTCTTTGGTAGTGCGAGAATCAAAGACGCTTTTATGTTGGATACAGTATGTATTCATACCCTCTAAGCGCCGATTCTCCATTACCGCACATTAACAAATTGGCGAATCGAACTGACTATACGAACACGATCAAAGAAAGGATTTTTATGGCAATCTCACGCGATAAAAAACAAGCTTTGGTCGCTGAACTGACAGAGCTGCTACAGCAGGCAAAAGCGACTGCCTTCGCCCATTACAATGGACTGACTGTCGCTGATCTGCAAGAGCTACGCAAGACTGCTCGGCAGTCTCATGTCGTCATCAAGGTGGTCAAGAACCGCCTGGTACGTGTAGCGCTCAGCGGTATAGATACCTATGCCCAGACGGCAACAGACGGACTGACTGGTCAGCTGGTCTATGCGATCAGTGCTGAAGACGAAGTCATGCCGGCAAAGGTGCTCCATGATTTTGCAAAAAGTCACCCGGCACTCGAGCTGGCCGGTGGTATTTCGGCTGAAGGTCTCGCCTTAAGCGCCGACGAAGCCAAAGCTTTGGCAGGCTTGCCAAGCAAGGAGCAGTTGGTGGCCGAGGTAGTCGCACAGCTACTCTCACCGGTTCACGATACCGTGAGCGGACTTGGCGGCAATTTGCATGGGCTACTCGACGGTATCGAGGCGCACGCTGCCTAAGTTTAGCGATCAATACTATGCCAGTATGGCACACAAACAATAAAGGAGATGTATCATGGCTGATATTAAAAAATTGGCTGAAGAACTGGTCAAGCTGACCGTTCTGGAAGTAAATGAGTTAAAAAATCATCTGAAAGATGAGTACGGCATTGAGCCGGCTGCCGCAGCAGTTGCAGTCGCTGGCCCAGCTGCTGGTGACAGCGCTGCCGCTGAAGACGAAAAAACTGAATTCACCGTCACCCTCAAGGAAGTTGGCGCACAAAAAGTTGCAGTCATCAAGGCGGTCAAGGAAATTACTGGTCTTGGCCTCGGTGAATCAAAAGCTATCGTCGATGGCGCACCAGCACCAGTCAAAGAAAAAGTATCAAAAGACGAAGCTGAGGCAGCTAAGAAAACCCTCGAAGACGCTGGCGCAAGCGTCGAACTTAGCTAATATAGTCCCGTTCATTTTCTCGCCAGTTTGCTAATGTTTCTCACCGCCCAGGCCATCTCGCCGGGCGGTGTTTTTTATTGGGCAGACCCACCAGAGGCATACCACAGGCTATGATGAGATTGCAAGCGTAAAATTTGCAACGATATTCCTGCCACGTCTGTTATTGCTGTGGAAACAAAATCTCTCTACTGCCAACCCGGGAGGGGTGCGCACCCTAGGTGAATTGACAGCCGCTGCCTAGACGTGCTATATATGAAATATATATTTACAAAATAGACAAGGGAAATGCGAGAACCACTATGTCTGATTTACCAGAGAAACAAGTCAAGCGCCTGCGGACGCTGATTCAAGAAGCAGAGACAAATTTGGCAGCCGCAAAGGAGCTGCTCATTAGCATTATCGGTGATGACGGGCAGGTCGTGACGCCAAAAACCTCCACCGAAGAAGTAACCGGCAAGGTAATCGAAGGAATTTTTGACGGCCAAATGATGCTGGGTCCAGATGGCAAAAACTACCCGATACCAGCGAACTACGCCTCAAAATCAAAGCTAGTCGAGGGGGATCGGCTGAAGCTGACCATCGCTGATGATGGCGGGTTTATCTATAAGCAAATCGGCCCGGTACTGCGGCGGCAGATCATCGGGACGCTAGTCCAACACGACGGCGCCTACTATGTCGAAGTGTCTGGGCGTGAATACCGTATCCTCCTCGCCAGCGTCACCTTCTTCCGACTGAACGTTGGCGACCAGGTCAGCGTCGTCATCCCTGACCCAGAGGAAAACCCTGACGCAACCTGGGCAGCAGTCGAAGCGCCACTATAGTTTTTGCGCTCGGGTAGCCCACTTTTACCTTTCCTACGCGCTCATTCTGCACTGAAACGACTTCTACTCTGTGGTAGAATAAAAGTATGAGGAGAACCGGGGAGTGAGTCAGGCGCTGTACCGCAAATACCGCAGCCGCCGATTATCTGAGGTGCTTGGTCAAGAGCAGGTGACTGCTATTTTGGCACGAGCATTAGCGCAGGACAAAATCGCCCATGCATACCTCCTGACAGGCCCCCGTGGTGTCGGTAAAACCTCAGTGGCACGAATTTTGGCGCACGAAATTAACCACTTGCCCTACGACGAGCAGCTCACACACCTTGATATTATTGAGATCGATGCCGCGAGTAATAATGGTGTCGACGATATCCGCCAACTACGCGAAAAAGCTTCTATTGCGCCGGTGTCAGCGCCAAAGAAGATTTACATTATCGACGAAGTACACATGCTGAGCAAGCCGGCCTTTAACGCCCTCCTCAAAACACTAGAGGAGCCCCCAGCTCATGTGGTATTTATTTTGGCGACCACCGATGCAGACAAATTGCCGGCGACTATTCTGAGTAGAGTACAGCAATTTTACTTTCGGCCAATCGCCGCTGAGGTGATCGCCGGGCAGCTCCAGATGATTGCCCAGCACGAGGGATTCTCGATCACCCCGGAGGCCGCTCGGTTGATCGCTGAGCAGTCACAGGGCGGCTTTCGCGATGCGATCAGCCTGCTCGACCAATTGTCGCCCCTAGCAGATGCCGACCATCCACTTAGCTATCAACAAGTAGCCGACCATCTGGGGTTGACCAGCCAGGCAACGCTACAGACGCTGCTGACTGCCTGGCGCCAGGCCGATACCGCGACCATACTCACTATAACCAATCAGCAAGAACAACAGGGGGTTGACCCGCGCGTTCTGACGCAGCAGCTCCTGCAGCAGCTACGGGCTGACCTCCCCACTCAGCCGCAATATTTAGAGCTAATTCGTCAGCTGATCGAAGTCAGCCACCACCCGCATCCTGCCCTCAAGCTACTAACCATTCTCTTGCGCTCACCGGCAATTGCGCCATCCACGGCGGTGCCTCTGCCAGCTCTCCAATCGGCAGCTGTCGTCAGCGAACCGGCGGCCCACTACCAGGCCACCGCCACAGCTCCGCCAGCCACTACCGCGAGACCTGCCACCCAGCCCACCACGCCACCACCTCAGGCTGCGACGTCAACTGCGACGGCGTCACACGAATCTGATACACCGGCGAGAGACGACACTTCTTTTGCATGGTCTGATGTATGCGCCAAAGCCAAAGCACACTCAACTGCACTAGCGAGCCTGCTCAAAAAATGTACCTACACTCTCCAAGATAGCCAACTAGTTATCTACGCAGGCAATAAGTTCATCGCTCACAAACTTGACGGCACAAAATTCCGGTCAATTCTTAGCCAAATCATCAGCCCCATGCTTGGCGACGTGACGATCATCTTGAAGGGCGAGCCAAAGCCGCTAACAGATCAGAAACTTGCCAAAATCGCCGAGCTCATGGGCGGCGGAGAAGAAATAACTCTAGAGGAAGTAACATGACGACAACCACCACACCTCCTGCAGGTAAAATTCCACCACAAAACATCGACGCCGAAAAAAGTCTTCTAGGAGCAATCCTGATCGATGAAGAAGTGATCGCCGACGCCAGCGAGCATGTCGCGCCAGCCGATTTTTATGACAAAAACCATGGGGTAATTTTTGCAGCAATGATGCGGCTATTTGAGAAGCATAAACCAGTTGATCTACTGACCCTGACTGATGAGTTGAAGCGAAAAGACGAGCTCGAGCTAATCGGCGGTTCGACCTACCTGACTGAGCTCACCAACTACGTGCCGACGGCAGCGCACGCAGCTACCTATGCTGAGATGGTTGCTCAAAAAGCAGTCCGGCGGCGCCTGATCAAGGCCAGCGGCGACATCAGTGAGCTCGGCTACGATGAATCAACTACCACTCAAGAATTGCTCGAAAAAGCCGAAGCAGAGTTATTCAGCGTGTCTGATCAATCGCTCAAGCAAGATCTTGTCAGTCTGGAGAGCATCCTCGCCGAAAGCTTCGACCGTATCGAGGAGCTCCACCGCAACAAAGGGAAACTACGTGGCATCCGCACTGGCTACCGCGACCTTGACACCATGACAGCTGGCCTGCAAAAGTCAGATTTGATTATCTTAGCAGCTCGGCCAGCTATGGGGAAGACGACACTGGTGACCAATCTCGCATATAACGTCGCAACGATCGAGAAGAAGCCCGTCCTCTTTTTCTCGCTCGAGATGAGCAAAGAGCAACTCACCGACCGTATGTTGGCTGACGCCAGCGGTGTCGATAGCTGGAATATCCGTACCGGCAACCTCAGTGCTGACGACTGGGCCAAGCTCTCCGAGGCAATGGGCGAAATGGCAGAAGCACCTATTCACATCGATGACACACCGGGGTTAAGCATTCTAGAGATGCGCACCAAAGCCAGGCGGCTGGCGCACGAGGGCGAAATCGGCCTAATTGTTGTCGACTATCTCCAGCTGATGCAGGCAACCAACAACCACAACGGCAACCGTGTGCAAGAGGTCAGTGAGATCAGCCGCGGCCTCAAGCTCATCGCCCGAGAGCTGAATGTCCCATTGATTGCCCTTAGTCAGCTGAGCCGCTCTGTCGAATCTCGGACACCGCCGATACCACAATTGGCAGATTTGCGCGAATCCGGTTCGATCGAGCAAGATGCTGATATTGTGGCGTTCATCTACCGGCCAGGCTATTACGAGCCAGACAATCCAGAGGTGCAAAACATCACCGACCTGATCATCGCCAAGCACCGCAATGGGCCTGTCGGTAAAATCCAGCTCTACTTCCACCCAGAGCGACTACGCTTTATGAGCCTGGATCGCAAGCACGAGTAGCCTAGCCCAAAGGGTCGCAAGAGAGGCAGCGCGCAGGTGAGCCCCTGATGAAAATCGCCGACCTGTGCTATAATCAAGACTGTGAAAAAACGACGCATGACAGACATGCTGCTATATCGTCTCCGTTACTTTCTCGGTTACAGCAGCCTTATTATCCTCTTCACTGTTGCAATAACTGCCGCCAGTCTGTATGTCCCGGGCGGGCTGTCGCAGCCCGAAATCAACACCCTGCATATCACCAACTCGCTGCATCTATCTGATATTGGCTCGCTGGCAGTGCCTAATTTGCCGCTACACGCATTGCAAAAATTTATTTTCAGCTACTTCGGCGTCAGTGTGTATACCGCCAAGCTGCCTGCGTTAATCTTTGCCTTTATCACTGCTGTGGCGATTTTTCTTTTGCTACGACGCTGGTTCAAGCCAAATGTCACTATCATTTCACTGATCATCATGGTGATGACTGGCCAGATCATCTATATTGCTCAGAGTGCATCACCGCAAATTTTGTATCTGATGTACACTTCGCTGATCCTGCTTTTCGCCACCTTGATTGTTCAGCGAGTCAAGGCACCAAGTCTCTGGCGTATCTGCCTGGCGATAAGTATTGCCCTGAGCCTCTACACACCGTACTTTTGGTACATCAATCTCGGCCTCGGCTTCGTCGCGTTCATCCATCCGCACACCCGCTACTTTATCTTTGGCCGGCGCTACCGGCTCAAATGGTCGCTGATCGCGGTCGTGTTTGCTATTCTTATTACACCGCTGATCTATTTCTGCCTCATCAACCCGCATTTGTTGGCTAGTCTGCTCGGATTCACTAACCTACAATGGACAATCACGAGTAATCTCAAGGCGCTGGCCTATACGTATTTCTGGTTTGCGCCAACGATTATCAACGGGCAAGTTATGCCGATCATGGATGTCGCGGCTCTCATCTTGGTGCTCTATGGTATTTTTGAGACAATCAAGAACCACCACACCGCGCGCTCCTATATGCTGGCAGTCTGGCTGATTTTGGCGCTACCATTACTGGTACTCCGGCCGACACTATTTGGTATTATGCTGATCCCGTTGTTCATTTTGCTGGCAGTCGGCGTCGAGGCGTTGATGCGCTCGTGGTACTCGCTCTTCCCAAAAAACCCCTACGCCAGAGCGGCTGGACTCGTCCTGGTTGTAGCGCTTGTCAGTATCATGACGCTCAGTGGAGCCGACCGCTATATCAACAGCTACCGCTATATTCCCGCGGCGGTCAATGAATTCAACACTGATCTACCACTCCTGCGCCAGCAGCTGCAAAAGACTGACCTGACGGTCATCGTCAGCTCGGCAGAAGCGCCAATCTACCAGGCAGCAGCAGCCCACCCTATGGCAGCTGATAAACAGCTCACAGTACTAACTCGGCAACCCGAGCAAAGCAAGCCAGACACTATCTACGCAGTCAGTGCCGCTGCACGGTCCAAAGGACTGGCACAACCACACAATGCCACGCTATTGTCAATCCTGACAAACGATCGCCAAGACAGCGCTGATCGCTTTTACCTCTATAAATCTCCTGCGAAATAGGCTATAATGAGAAGATAAGTAATAAGGAGGAATTTCATGGCATTTAACCAAGTGAAGATGCTACAGCAGTTACGTAAGGCCCAAAAACAGCTCGGCAAAGAGATTATCGAAGTCGAAGCAGGTGACGGGGCAGTCGTCGTTCAGATCACCGGTGAATTGAAGGTTAAATCAGTCAAGATTAATCCTACAATGGTTGACCTTGACAACATCGAGCAGCTCGAGCACTGGGTGCAAATCGCAGTGCGAGATGGTCTCGCAAAAGCACAAGAGGTCGCCGCAGAGGCGATGAAGCCATTTATGGGCGGTCTAAGCAATCTGCCGTTCTAGCCTATGAGTGCTCAGAGCAAGATTCTGCCGGCAGCGCTGACAAGGTTGATTGATCAGTTTGGTACGCTGCCGGGCGTTGGGCAGCGTACTGCTGAGCGTTATGCCTATGCAGTGCTACGCCACAGCCCACAGCGAGCCCAGCAGCTCGCCCAGGCGCTTGACCAGCTTCACCATCAGGTAAAAACCTGTCCGGTTACTTTTGCGCTCATCGACCAACAAAGTGATCTATCGCCACTTTATACTGATCCGTCTCGCGACAAACAGCTAGTCTGTGTGGTCGAAGAACCTCTTGATATCGTCGCTATCGAGCGAACCGGTCACTATAGCGGCACCTACCATGTCCTAGGCGGTGCTATTTCACCAATCGACGGCGTCGGCCCAGAGCAGCTGCATATCCCAGAGCTCATCAGCCGACTACAAAAGGATCACGTCAAAGAGTTGATCATCGCCACCAACGCCAGCGTTGAAGGGGAGTCAACCGCCTTGTTCTTGCAGCGATATATTCAAGAGGCCGGTCTTAGCCTCACTATATCGCGGCTAGCCCGCGGCATCCCTGTCGGTGTCGACCTAGAATACGCTGATCAAATCACCCTTGGCCACGCCCTCGAGGGTAGGCGAACCTTATAAATAAAAGACTGTCCAGGCTATAGCGAAACACATCTTGAAGAATAATCTTCCGTAGCCGATCATTATCACATTATCAAAGAGAGCCACGAAGTATCGGCTCTTTTTTATTGGACCATACAGCCATATAAAAATCACCCGCTCTCGTGGAAGCGGGTGATTTCCTCATGTATTAGGGAGGGGTTAAGCTTGTTTAGGCGCGGCGGCGGCTAATGACATAGGCGACACCAGCTGCAGTCAGGCTACCAAGACCGAGTGCTGACAGGATAACGTCAGATGCACCGGTGCGTGGCAACTCTGATGGGGCTGCCGGAGGAGTTGCGTCCTGACACTTTGACATATCAGTAGTGTAGTCGCTGTTGTTTGCCTGCTCACGGTAGATCCGGACCTTTGACTTGTCAGAGATGCGGCATACTTCAACCTTACAATCTTCTTCGTTCTCAGAGTACTTACTCTTCTCTTGAGTGTATTTGCTCTTTGAGATGGTGACGATCTTACCGCTCGAAACCTCACAGACGCGGATGTTCTTGCAGTCTTCGAGTTTGCGTGAATACTTCTTCTCGTCAAACTCATTCTTCTTGATGGTGACAATCGCACCAGTCTTAAGGTCACATACTTGGTCAGTTGGCTCAGGCTCTACAGTTACCGTGACTTTACAGCTTTCGCTGGTCTTTTGTACTGCTGCACCTTCTACGCCGTTGACAGCAACAGTCACTGTGTAAGTACCCGGCTTGGTGTAGGTGTGGTCAACAGTTGCACCGACACCGTTGGCGCTTGTACCATCGCCAAAGTTGTAGTTGTAGCTCTTGATTGTTGCACCATTCTGGGCAGTTGCTTTGGTGGTGAACTTGAATGAGTTACGTGATACAGTTGCGGCTTGCAATAGATCACAGCTGAGAGAAGGTTTTGCTGGAGGAGGCGTTGGAGTTGCCCATACTGGGTTACCGCAGGCCTTGATGATCGCAGCGACAAACTTACCGCTTGCGTCAGTCCAAACAAATGCCTTGAATCGTTTTTGCTGTGGATCAATGAAACTCTTGCCAGTACTAAATGTGTAGTACGAGCGGCCAGCGATAGCAACCTTACCCTCGGCTGCGCCTGGGCGATGTGTATTGCGCTGGATAGTCTTTGAGTTTGTAGCAACAACACGACCGTTGACCGTCACGGTGTCGTTGTTGCCGTCAACGATACCTTCTTGCATGTTGGCACCGTTGACCATACTAGCAGTAATACCATAGTGGCTATAAACTGCCTGGATTTCGCTACTGCTCTTATATGTGTTGATCAACTCTGCGTGAGTCTTTGTGCCGCAGGCAACGATGTTGACGCGCTGGTCACAGTGCTGCGCTTTGGATGGGTTGACGAGCCAAAAGGTACCGATCAGTGCGGCGCCGATGACAACTCCCATCGCGATCTTCTTTACGTTTGTCATTTATTCTCCTCTCTTTTCACCCCTATATACCGAGGCTTATGGTTCCATGCTATCATAAACTTTTTCTTTTGTCAATAATAATCTGTAACTTTTTCATTCTTATGCTTATACCCATATTAACAGGGGTAGGAGTCTGTTTATAATGGTTACGTTTATTGCAAAATAGCCATAAGCTTTTATAAAGAGAGTCTTTTCTATGGTCTTATAATCTAACATAAGCATTATGAATATTTTATACCTATATTATATGTATCGCCGTCGGCCACAAGTAGCCCCACCCAGCGCACATAGTATAATAGGGGTATGTACGAGAATGCACAGCAAATAATTCAGTCAGCCAAGAGGATCGTCGTCATCCAGGCTGAAAATCCAGACGGCGATAGTCTTGGCTCAAGCATCGCCCTCGAGGAAGTACTGAGCGAGCTAGGAAAAGAGGTCATACTATATTGCCCAGTTCACATCCCTCGCTACTTGCACTATATTCGCGGCTGGGATCGAGTCCAGCACGACACCCCGGCCCAGGCTGACGCAGCCATCATTGTCGACACCAACGCCGAGGTGCTGCTTGGTAAAGCGCTGGAGGCAGCCGGTATGCGCCATTTTTTGGCAACGCATCCGGTAGTGGTTATCGATCATCACACCGCTGAGCCAACACTCCAGTTTGACCATACCATGGTGGCAGAGCCGGCCGTAGCAACCGGTACGCTACTGTACACATTATTTACTCGAGCTGGCTGGGCAATTAACCCGCAAGCTGCCGAGAGTTTATTGATCGCACTCATGAGTGACAGCCTGGGGCTAACGACGCCAAACACCACCGCCCGAGACTTTCATATCGCTGGTGAGTTGACCACTTTGGGGGCGTCAAATGCTGCCATCGAACAGCGACGGCGCGATTTCATGAAAAAGTCACCAGAAATTTTGGCATATAAGGGCGAGCTAATCGAGCGAATTGAGTACCTGCTCGACGGGCAATTGGCACTCGTGCATGTGCCGTGGGAGGAGATCCAGCGCTACAGCGACGCCTACAACCCAGGAGCACTGATCGGTGACGAGCTGCGGCTGGTCGAGGGTGTGGCGCTCAGCTGTGTCATCAAAACGTACCCTGATGGTAAATTAACGGCCCGCCTGCGAGGTAATCTGCCGATCGCCGATACCGTGGCTGGCTACTTCGGCGGCGGCGGCCATCCGTACGCAGCTGGTTTCCGCGTGTATGAAGAGTATGAGCAAATTGTGCGGGAGCTGGTGGAGGCAACCGACAGAGCTTTGCGAGATGCAGAGTAAATCCTCCATCTATTTGTGTATTAGATCTAAGCCCTCTTGTTCTAGACGACTTATCAAATCATCATGCACATCAAACGCACCTTCGGATGTTATAGGACCGTTTAGTTCCTCTCGTACCCTTTCTACTTGGCTTGAAATACTAGGATAGTTCAGCTCAAGCCCTTCTTTAAATAGTAGACGTCTCTCTAAGCACCGGCTTACAGCATAAGCTCGCAGCTCCCTACTGAGTATTTCTCGCTCGTCTTTAGGAGACGTACCTACAACTGGATTCATCACATAATCGTACGCGTGGGTTACCTCATGAGATAAGGCAGCAATGTTCATACATGTGAGCCTCCAATTAGCCAAAACAACAACAGGACGGCAGATCACATAAAAATCTCTATCACCTACATCATCTACACAAAAAAACCCGACATGACAAAAACCTCCATTCTCCACGCCTTCTACTTGTATAGGCGATGAGAATTTTACGCTGTCATATATATCACTATACACTCCGGTGTATTCGTTATTATCAAGAAACTCCCCTATCTTGGCTTTCTGTGTTGGCATATGAGATAGCTGCTTGCCAGAGACGGTAAACCTATCATGCCCAATAAACGGTATCATATCTTTATGTATCCAGTCAGGATCGTCGTGACTATCTCCTAACTCTTCACCATCCAGCTCCGGCGGCCCCATAGGCTCCAACATCTGAGCTACATTAGATAGCCCTAGAGCCATATCTCCTAGCCTATCAATTATCTCGGGTCTTTCTAAAGTACCTAGCAATCTATCCTTCATGTACTCTAAAGAGTCACGCGGAATAGGATTATCATAGCTAGGGGTGGGCGAATCTATTCTATACCATTTTTTACTCATATACTGCGGTCATTATATACTAATTTTACATTTTATCCAAATAAGACATGCTGTGTTCGTTAACTAATTTTCACTGATTTTCTGCAGGCTTTGAAAAGTGCACCATCTGCCGTACAATATGAGCAATGGTCCAATTATTCAACACTCTCACTCGCCACAAAGACAAACTGACGCCGCTCGACGGACAGGCGGTTCGCATGTATACCTGCGGGCTGACGGTGTATTCGCAGCCGCACATTGGCAATTGGGTTGGCTATATTTATTGGGATGTGTTGGTACGGTTACTGCGCTGGCAAGACATTCCAGTTATTCGCACGCAAAATATCACCGACGTTGGGCATTTGACCAGCGATGATGATAATGGCGAGGATAAGATGGAGAAGGGTGCCCGCCGCGAAGGGAAAACCGCTTGGGACGTGGCCGAGCAGTACATCGCCATCGCTGATCACGAAGCGTATGAGGTATTGAAATTAGTGCGGCCCGACCATTTGGTGCGGGCGACAGACTACATCCCGCAGCAAATCGACTTTGCCAAGGGGCTAGACGAAAAGGGATTTTTGTACAAGATTGACGGCGACGGCATGTATTTTGATACGTCGCGGCTGCCGGATTACGGCAAATTAGCGCGGCTGGACGTGGCAGGCTTAGAAGCCGGCGCCCGGGTCAGCGTGGCCGGCAAGCGCAACATCACCGACTTCGCCGTCTGGAAATTTTCACCGACAAGCGCCAAGCGCGATATGGAATGGGACAGCCCGTGGGGTGTCGGTTTTCCAGGCTGGCACTTGGAATGTTCGACGATTGCCCGGGAGACACTGGGTGATACCATTGACATTCACACCGGTGGCATTGACCACATCCCGGTGCACCACACCAACGAAATTGCTCAGAGTGAGAGCCTGACCGGGCGGCAGTTTTCTCACATGTGGCTGCACAATAACCACATCAAGGTTGACGGCCGCAAGATGAGCAAGTCCCTCGGCAACATCATTACCCTCAGCGACATCACGGCGCGCGGCTTCAGCCCGATGGCTTTTAAGCTAGCGATTCTCAGCAAGCATTACCAAACTGAGGGTAATTTCACCTGGGAGATTCTGGAGGCAGCCCAGGCGCGGCTAGACCACTGGCGCGGCTACGCGGCACTGCGGCATCAAACGCACGACACACTGGACGATGACGATGAAAAAGATGAGCAAGAGGGCACAGTGTCGCTACTGGCAGCGCGGCAGGCGGTGATCGAAAAGTTGAATGACAACCTGGACACGCCAGGAGCACTGGCGCTAATTGACGCGAGTTTTGATCGATTAAACCAAACGCCGCTTGAACGGATTCACCGCGGCGGATTGCTGCAACTACTCGAGGTGATCGACGAAGTACTGGGCCTGGCGCTGCAGGATGCGACACCAGACATCGATGACGAGGCCAAGCGGCTGATCCTCGAGCGCCAGCAGGCACGCCACGCCAAAGACTGGCAGGCCGCCGATGATATTCGCACCCAACTCAGCCAAAAGGGCATCGCCCTGCGCGACACCCCGTCTGGCCAAATCTGGTCGTACCACTCGGCCCAGGAAACCTCCAGCTCGCAGCCAGCCACCGATAATTCGCCTCTCGTGCCAGCAGCAAGCACAAGTATGGATAGGAGCGGCGGTGTAGGTGAGCACTATCTCAGACAGTCTCGCTGACTAAGAGGTAGTTGCTCAGATTAATCAGCGTTTTGTTGTATTTTTTTCATCAGCTTTTTGAGCGGCTTGTCGTTCTCAATTCGCTCCTGGCGGGCGCGCACCAGGTAGTCATCGAGGAAGACCTTGATAGTACCGGCAATTGGAATAGCGATCACTCCACCGACCAATCCACCAACATACAAACCGACCGTCACCGCCACCAGGATCATGAGCGCCGATAACTCGACCTTTTTCCCTTGGATGACCGGTGATATGAAGTTGTTTTCAATCTGCTGATAAATGATAAAGTAAATCACGTAGATCACCGCTGCCGACACACTATTAAGCATCAGCATTAGACCAACTACCAGCCCAGCGATTGTCGCCCCAAACATCGGGATCAGACTCAGCAAAAATACCAGCAAAACGGTGGGCATGGCTAGATTGGCATTCACGTCATGGAAGAAAAAGCTCAAGCCGAAGACAAAGATACCAGAGAAGATCGCGCCAATACCCGACACGGTCAGCTGACCGGTGACATAGCCAGTGACGACATTGTAGGTTTTGTCGACCAGCGTCTTATGATGGTTCATCCGATCGCTATCGTTATACAACCCCCAAATCCGCTGCATCCAAGTCGGGCCTTCTAGCAACATCAAGAAGGTCAGGGCTAGGACCAAAAATACCGAGGCCAAAAATGACGCCAGTGAGCCGACGCTACTCAGTAAATTCTGGCTCAGATGAGTTGCCCACGTCGTCGCCTGCTGCTTGATGCTCTCTTCGATCGCTGCCACTTGTGGCCGGAGGTTGTTCTTATCGATCAACTCATTAAACCCATGCCATTGCTGGCCCGCCTGATCGATCAATGCCGGTACACTCTCGGCAAACTTGGCCGACTGCTGCACCAGCGGCGGCACCACAAACCAGATGACTGCACCGATAATCGCCAGCAGCGAAAGAAACGCCAGGGCAGTACCCGCCAAGCGGCTCTTACCCGGCATCCATGAGGCAATTTTTTTGACCGGTGAATTCAACGCCAAGGCAAGAAAGAGCGACGAACCAAGGATCATCAAAGCATCGCGCGCCGAATAAATCAGCCAGCCCGCCAGGCCAAAACCGATAACCACTAGCCAAAAGCGAACCAGCGTCTTGGTGTCAATTTCTATCTTGACTCTCATGCTTTCACTGTACCAGCTTTTCGTTTGGCACGCAACGCGCTGAGCGACAGCTTACTATCATACGACATAGCACCGTAGCGGAAGATTTTCACCGCGAGCCAGGTCACGATCACTGCCGTGACGGTCAAGATGACAATACCAACCAGCGCCTGGTGGACGGGCAGGTTCCCGACCGCATTGCGCAGCAAGAGGGGAATCGGCGCCGTAAATGGGAAGTAGGTCAAAAACTGGACAAACGGCGACTCTGGGTAAGAAACAAACATTGTCACGCCGTATAGCGGCCCAAATATCAGCAAAATCACCAAGCCGAACCACGAACCAGCCTCTTTGGCAGTCGGCATCATCGCCCCCAAGGCGACCAGCAGACCAGTAAACAGCATGAAGCTCGCCAAGAAAATACACAGCGCCAAGCCAATCCGCACCGGGTCAAACACAATAGTCGAGAGGTCGAAGTTTGGCAGCTGCAATTGATGGCGCATTGTCAAATATGCCACAACCACCGGGAGCACAATCACCATCACCTGAATAAGCGCCAGTATGACAAGCGAAACAATTTTGCCAGTAATCAGCGTCGTCGCCTTGACGGTCGTCAACAACATCTCCACTGTCCGGTTTTCTTTTTCTTCAGTGGTACTGGTGAGCATTTGGTTACCAAAGAAGCTGACAAGCATATAGAACAATACCAGGAAGAAGGCTGGCGCAATCAGCTCTTTTATGTTGTCGTGCTCTTTGCCGTCGCGATAGGTGGTTGTACTCTTTTTGACATGATTCTGCAGTATGGCTTTTTGCGTAGAGGTCACTCCAGCAGCAGCTGACTCCTGCAGGAGCGTATCAGCCACCCCGCCATACTTACCATTCTCGAACAGGCCGACATCTTTGGCGTATAGCTCAACTTTCTGGCGAGAGAGATCAGCTGGGAAGTAGAAGTAGGCATCGATCTTACCGTCGCGCACCGCTGCCACACCAGCATCTTTGCTGGCAGGCTGTTGCGCCTTGATCGCGCTCAGCATCTCTGGTTTGATCGTTTTCGACACATCTGTCACCATAATACTGAACTTCTGCTCTTGCAGCTTCTTAGAGGCTTCGATTGTTGCCTGGTTTGACCAGAAGGCGATACAATAGAGCAGTGCGATCATGATCGGGAAGCCAAGCGCCATCGCCCAAAAACTGACTTTTTTGAGGGTCCGGATAGTCTCAAACTTCACCACCGTACCAAGATTGTGCATTTTACTCATCATGAGCCTCCTGTTCTTCACCGCCATAGACGCGGACAAAAATATCATCCATCGATGCGCCGCCAAACTGCTGCTTCACCTCTTCGAGCGTCCCGTAGGCAGCTGCTCGGCCGTCTTTGAGCAAGATCAGCCGGTCGCACAGTCGCTCGACCTCTTCCATCTGATGGGTCACATATATGATTGTCGCACCAGCCTTTCGCCGCTCCTCGATGATATTCATCAGTAAGCGTCGGTTCACTGGGTCGAACCCCTTGGTTGGCTCATCCATGATCAGTAGCTCTGGATCGCCCATGATAGTCACACCAAGCTGGACTTTTTGCTGCTGGCCGCCAGAGAGCTTATCAAGCCGCGTCGCCGCCTTATCAGCCAGGCCAACTCGCTCCAAAAAGGCCAGTGAGAACTGGCGAGCCGCCGCCTTGGTGAGCCCCTTGAGCTGGCCAAAGTACAGCATGACATCCAAGACATTTTCTTTTTTGTAGAGGCCACGCTCTTCTGGCAGGTAGCCCAGTTTTGCACCATCGGTCACTGTATAGGGCTTGCCTTCGATCAATAGCTCACCACCAGTCGGCTCATATAGGCCGAGGAGTGCTCGCAGGGTAGTTGTCTTACCAGAGCCATTGCTCCCCAAAAAGCCAAATACCTCACCTTTATACACCTGAAAACTCAGGTCTTTGATCACCGTTTTGTCACCAAATTTCATTTGAAAATGACGAATATCGACAATTGATGCCGTCGGTTGTGTTATTCGTGTTGCCATCACCATATCCCTTTCTTGCAGTTCATTATACACGATTTACCGCCTATGGTAAGGGGTAGGGAAGATTCGCCAAGTCTCGCCAGTTGATTTATAATGAAAGTATGCGGTTATTAGTGATTGAAGATGAGGCCAAAATCGCCCGAATTATTGCCACCGCGCTGCGGCGTGAGCATTATGCGGTTGATATCGTGGCCGATGGTGCCGAGGGTCTGCGCCAGGCACAAGGCGAGCCGTACGACCTGCTCATTATCGACCGGATGTTGCCGCATAAAAGCGGGACTGACATCATTACCGAGCTCCGTGCCCACCATAATGTGACACCAATACTTCTGCTCACCGCACTTGGTACGACCGCTGATAAAACATTTGGGCTCGACAGCGGGGCAGACGACTACCTCGTCAAGCCATTTGCGCTCGACGAGCTGCTCGCCCGTGTCAGGGCACTACTGCGCCGGCCACCGCTGCAGCAGACCGACACGCTACGTGTCGCCGACCTAGAGCTTGACCGTAGCCAGCAAACAGTCCGCCGCCAGGGGGTGAGTATCGATCTGACCGGTAAAGAATTCGCCCTCTTAGAGTATTTGATGCAGCATACCGGCCAAACCCTGAGCAAAGATACCCTGATCGATCATGTGTGGGATTTTGATGCGGATATTCTGCCAAATAACGTCGAGGCTTATATCAAGCAACTGCGCAAAAAGGTCGACAAACCATTTCGTGAGCCGCTCATTCACACCGTGCGCGGGTTCGGCTATAAACTGGAAAGGAAGCCATGAAATTATTCTTCTCGACCACCCTGAAGCTGGCCGGGTGGTATTTGATGATATTGATGACCGTGAGCCTCCTATTTAGCAGCATCATTTTTTTGGTAGCCAGCACCGAGCTCAACAGTCAACTTCACGGCTTTTTGTCGCAGTCAAGCCAGCAGCAGTCTCCGCCAACCACAGCAGAGCAGGCACGGCAACCGAAGATCTCGCACACCAGCTTAATCAGCAGCCTCGGTTACCTCAACCTTCTCTTATTGTGTGGGGGCGGTGTGGTGTCGTATGTGTTGGCCCGGCGAACACTGGAGCCGATCGAGGCCACCCACGAAGCACAGTCGCGATTCACCGCCAACGCCAGCCACCAGCTGCGTACCCCCTTGGCAATCATGAGGGCAGAGACCGAGCTTGCCCTGGCCGACCCTAAGGCAACCAAGGCCGATCTGCGACGCGCGCTACGCAGTAATTTAGAAGAGGTCAACCGCCTGACCCAGTTGACTGAGCTGCTCCTCAAATTATCTCACGCCAATCGCAGCCTCGAGACCGACAGCGAAACGTTTGATCTCGCCCAGCTGATACAGTCACTGATCCACGACCGCCGAGCGGGTGACCGAGTCGCCCTCCATACCCCATCAGATACCACGCTGACTACGCACAAATTAGTGGTGCGAGAAATGCTGGCAATTTTGCTCGACAATGCGCTCAAGCATAGCCCCGCTCAGTCTACTGTCAGCATCGATGTCACCCACAGTCGCCAGGCGCTCCAAGTGGCCATCAGCAATGATGGGGCGATTTCTCCCTGGGATCTACCCTATATTTTTGAGCGGTTTTTCTCTGGGCAGCCACACGCTGATGGTTACGGGCTGGGTCTGAGCCTTGCCAAGCAGCTAGCTGGGACACTGGGCAGTCAGCTGACCGCGCAAAGCCGCAAAAATCAGACTATTTTTACCATTTCTTTGCCAAAATCGTAATTTTCTGCAAAACATAGCGGTTTTTCAGCTTATTTTCAGAAAGACGTGCTGTAATGAGGAGCATGACAGTTCCACCACGCTGTCACCACAGAAAGGGGTAGCAATAGGAATGCACACGACATTTTTGAGCAAGAAGGGTTTCAAAGAATTACAGAAGGAAATAACCCAGCTCGAGACTGAAGTAAATAATCTGACCACAGAGCTACGCGAGATCGGCCGCGCCAAGTCGCGCGACGACAAGCTGCGCCGTAGTGAGGTAGTGATGAATCTCGAGAATGTCCAGACGAGGCTCGAGGCAAAACAGCAGACGCTGCGAACCGCCCAGCCGCTGCCACGAACCCGCGATCGCTTACGAATCGCCATCGGTTCAGTGGTCGACCTGGTTGACCAGCAGGGTCGGCTCTTTCGCTATACGCTCGTCGACAGCCTTGAGGCTAATCCATCTGACGGCCGTATCTCGGTCGACAGCCCACTTGGCCAGAGTCTGCTTGACCGCAAAGCCCAGGAGGTTGTCTCTTGGCAGGCCAGTTTTGGCATGAGGAAATTGCAAGTTGTTAGCGTCCAGTAGCTCACGACCCCCAAGCTACCAGGCGTTCGCCGATTATGTTGTACTGAAAAACCGCTCGTTTACGCCGAGCGGTTTTTCGCTTATACTATGGTTATGCTTTTCTATCAATCATCTATCAGCGAAGTATTGCGCCAGCTCAATACCAGTGAACACGGCCTTAGTAACTCTGAGGTTCAGCGCCGCCTTCGGCGCTATGGCCCTAATCTTATTAAAGTGCAATCTGAACCACTGTGGAAGATTATTCTTGAGCCGTTTCTTGATGTATTTATGCTGATTTTACTAGTGGCGGCTATCATTAGCCTCTGGCACGGTGAGGCAATTGACGCCATTATTATCTTTGTGATCGCCATTGTCTCGGCGATTATTTTCTACGTGCAGCGATTTTCGACCGACCGTGTACTGCGCAGCTTGTCGCGCCACGATGCCCAAAAAGTTGATGTCCACCGAGTCAATCGGACTGTACGAATTGACGCACACCAGCTCGTGCCGGGTGATGTCGTCTCCCTGGCCGAAGGGGAGAAGGTGCCGGCCGATATGCGGGTGATTCGTTGCACCAACCTGCGAGTCGATGAGGCGCAGTTGACCGGAGAGTCGCTACCGATCGCCAAACAAACCAGCGTGCTTGATGGCAAAAAGGAGATGTACGAGCAAACCAATATGCTGTTTCAGGGGTCATTTGTCATCAGCGGCACCGGCACCGGCGTCGTGGTCGCCACCGGCAATCAGACTGAGTTTGGTAATTTGGCGATGCTCTCCAAGCGCGAATCAACCCAAAGCCCAGTCCAGCGAAAAATTGATAAGCTGATCAGCAAGATTATTGCGGTTGTCTCGGCTGTGGCGTTGGTGGCGTTGGGGTTAAGCTTGCTACGTGGGATGGACTTGCTAGAGAGTATTCGTTTCGTCATGGCCCTCGCGGTCAGTGCGATCCCCGAGAGTTTACCGATTGCGATTTCCGTGGTGCTGGTCTTAGGAATGCGGCGGATGGCCGCCAAAAAGGCGCTAGTGCATCAGATGCGCGCCATCGAGACTATCGGCGTCGTGACTACTATCGCCACCGATAAGACAGGCACGCTGACCAAAAATAAGCTGACCGTCCAACAAACCTGGGGAGCCAGTGACACGACAAAGATTGCCCAGATCATTGGCCTTGTGGTCAATCACGGCCGCAGCAAAAGCCATGACCCCCTCGATATCGCCCTGGCTGACTATGCGCGGAGCCAACGAGCGATGCCGCGCCACCGGCCCCTCGCCGAGCTGCCATTTAGCCAGGCACAGGCGATGTCGGCAACTATCTGGCAAACCCAAAATAGCTACCAGCTCTACATCAAGGGTGCGCCCGAGGCCATTCTCGCGGCCTGCCGTACCTCAGTTCGCAGTCGTACACGTGCACTGCAGGTGCTCAGCCAGCTGACCGCACAAGGCTACCGGGTGATTGGCCTGGCGTCATACCAGACAACTCAACAGCCAGACGACCTCGCGCAGCTCCAGGGTGAACCGCTGACCTTTGAGGGGTTTGTAGCCGTGGCTGACGTGCTGCGACCAGAGGCACCACGAGCCATCCGTGCTGCTCTGAAAGCGGGTGTGTCGGTGCGGATGATCACTGGCGATCATTTCGAGACAGCCTATCAGATTGGCCGGGAACTCAGTATGGTCGAGACCCGCGATGAGGTGTTCGATTGCCGTGACATGGCCAAGCTGTCTGACGATCAGCTGGACGCTATCGTCACCAAAACCAAAGTCTTCTCCCGCGTCATCCCCGAGCAAAAATACCGCCTGCTGACCATTCTCAAAAAGCACCACATCACCGCCATGACCGGCGACGGCGTCAACGACGTGCCGGCGCTGACCAACGCCCATGTCGGCGTGGCCATGGGGTCGGGCTCGCATATCGCCAAAGACGCTGGCGATATCATCCTGCTCAACGATAATTTCAAGACCATCATCGACGCCATGCGCGAAGGGCGAACCATCATTGCCAACATTCGCCGCATGCTGTTTTATCTACTATCAACTAACACTGGCGAGCTGATCACCATGATCGGCGCGCTGCTCATCGGCATCAAGACGCCCCTGGAGCCAGTGCAAATCCTCTGGGTTAATCTGGTGACCGACACCTCGATGGTTATTCCGCTCGGCCTGGAGCCGGGCGAAAAGCAGGCCATGAACCGCCCGCCGGAACGCCCCGACGCACCAATTCTCAGCCGTCAAATGATCTGGCGGATGGTCATCGTCGCCGCCACTATGTCGGTCATGGCGCTGGCCGTCTATATCTTCTTCGAGAAGCATTACGGCCACGACTACGCGCAAACGCTGGCCTTTATCTCGCTGGTGGTCAGCCAGTGGGCCAATGCCTTCAACGCCCGCTCCGACAGCGAGTCAATCATCAGCCGCCTCAGGGTCATGAATGCCAGTTTTTACGCCGGTATCGGCCTGTCGGTGATGCTGCAGCTACTGGTCTTCTTCGGGCCACTTGGTACGATTCTCCACATCACGCCAGTTCAAGCGTGGCACGGCCTGGTGATTAGTATCGCGTCATTTATCATCCCGATCATCACCTGCGAAGCCCACAAACGGTGGCAAAACCGCTCATCCTCCTGGTGACCAGTCTCTACTCACTACAAAAAGACCTTTATCTATGGCCGTGGGTCAGGTGTCGGCACCAGCCGGACAGAGGTGATCTGCTCGATATGAACCATCTGATAGGTAGTACGAGATTGAGACTGGTGTGCTGGCGGCAGGGATTGATTCGTCAGCTGCTGCTGATACGTCCGGAATCGGCCAGTCACCTCGACACTCTGGCGACGCGCGGTACTCGCCACGTCGTGCCCAGCGGTGGCACGGCGAAGCGCCTCGGTAGGATTGTCGACACAATAAACCTTGGTCTGGCGATTTATGACACCAGAATGTGTACAGGCAGTAGGCACACCAGATAGCCCCTCTACATTAAACAGGAGAGTATTGCCCGGTTGCGCCTGACAGGCAGCCGTGCGGCAGAGTGCTGGGTGATGCTGAGGCGACAAAACATACCACAGCCCCAGCCCGATAATCGAGCCACTCGCCACGACACCGCACAGGATAATCACGCACAGTCGCTTAGTGGATCGTACTGCTATGCCTTGTCCGCCCATGAGGATCTCCTCAAAATAACATAATCTATAACAAAAATCTGGCTGGGCCGGAGGGATTCGAACCCCCGAATGCCAGGACCAAAACCTGGTGCCTTACCACTTGGCGACGGCCCATCGTAACTGCCACTGTTCTCACGACAGCGAACACGGCTTAGTATACCACGCCTTCCAGACCCGGTAAACCCCTTGCAGCGAGCCCCGATAGGTCGTATAATGAGCGTTATGAATAAGCATGAGGGTTTTACAATTGTCGAAGTGATGATTGTCATTGTAGTCATTGGGATTCTATCGACCATCGGCACTGTCGCCTGGCTACAAGCTCGTGAAAACGCCGCAGAATCAGTGCTCAAGAGTGATGTATCTCGGCTCAAAACTGCCATCGAAAAATACTTCAGCGAGCAGGGTGAATACCCGTTTCCAGCGAGCCCATCGTCACCATGCGCAGTCGCTTCACCAACGAGTCGGCAGTGCTATCAGGGTGAATTAGCGGCCGTGCTGACGCCAAAATACATCAATAGCATCCCCAAAAACCGCGACGGCTCTGACATTGTCTACGCCGCCAGCCGAACCGATGGCGGCACCACCGACGATGGGTATTCACTGCAGGTCAAGCTCAACACGAGCGGCTCTGCCACCTGCAAAACCGGCAAGGACCCTCAGCATCGCTTTTTCGTCACTGACCCGACCTGCGACCTCTAACATTGGCGCAACTCTCAGACACCCTGTCGGCACATTTGCTACAATAGGGTCATGAAACAGCCAATCTTCCTGACAATCACCCTCGAAAAAATCGTCGGCGGTGGCCAGGCTCTCGGGCAACTCGCCGATGGCCGCAAGGCCTTTGTCTGGGGTGGTTTGCCGCAGGAGACTGTGGTAGTTCGGCTGACCAAGCAAAAATCACGCTTCGTCGAGGGAGTCGTTACCGAAGTGATCACGCCATCACCGGCGCGCACCGCTGCGCAAGACCCCGATAGCTATTTATCGACCAGCCCCTGGCAAATCATGACACCACAGGCTGAGCAGCATTACAAAGCAGCCCTGATCGCTGAGGCCTATTCACTCCATAGCATCACGTTACCAGGCCCCATTGAGCTCTATCAAGACGACACGCTCTACGGCTACCGCAACAAGATTGAGTTTAGTTGGTATAGTGATGCTGTCGCACCTCAGACAGTACCTCAAAAAGAACCTGAGGCCTCCTTGGGGCCGGCATCATCTTCTGACGATATCCACGCAGTCGAGATGGATAAGGCGAACCGCCAAGAATTGCCTCATGATACGCTTGACCTGGCTTTCTATACGCGCGGGAGCAAGGGTAAAATTCCCGTCGACGGCACGCACTTGGCACGGCCAGAAATCAATCGACTCGCCCACGCGATCCGTGACACACTCGCTGCGAGCCACATCTCAGCTCGCCAGCTCAAGACATTGCTCATCCGCTGCGATCAGTCGGGAAGTTGCGTCTGGCAGCTGTATATCAGGGACCGCTTGCCCGAGATTATTACCGCTAATGAAGCCGCCAAGCTACCGGCCCAGGGCGGCGAAATTATCTACTCCGACCCTCGCTCGCCAGCCAGCCGCATCACCGAGCGCTTGGCATGTTTTGGCAATACTACCCTGACCGACACTATCCTCAATGTGCCGTTTCGCTACACGGCAGAAAGCTTTTTTCAGATCAATCTACCAGTGTACGAGCAGGCGCTGCGCGATATGCGGGAATGGGCAGGGCGCGATTATAGTGATCAACAACGAGTAATATCTCAGAAAAAATCTGGGCAACTTCACGTGGGTCCCGGATTATTTTCTGATGATATTCGAGCTGTCAAATTATCAACCCTCGACCTCTATGCCGGCGTCGGCACTATCGGCCTAACCATTGGTAGCGGCAACGTCACGTTAGTGGAAATCAACGCCGACGCTGTCCGCGAAATGCAGCGTAACATCACCGAACTTGACCGCACCAATGCTCACGCTGTCCTCGCTCCCAGCGAGCAAGCTCTCGAGTATATCACCGGCGATCAGCTCGTCATCGTCGATCCGCCGCGCGCTGGATTGCACCCCAAGGTTATTGCGACATTGTTACAACATCTGCCGCCGCGCATCCTCTATCTCAGCTGCAACCCAGTCACCCAAGCCCGCGACGTCGCCTTGCTCCAGCAACGCTACCGCATCGCTTGGTACCGCGGCTACAACTTCTTTCCACGGACGCCGCATAGCGAGCACTTGGTTGTTCTTGACAAAATTTCATAATCTTATTGCATTATTGACAAAACCCGTTGACGTTTTGTTCTCGTATTGATATATATATCAGCCTTTCGTGCAATTTCGCACTGGGTTCGCATTTGACTCGTGCCATGTGTCAAATGTGCCGTTTGCGAGAAGTCCATTCTCGCCCGACTCCAAAAGGAGTTTACTATGGCAACTGGACGTCCCCAAAAGGGATTGAACAGCAACAAGAACCATCACGACAGCCTGAGCCAGAGCGGTAGCCAGCGGTTCGGCTTCGGTGGTTCTCCCAGCACGTTGCCGAAGACCACTATCAGCAGCGTGCTCACCCCCAAGTCGTCGACCCCGAAGGCCGACGCTCCTAGGTCGCTGACCAACCGTAGCGACTCAGGAACCTCGAACAACAAGGCTCCGTTCAAGAGCTTCTGAGTTCGAGAAGACTCCGCCCTGGCAGTGCAATCTGTTGGGGCGGGGTACTCACCCTGCTACAATAAACCCATGATCCACAAACTATATTCCGCTTACAACTTGCCAGCCGACCATGATGTCTGCCATTTGTTTGAGCATTTGGTTATTCGGCGGTTCTTACGAGCGGCAGAAAAATCTGGCAATGAGCGCGCGTTCGTCGGCGAATTACACGGCACGACATCCGAATCAAGTGTGTTTTTTGACATCGCGTTCTTTAGCCACGAATCAATTACGCTATTTGAAAAAGTCATCGCCGATGTAAAGCCGTTTGACTTATCCATGATTCACGAATCCGTCGCCCACATTGAAGCGGAAATGAGATCAAACGTTGTCATTTGGGATGAAAAAGAATTACACAAACAACTGGCGCGCTGTCAAAAAGCTTTCACTAGACCCAGCTCCGCCAGACCTGGCAAAATTACCGAACCATCCACAAATCCGCCGCTGGAAATTGACTATCAGCCGGATAATTTCATAGACATCACGCTGACAATTGAAATCCCTGATGCCAGCACTCGGGCGACTGCCGCCTTTTTCTGCATGTATCCGATACTGCTCGACCTGGTGCGCAGCACCTGCTTTGACCGAGTCTCGGCCTATCCGTCCAGCCATAGCGAATTCACCGCCTATCATGACGGCAATTCGGTCAGCCAAGCCTACACCGTGAAAAAATCCTTCGATTGGCAAAATGCAGGCAAAACAGCGCAGAATTATTTACGAGCGTTTGACCCCACCCCGCATGCCGGCCACCTAAACAACCTCGCCAAAGCTTTCAAAACCGACCCGCTCTACAATTCCGCGCCAATTTATTTTTACCAGAAAACCGCCACGCCGCTAGCAAAGCATGAGCTAGCGAAGGCCATCACCGCTGCAAATTTGCAAACGATTTTGAGAGAGGTAACGGTGACCATCTCCGCTGCGAAAGATCTGGGCAAATCATAATTAGCGACCCAGCATAGCGCGGGGAGAGCGGGGCAGCCACTTACAGAAACACCGGCTACCATTTTTCTATAAAAAGTTGTTTATGATCATAACAGAGGTGAGGAAATATCTTCTTGAGAAAGGAGGCACACATAGTGTGCGCCCATGATATCTCCTACGTTGTATTACAGTATTGATCGTGGTGGTGGTTGGCACCGCCCTAATTGGAGCAGTACTGATAATTGCTGCTGCCATTAGCAGAAGAGAGGAGGACAAGATTGGTTGTTACTAATTGAGACCTATTCGCCCGCTCATTCTGGGTGGTTCATCTTTATCTGCTTATCAGCCACCTCTACCGTATCAGCGAACTTCCGACCAGCACGACGAGCCCACCACCACTGGATCAAGGCAGTCGGCAGGATGACTGCTATTCCTGGCCAGGCCACTTCGAGCGTCGGTATAGCGAAACTAAAGAACTGCCGCAGCGGCGTCAAAGCGAAGCTGGCCAGCATCACCACCGCGACCGCCCCCAGATACAGTGTCCGTGCGAGATGTGCCCGTGCATTCAACACGACACCGAGCATCGGCCCAACCAAAAAGACCAGATACACACCAAAGAACATGGCACTCAGCACTGTCAAAGTGGCCGCCTGATCATGGTGGCCCGGGTGTAGGGTAGCGCTCGCCCAATAGATCGCCAGCACGCTCAACCCGGTCAGCAGGGCGATCGGCAGCACGGCTCGCAAGGTGTCTCGCCAAAAGTACGCTGGGTTGACCCGGTGGCGCGGCAGCGGCGGGAATAGCGTCCACATAATAGTCGGCATAGTCACCAAAAAGATATTCAAGAAGGTGACATGGCGCGGTACATACGGGTAGGTCATCCCGAGGAGCATAGTGCCAAGCAGTAGAGTCACGCTATAGATAATTTTATGGAAGAACAGCGTCGCCACTACTTCGATCGCTTGCATAATCCGGTTACCCAACTTCATACCGACCGGCAGCGAGGTGAATGAATTATTCAGCAAAATGATATCTGCCACCCGCCGCGATGCTGGTGCTCCAGCATACATCGCCACACCGAGGTCAGACTTTTTCAGCGCCAGCGCATCGTTGACACCGTCGCCGACCATGCCGGTGAATTTACCTGACTGCTTGAAATGGGCAATCAGCCGCTCCTTTTGCTCTGGCAGCACGCGGGCAAAGATCGTATGCTCATCGGCCGCCTTGGCAAACTCTTTGGCGCTCAAGCCAGCAAGCGCCGAGCCGAGGATCGCCTTATCCGGATTATCGATACCCGCCTGGCGTGCGATGTGCTGCACAGTACGTGGATTGTCACCAGAGATCACCCGGATAGTCACGCCTTGCTGTTGCAAGAATTTCACCGTATCAACCACACCCTCACGCAGCGAATTACGCAAAATCACCGCACCAATCGGTCGCCCAGTACCCTCGGCCAGGTCTTTCAGGCTGGTCGTTTTATCATCAAACTCCGCCAGCAGCAGCACCCGCAGGCCGCTATCTGCCCACTCATTCAGCTGCCGCTGCGTCATCGCATCAACTGGGGCTCGCTTAGCCACAAATTCCGGCGCACCCATCATCAGCGTACGCGTCTGCCCCGCGATCTCCCCCCGCAGACCAGCCATTTTGCGCGCTGACGAAAAGGCCATCACCTCTGAAACAGTCGCAGCCTGCGGCGGCGTCAGCTGCTGAAGAATTGCCTGACCAGTAATATTGCCACCGCTAGTCTCGCGGGCGACCAGCGCCACCAGCTGACTAATCTCATCATCACGACCCTCCACCAGTGGCACCACTTGCTCCAGTACCACTTCGTCGCTGGTCAGTGTGCCAGTTTTATCCACCGCCAGCAGGTTCAGGAGTGCCATCGCTTCAATAGCCGCCAACTTCTGCGGTAGTACCTTAGCCTGAGCCAGCCGGAGCGAGCCAAACGCCAGTAGCAGCGAGCTGGCCAGTAGCAGCCCCTCGGGCACCACTGTCACCGCCGAGGAAGTAATCGCCTTGAGAATATCGATCACATTATAACCAAAGACATAATAGACGATCGAGATCAATACCGCCAAGATAATCGCTGCATATGTCAGAAAGGCGATCGCTCGCCAGATGGCCTGTTGCAGCGGTGTCAGCTCTGGCTTGTAGCGCTTCAGCACTTGACTGATCGCCCCAGCCTTTGTCTGATCGCCGACCGCCGTGACCCGCGCAGCCCCTTCGCCCGCGAGCACCGTAGTCGCCGCCAATACTGTATCGCCGACCGCCTTCTCAATCGCTGCCGACTCACCAGTCAGCATACTTTCATTTAGTTCCAAACCGCGTGAGGTCAGCACTGTGGCATCTGCTGGTAGCTCATCGCCCGCCTGAAGAACAATTTCATCACCGACCGCGAGGGAGTCATAGGGTAGCTCGATCACTTGATCAGCCCGCCGGACTCGTGCTTTTGGCGCACTCATCAACTCGAGCCGGTGCAGCACTCGCTTTGCCCGTATTTCTTGAACAATACCAATCAGCGAGTTCACTACAATGACCACCGAGATAAACCACGCGTCATTATATTCACGCACATAAATCAGTGCACCAGCCAGCAAAAAGATCGCCAGGACAATCGGTGATAGTATATTGCGTTTGATGATATCCAAGTAGTCGTGCATTAGTTTGTCAACACCCTCCTGTAGTGAAACTTCGTCCCAACTCGCCATTGGCCACGCGCATCTGGGTCAAACTGATAGATAAACCCATCTTTGACCTCGAGTATCAACACCAGGGCCGGATTATATGGTGCCAGTGTCCGATAATAGGTGAGGTCATTATCTGAGGTAATTTTGAGGCCAGGGAACACCTTGTGATATTTTTCACGGCCAATGTCATCAAAGTAGCGTGGCTGACCACGTGGCGGAATGAACAAGTCGGCCTTCAGGCCCATACGCGAGATGATCTTCTTGACATCAGCCAGAAGCATAGTGGTTGATGATTCAATATAGACAAGCAGCTCTTTCTCGGTGGTCAAAAAAACCGTCGCCAGCCCGGTGCGACTGACATTCACGCAGGGCAGGATGACCGTCTGGATATCAGCATCAAGCCCAAATCCTTGACGGACAGCACTCTTCAATGTCAGCTCATCATAGCCAGCGGTGTTCATACGCGTTTATTTTACCATTTTTCGTTTGTCTCGTATACTAAGCGTATGGACTTTCAGACACGGTACGATCAGCTCAATCCAGCACAGCGGCAGGCTGTCGATCATATCTATGGTCCGCTCTTTGTGTTGGCTGGGCCAGGCACAGGCAAGACCGAGCTGCTGAGCATGCGCACCGCCCAGATTTTGCGCCAGACCGACACGC